>NZ_CP109137.1:5187989-5496155 GCF_035918095.1 Streptomyces sp. NBC_01750
CCTCGCCCTCCGCAACGCCGGGCTCATCCAGGGCACCACGGAAAGCCGGCTCCCCCTCTACCGGGAAGTCCTGGGCAGACGCACGGGAACTCTGCAGGACACGTGTGACGCCCTGGCTGCTGCGCTGCTCCCCGAGCCCCCCGACGACGACGCCCTGCTGCTACTCGCACGCACCCGCTCACTCGGCCCTCAGAAGCTGGCCTCCTGGACGCTGGCCAACGCCCCGGAGAGTGCCGCCGAGGCCCGCCGTCTGGTCAGCGGTCGGCTTGCGGAATGGGGCCTCACCGATCTCGACTTCACCACCGGGCTCATTGCCAGCGAACTGGTGACCAATGCCGTCCGCTACTCCGAAGGGCCGATCGGGCTCCGCCTGATCCGCGACGCTGTTCTGACCTGTGAGGTCGAGGACTTCAGCAACGCCTCACCACATCTGCGACACGCCGAGGACGACGACGAAGGCGGCCGCGGCCTGTACCTGGTCGCCCAGTTCAGCCAGGCCTGGGGCGCCCGACGTACGGGGAGAGGCAAGACCATCTGGACGGAGCAGACGCTCCTCTGACGCCGGGGGCGTGCCGCAGCCGTCAGAGCTCGCGGTGCACCTTGGAGTTGGAGGCCTGGGCGCGGGGGCGGACCACGAGCAGATCGATGTTGACGTGGGAGGGGCGGGTGACGGCCCAGGTGATGGTGTCGGCGACATCGTCGGCGGTGAGGGGCTGGGCCACGCCCGCGTAGACCTTGGCCGCCTTCTCCTCGTCACCGCGGAAGCGGGTCGTGGCGAACTCGTCGGTCCTGACCATGCCCGGGGCGATCTCGATCACGCGGACCGGCGTGCCGACGATCTCCAGGCGAAGGGTCTCGGCCAGGACACGGGCGCCGTTCTTGGCGGCGACATAGCCCGCGCCGCCCTCGTAGGTGGCGTGGCCCGCCGTGGAGGAGAGGATGACGACGGTACCGTCGCCGCTCCTGGTGAGCGCCGGGAGCAGGGCCTGGGTGGCGTGGAGCGTGCCGATGACATTGACCTCGTACATCGTGCGCCAGTCGGCGGGGTCGCCGGTGGCGACGGGGTCGGCGCCGAGTGCGCCGCCTGCGTTGTTGACGAGGACGTCGCAGCGGTCGAGGGAGGCGGCGAAGGTGTCGACGGCCGGGCGGTCGGTGACATCGAGGGCGTATGCGGTGGCCTGGTAGCCCGCGCCGGTGAGTTCGGCGGCGAGTGCCTCGACGCGGTCCTTGCGGCGGGCGGTGAGGATGACGTGGTGGCCGGCGGCGGCCAGTTGCCGTGCGGTGGCGGCACCGATGCCGCTGCTGGCTCCGGTGACGACGGCGACGGGGGTCCCAGCGGCGGTCATGACGTACTCCTCGCGCGTGTGATCGATATGCGGCCAGGATAGGCGGCCCTGCGGCGGGTCGCGGAGTCAGCGGCCGCGCGGGGCGTACATGATCACGGCCATGCCTGCCAGGCAGACCAGGGCTCCGAGCACGTCCCAGCGGTCGGGGCGGTAGCCGTCGGCGACCATGCCCCAGGCGATCGAGCCCGCCACGAAGACTCCGCCGTACGCGGCGAGGATGCGGCCGAACTCGTCGTCCGGCTGGAGGGTGGCGACGAAGCCGTACGCACCGAGGGCGATGACTCCCGCGCCGATCCAGATCCAGCCCCGGTGCTCCCTGAGCCCTTGCCAGACGAGCCAGGCTCCGCCGATCTCGAAGAGGGCGGCGACGAGGAAGAGAGCGGCGGAACGGGCGACAAGCATGGATGCAGGTTGTCATGCACGAGGTCGGGGACTCGCCGGAGCTGATGAGTAATCAGGTGTGATCGGGAGCAATAGGTATCTTCTGTGTGCGATGCGTAAGGCGCTGTGGGCGGTGTCCGCAGCGGCGGTGATGGTGATCGGCTCGGGGGCAAGCGCGGTCGCGGGTGGCCGGGTGATCGCGCCGGAGTCGGATGTGGCGCACCACGGCCAGGTCTCGCTGACGGACGGGCGGCTCGCGGTCTGGCTGCTGAGTGAGAGCTACGGTCCCTCAAGCCTCACGGACTCGACCGTGCGGCTGACCTTCTCGGTGCCCCTGGCCGGAGGGCAGGCACTGCCGCCCGGATGCCTGTGGTCCGGGGACCGGGTGGTGCTCTGGGCCACGGGTGAGCTGCGGGCGGGCGGGGGCGGACGGCAGGCCGCGCTCGATCTGAGGACGGTGGGCACACCGGACGAGGTGGTCGTGACCATCGGTACCCAATGGAACGGCGGCGCGACCGACCGGAACACGCAGAACAACGAGCACCGAGTGCTGGTACCGGCGACCGGGGACCCGTACGTCTTCTGAGCGGGTGCCTCCCCGGTGGGCGGCACAACGGGGGCGGGCCGCGTGACAGGTGCTCGGTGTCGTCGACCCTATGGCGCCGATATCGCCCATGGCGCAGGTATCCCGCCGCCACCCACACCGCATCGTCGGTGGGCGCGGTCGGCGTCGGCTCGCAGTCCGCGCCGGCGGGCCGTTCAGCGGCCGGCTGCCCAGGCGATATAGCCGTCGGGGCGGATCAGGAGTGCGGTGCGGCGGTCCGTCGTCCAGTGTGCCCGCATGACGCGGCCGGGGGCGGCCGGGGCGGCAGGTGTCTCACCTGCCGGGCCCACCAGCACGAACTCGCCCTTGCGCAGCAGTTCGTACAGCCGGCCTTCGGCGAGCTCCAGGTCCGGTGCGCGCCTGCCCGTGAGGCGATGGGCGCCGCGCGTGGTGCCGTACGAGATGCCGATCCCGGAGATCATGCCCATCGCTTTGTCGGCGGCGGGACCGACCGCGTTCAGGAACCGGGAGGCGAGGGAGCGGGCCGCACGCTGAAGCGGGGTGTGGGCCATGGCGAGGCGGACGATGCTGCCACTGCTGCGCAGCACCATCGCGCCGACGCGGTGCCGCTCGGTCTGGTAGCTCTCGAGCAGGGCCTCGGGGTCGGGGGCATCGCCGCGGAGGGCCGAGGCGAGCTTCCAGGAGAGGTTCGCCGCGTCCTGGAGGCCGGTGTTCATGCCCTGGCCCCCGGCCGGGGAGTGGACGTGCGCGGCGTCGCCGGCGAGGAAGACGCGGCCGGTCCGGTAGGAGGGGACCTGGCGCTCGTCGCTGTGGAATCGGGAGATCCAGCGGGCGTCGTGCATGCCGTGGTCAGTGCCGAGGGCGAGGCGGGCGATCTCGCGTACCTCCTCGAGGTCGACGGGCTCGCTGTCGGGGACCTGGCGCTTGCGGTTCCAGCCCATGACCCGGTACCAGCCGTCGCCGAAGGGGGCGATGAAGGCGAAGGCGTCGCCCGTGCCATTGACTGTGAGCAGGTCCGCGGGCTCATCGGTGAGCTTTACGTCCGCGAGGACGATGGACCGGATCACGGAGACACCGGGGAACGGCAGGCCCAGGGACTTGCGCACGGCGCTGCGCACTCCGTCGGTGCCGACCAGATAGCGCGCCCGGAGGGTGGTACGCACGCCTTCGGCGTCCTGGATCTCGGCGGTGACCAAGCCCGCGTCGGAGCCTGCCTCGGAGCCGGAGCCGGAGCCGGAGCCGGAGCCGGAGCCGGAGCCGGCGGACTGATGCAGGCCGAGCAGCTCCGCCCCGTACCGGAAGTGGACGCCGGTGGACAGCGCCCGGCGCTCCAGCAGGTGCTCCACCTCGTACTGCGGGGTGATCAGCAGATAGGGGAAGCGGGACGGCAGCTTGGACAGGTCCAGCGAGAGCCGGCCGAACAGCCGCAGGCCGGTGATGGGAGTGCCCTTCTTGACCAGCTCGTCGGCCAGTCCCCGGGCGTCGAGCAGTTCCAGCGTGCGGGCGTGCACCCCGAAGGCGCGCGTCATATTGCTGGTCTCGTGCGCACGGCGCTCTATGACCGTGACCGAGATGCCCGCCGCGGCGAGGTCGCCCGCGAGCAGCATCCCGGTGGGGCCCGCGCCCACGACGAGGACGTCGGTGATGTCGCCCGCCGCATCGGCTGCGCCGGATGTTCCGTTGGTGCTGGGCTTGCCGGTCATGGCTTTGCCTCCTGAGTGCCAACGATCGTTGGTCAACGCTTGTTGGCAAATGTAGAACCCTCGATACTGGCGTGTCAACACTTGTTGGCCTACAGTTGTTGGCATGACGACGGAAGCCCCCGGCGGTCCACGCCGCTCCGATGCCACCAAGGCCGCGATCCTCGAAGCCGCCCGCGAGCGCTTCGCGGCCGACGGCTATGAGCGCGCCACCATCCGTGCCATCGCGCGCGACGCCGGAATCGACCCGTCGATGGTCATGCGCTACTACGGAAACAAGGAGGGGCTGTTCGCCGCAGCCTCCGAATTCGACCTGCGACTACCGGAGTTGGGTGCTCTGCCCGGCAAGCACATAGGCGCGGTCCTCGTCTCCCACTTCCTCGACCGGTGGGAGCAGGACGAGGTGCTGACCGCTCTGCTGCGGGCCAGCGTCACCAATGCCGCGGCAGCCGAGCGCGCGCACCAGATCTTCAAGGGGCAGCTCGGGCCCGTCGCCGCCGGCGTCTGCCCGGACCCCGCGGAGGCTCCCCGCCGAGCCGCGCTCGTCGCCTCGCAGATCCTGGGCATGGCACTCGCCCGCTATGTGCTCCGCTTCCCGCCCGCCGTCGAGATGACCCGTGAGGAGGTGGTGAGCTGGCTGGCCCCGACCGTCCAGCGTTATCTGACGGACGCGCGGCCATAGCCGGTGCCGCTGGGCCTGGGCGGTCGAGCCTCCGCCGGGTTGCGCCGAGCCTGCGCCGTACAATCTCTGCATGACGCAGAAGAGTACGGCCGACCGCAGCGGGCTGATGAAAGAGCTGGGCACCGCGTCGCGCCGCTACATGGCTTCGTACGCCCTCTTCAACCAGGCGCTCGCCGACCATCTGCAGCTGCACCCCACCGATCTGCAGTGCCTCAATCTGCTCAGCCTGGAGCCGGAGCCTGTCACCACCGGCCGGGTCGCTGAGCTGACCGGACTCACCACCGGGTCCGCGACGCGGCTCGTCGACCGGCTGGAGAGGGCCGGGTATGTCACGCGCGAGCGCGACACCGCGGACCGGCGGCGGGTGCTCGTGACCCTCGTGCCCGAGCGGATGGCGGAGTTCGGCGCGGTGTGGCAGAAGCTGAACGGCGCCTGGTTCACGATGTTCGACGCGTACAGCGACGACGAGATCGCCCTGCTCACGGCTCATATGCGACGGACCGTGGAGCTCAGCGCCGCGCAGGTCGAGCGGCTGCGCGGCGGGCAGCTCTGAGCCACTGACCACCGCGGTACGGCTCCGGCGCCACCGCTCTTACGGCATTACCGCACTACGCAGGCTTACGGCGCTACCGCACCACGCGGCAGCACTACGCGGCAGCGCCGCCGAATTCGCGCAGCGCGTCCTCGACGATCGCCTCCAGCCGGGCGTGGTGCGCGCCCCGCCAGTAGACGCGCTCGCAGGCCGTGCACTGCGCGAAGACGTCGTACGAGCGCTGCGTCCCCTGCTCCAGATGCTCCTGGACCGACTCCTTGTCGGCGTCGGTCAGCCGGCCGTTGCATGCCGTGCACCGAGTCCATGGCGCGAGCACCGGCGCGAACCGCTCCAGTACGTCCCGGAGTTGGTCATCGGGCCGGTCGCTGTAGATGTACGCCCCCGCCCAGATCTCCCGCCGCCGCAGCAGCCCGCGGTCCCTGGAGAGCAGGACCCGACGCTCCTTCGCCGAGAGCGCCGCCAGGGCCGGGTCGCCGATGTCCTCGTTCTCGTACGCCGCGTCGACGCCGAGGAGTCGGAGCCGCCGCGCCAGTGTGCCGAGGTGGACGTCGAGCAGAAAGCGCAGCGGCGCACCGGGCACCTGCTGCGGCCGCTCGACACCGCGGACCTCGACGCTCTCGCCGGCGCGCGGGATGTGGGACACGGAGACCTGGCGGCCGTCGACGAGCAGCCGGCCTGCCTCGGTGAGCGGAACGCCGAGTGACTCGATGGCGTGGCCCAGTGTCGAGGAGCCGTCGGTGACCAGGGTCGTACGGCCCTCGCGGCGCTCCAACGGGACGAAGAGACGCAGCTCAGGGGCGACGCTGAGGGTGATTTCCGGTCCGTTCACGCGGCAAGCATGTCATCGGGCGGCACGCGTCAGCCAGGGCTTTCCGGTCCGGCCACCGGGTCCGGCGGGGGCAGGCGGGATCCGCGGGGTCCGGTGGGCGCGGCGGTGGGCCGGTCCCGGCCGGGGCCGGTGGGTTGCGGTCAGGCGCGAAAGGAGTCCGCGTTCTCCTTCGCCCATTCGGCGAAGGTGCGGGCCGGGTGCCCGGTCAGCTCCTCGACGTTGCTGGTGAGAGGAGTGGGTGAACCGTCCGTCGAGGCCCAGTAGTCGAGCAGCCCGTCCGCGAAGGCGCCGGGCATGTAGTCGGCCATGGATTCCTTCCAGGCCTCGCGCGTCACGGTGTTGAAGGGGATGGAGCGGCCCGTGGCCTGCTCGAGGATCGCGATCTGCTCGGTGAAGGTGAGGGACTCGGGACCGGTCAGGTGGTACGTCGCGCCGCGCAGCGGCGGCCGGGTGAGAACCGCGAGCGCGGCTTCCGCGATGTCCTGCTCATGGATCGGATCGCCGTAACTGCCCGGGTACGGAAGGTCGATCGCGCCTGTGGACCGCAGCGCCCAGAGCCATGGGCGCGCGTTGCTCGCGAACGCGCCGGGCTGCAGGACTGTCGTTTCGATGGGTGAGGCCGCCAGCGCCTGCTCGACCGCGAGATGGGACGCGGCGACCGGGTTGCCGGCGGCGCCGGGGTCGAGGACCGAGCTGGAGGAGAGCAGCACGATGTGCTCGACACCCGTAGCCGTGGCCTCTTCGAGGAACGCGCCGATCTGCGACGGCTCGGCGTAGAGGAACACGGAGGTGACCGATTCGAGGGCGGCCGGGAAGGTCGCGGGGTCGTCGAGGGCGCACTTCACGGCCTTGACGCCCGACGGCAGGCTGAGCTTCTCGGGGCTGCCGGAGGCGGCGCGGACGTCGACTCCCGCCTCGTGCAGGAGCGGTATGAGGGAGGAGCCGACCTGGCCGCGGCTTCCGGTGACGAGGATGGGCATGGAGGGATTCCTTCGGGACTCGGAGAGGGGCAGCCGCAACGAAAATATTCGACGTTGCGCAGAAACTGCGTGGCGCAGATAAATATCCGCGAAAAGGGCCCGCTCGTCAAGCGGGCCCTGGCACCTAGTCCATCAGGTCGACGCGCCAGTCGTTGGACCGCAGGATCTGGCCGGGCGGGTACTCGAAGTCGCACTCGCCCACCAGCTCGAAGCCCGCCTTCCTGCACACCGCGTTCGAGGGGCCGTTGGCCACGGACGGGAAGGCGTGCAGATGGCGGTGCTTCTGCTCGGCCCGCGCCATCGCGACGACCGCCACCGTGCCCGCCGTCGCGATGCCCCGCCCCTGGAACGCGGGCAGGACGCTCCACCCCGTCTCGTACACCTGCCCCCCGTCCCACGTCTGCTCCCAGAAGCCGACCGTGCCGGCGGCCTCCCCGCTGCCCTCCAGCACGATGCGGAACATCCGGCCCCTGCCCGTCCGGTCCGCGCTCAGATCCACATACCGCCGGTGTCGCTTGACCAGCTGTTCTTCCGTCTCCGGGCCCCCCAGGTGATCCATCAGCTCAGGTGCGTTCGCAGCGCGGAGAAGGTCGAAGTCGTCCTCGGACCATGGCTCGATCCGTACCGTCGATGCTTGGATCTCCATGCCACGCACTGTAGGGCGAGGGTCGGACAACCGGGGGTCGGACGATGAGCTTCACCGGTGTATGGGCGGTCGGCGCTGTTCCCGACGCCGAAGTCACCGCCCTGCCGGGACGGTTCGTCCATCCGACGGGCGACCTCGCGGGGGAGTGGACCACGCCTCCCGGCTACGCCGAGGATCTGGCCTGGTGGCTCAGCGGCGGCGACCGCGAGCCCTACTTCACGCCCGAACCCACGCCTGCCGCCCTCCGCTTCGCCGCCTTCGCTCGCAGCGGCGGCCCGAGCTCCCCGGCCGTCACCGCCATGAAGGAGGCCGGCCTGGACCTGCTGCGCGATACCGAAGGGAACGCCGCGTTCGTTGCCTCGGTGCGCAAGGGCGACCCGGCCACCGCCCTCTGCTACGCGCTGGGGGCGGCAGCCACGGCCCGGCTGCCGGGCTGGTTCGGTGACTTTCTGCTGACCGCCGCCGAGGTGCGCGCCGTCCTCCCGCACACCGAGTCCGCACTCGCCGTCACCGGGCCACGCCGCACCGAGGTCCTCGCCCGCATCGACGCCTGGATGTCCGCCATGAGCGACGCCCCGGAATTCGACGCGAGCACGCTGCTGGACGGGCCGTTGCGGGTGCTGCGGTACGCGGCGGCCAACGGTACGGGCGCGGTCGGCGTCACCGAGAGCTACTGAGAGTCGCCAAGGGGTGGGCGCGCGTACGCGGTCGGCGGGACGCCCACCGTCGCTGTGAAGTCCCTTACGAGATGCGCCTGATCGCTGTATCCGAGCTCGGCGGCCAGCGCCGCCCAGTCCAGGCCGGCTTCAGGACCTTCGCCGCCGCCCCGGCCCCCGCCCGCCGGCCCCCCACCGGCCGGGCCTTCGCCCGACTCGGCGCGCTCCAGCGCCTCGTGGATGCGATAGCGCAGGATGACCCACTTGGGACCGACCCCCACGTACGCGGCGAACAGCCGCTGCAGCGAGCGCGCCGACACCCCTTCCGCGGCCGCCAGCTCGGCGACGCGCCGGATCGAGCGGTCCGTACGCACCAGGTCGACCAGTGCCATCGCGCGCAGCGCCTGCGGGTCGGCTTCCGGCTCGAGCCCCAGCAGGAAGGCATCCAGCGCGGCGACACGCGCGTCCTCCGCCTCCGCCTCCGCGCGCGCCTGGGCATGGGTCTCGGACGGCCCGTCCTCCGCCGCCGCCTCCGGACCGAGGATGCCGAGGACGGTGTCCTGGTCCGCGCCCGGCAGTACGTCCGCGACCGGCAGCCGCTGTCCCGTCCAGTCGGACACCGGCCGGTCCGGCGCGAACGGCCTGAAGCCGCCGGGGCGGAACTGCACCCCGCACACCCGGCCCCGCCCCTCCAGTTTCTGTGTGAAGAGCCGCAGGCCGATGCCCGCCACCTCGCCCCAGCCGGCCGCTCCGCCGTACCGCTGGAAGACGACATTCACCGAGGGATGCGGCACCACATGAGAGGCGTACGGCTCCGTCAAGTCCCAGTCGATGAGCCAGTAGTGCTCGAGATACGGACGCAGCGCCGGGGCGGGCTCGCGGCGGCGGAAACGCACCCGCGCGAAGAGCTCCTGGGCTTCGACGATGCCCCGGGTGTCGCGGCGCGGACCTGTCATGCCCGGATCCTATGTCGCGTTTGTTCAATACGCAGGGCGTCGGCCGTGCCTAGCGTCGGAGCATGACGAACACCATCAGTGAACTGCTGGAATCGGCGGTGGAGCGTGCGGTACCGGTGGTGCGCGGCGTTGCCGACGACCGACTGGCCGACCCGACTCCGTGCACCGAGTACGACGTACGGGACCTGATCGATCACCTCCTCCAGGTGGTGATCAACTTCCAGGCCCTGGCGGCGCGGAAGGATGCCGATTTCGCCTCCGTGCGGCACTACACCGACGGCGACTGGCGAGGCCGGTTTGCCGACGAGACCGCCGCGCTCGTGGCGGCGTGGGCGGTTCCCGGAGCCGAGGAGGGCACGGCGGGGACACTGGGCCTCCCGGCCAGGACCGTGGGGCAGATGGTGCTGGGCGATCTGACCGTGCATGCCTGGGACTTGGCCCGCGCCACGGGGCAGGAGTTCACACCGGACCCGGTCGTGGTCGGTGAACTCGGGCCTTCGCTCGCGGAGATGGCGCCGATGGCACGCAAGAAGGGCGTGTTCGGCGAGCCGTTCCCGCTGGCGGAGGGGGAGCGGGCTTCGGAGTTCGACCGGGTGCTCGCCCTGACCGGCCGGGATCCGCACTGGCAGCCGTAACAGCAGGAACCGGTGCTACTGCTTCGCCGGCGGACTCCCGTCCCGGCCGCCCGGCTGTTGGCTCCGGCGACGGGCCTGGCGGGCCAGGCGGCCCCGGTTCTCCCGCTGGTAGCGCCGCTCCAGGCGGGCCTGCTGGTCCCGGCGGTCGCGGTACTCCCGGTACTCCATGTCGCCCCGGCCTCCGGGACGGCTGACGCCGCGGCCGTAGCGGACCTGGCCGAAGATCAGCACAGCCGCGGCCACCCACAGGACGGGCTCCATGAACCCGAGGCCGATCAGGGCCAGGACGACGAGCAGGAAGACTGGGTTCACGGTGGACCTCCGCGCGTGGACAGGAAGTTCACGCTGCCGGGGTCTCGGGCGGCCGCGCCGTCCAACCTAGCCCTGCCCGAGCGCCCGGAGAAGACACACGACAGAGACGCCTGCGCGAGCAAACACCTGTCCGGCGCAGCGGACGGCGTCGCCGTACGTCAGGCGTCCCCGATGTCGCTCAGTCGTCCTGAAGGCATGCGCCTCTGTCGTCCTGAAGGCATGCGGATCGCACATGCCGGAGGAGCGGGAGCGCTGGACCGAACGCGACGGGACGTCGTACGTATCAGGACAAACTCACCGCAGTGCGGGACTCCCGACGCGCCGAGTACCAGCGCATGACCGCAAGCCGGTCGGTGCCCGGCCGCCTGCGGGCCTGGTTGGGCGGTTTCGCGGAGGGCGTCCGCGCGCCGTGCGGGAAGCGGCGGCCGATGCGCTGGAGCACCGTGTGGCGGATGGTCCGGCCGGGCCATCCGCCGTTCATCCAGTCGCAGTCGCAGTCGCAGCCTTGGTCAACGGCCGCATCCGCATTCGCATCCGAGACCGTTGCCACGAGTGCGAGTGCGACCGCGATCGCAGCCACGGCCGAAGCCCGGACGGCTCAGGGCCACACCAGGCAGTACGGCTGGTGACCCGCCTCATGCAGACGATGGCTGAAATCCTGCCATTCGTGGAGCAGTTGGTACACATTGAAAGCGTCACGCGGACCGCCCCGGTCCGGAACCGTCGACCAGATGAAGGCTGCCGCACCCACCGACTCCTCGCCGATGCCGCGCAGCGGGTCGACCACCGTCATCGGAAGTTTGACCACCGCGTAGTCGGGGTGGAGGACGACCAGCTCCAGTGGCGGCACCTTGTTCAACGGCATGCCCTGGATTCCGGTGAGCACCATGGCGGCTATGGTCTCCGGTTTGATCTTGGCGAACATTCCGCCCATGCCGAGCTCGTCGCCGCCGAGCTCCTCGGGGCGCATCGAAATCGGCACCCGGGCGGCAGTGGCCCCGTCAGGTGCGCCGAAATATTTGTAGGTCACCCCCACTCGGCCGCTCCTGCTTCCCATGGGTTCATCCGCGCCGGCATCGCCTCGCCGATGCTTACCCCGCCGGGCAGGCTCAGGACCCAGGTCGTCGGTCCCCTCGCCCAGTCCGCCACCGCGATGCATATCTCCACCCGACCACTCGCAGCCCCCGCCGCGCAACCCGATCATCGTGACAGTGACCTCCCCCACGAAAGTGCTGTGAAACACCCGTCCGCAAGAACTTAGGGGCCTCTGACACCATGGATTCCGTGAGCATTCCCTATGTCGCCCCAGTTTCGCAGACGCGAGAGGGATGACGCCCTTTCGTAATACGAGGAGATCGCCCCGTCCGCTCACCGGTGGCCGAGATCATCTGTCCCGGCCCCCCGACCGCCCGCATCGCAGATCAGGACCAAAGTGTCGTATTCATACGAAGCCCCAGTTTCGCAGACGCTTTTCGACCGTGCGTCACTCGTGACGCCCGGCGGCGTGAACTCTCCCGTCCGTGCTTTCCGCGCCGTGGGCGGTACGCCCCGGTTCATGGTGTCCGGTACCGGCCCGTACCTCACCGATGCGGACGGGCGCGAATATGTCGACCTCGTCTGCTCGTGGGGTCCGATGATCCTCGGGCACTCCCACCCGGCCGTCATCGAGGCGGTGCAGGCCGCGGTCGCCCGCGGTACCTCCTTCGGCACGCCGGGCGAGGGCGAGGTCGCCCTCGCCGAGGAGATCGTGACCCGGGTCGAGCCGGTGGAGCAGGTACGGCTTGTTTCCAGCGGTACGGAAGCGACGATGTCCGCGATCCGCCTCGCCCGCGGTTTCACCGGCCGGGCCAAGGTCGTGAAGTTCGCCGGCTGCTACCACGGACATGTGGACGCGCTGCTCGCCGCGGCCGGCTCCGGGGTGGCGACCTTCGGGCTGCCCGACACCCCGGGCGTCACCGGCGCGCAGGCCGGCGACACCATCGTGCTGCCGTACAACGATCTCGAAGCGGTGAACGAGGCCTTCCACACGCATCCGGGCGAGATCGCCTGCGTGATCACCGAGGCCTCGCCGGGCAACATGGGCGTCGTGCCGCCAATGCCGGGCTTCAATGAGGGGCTCAGGGCGGCCTGCGCCAAGAACGGCGCGCTGTACATCTCCGACGAGGTCATGACGGGCTTCCGTACGTCGAAGGCCGGCTGGTACGGCGTCGACGGCGTCGCGCCCGACCTGATGACCTTCGGCAAGGTCATGGGCGGCGGCTTCCCGGCCGCCGCGTTCGGCGGCCGCAAGGACGTCATGGAGTACCTTGCCCCAGCCGGCCCCGTCTACCAGGCGGGCACCCTCTCCGGAAACCCCGTCGCCACCGCCGCCGGCCTCGCGCAGCTGCGGCTGCTCGACGACGCCGCGTACGAGAAGATCGACGCCGTCTCGGCGGCGATCCGGACGCTGCTGACGGACGCGCTCGCCAAGGAGGGCGTCGCCCACCGGCTGCAGACCGCGAGCAACATGTTCTCCGTCTTCTTCACGGACAGGGACGTCAGGAACTACGAGGACGCGAAGAAGCAGCAGTCCTTCCGCTTCAACGCGTTCTTCCACGCGATGCTCTCCCAGGGCGTCTATCTTCCGCCGTCCGCCTTCGAGTCCTGGTTCGTCTCCACGGCCCACGACGAGCGGGCGATCGAGCGGATCGCCGCCGCGCTGCCCTCCGCCGCCCGCGCCGCCGCCGAGGCGACGGAGGTGTCCGCATGAGCGAGATCACAGTTGTCCATCTGGTGCGGCACGGCGAGGTCGAGAACCCCGACGGGGTGTTGTACGGCCGCCGTTCGGGCTATCACCTCTCCGGGCTCGGACGTCAGATGGCCGACCGGGTCGCCGAGCATCTCGCGGACCGCGACATCACCCATGTCGTCTCATCGCCGCTGGAGCGCGCGCAGGAGACCGCCACGCCCGTCGCCAAGAGCCACAGCCTCACCCTCGACACCGACGAGCGGCTGATCGAGGCGGGCAATGTCTTCGAGGGCAAGACCTTCGGAGTGGGCGACGGCGCGCTGCGCAAGCCGGCCAACTGGAAGCATCTGACCAACCCGTTCCGCCCGTCCTGGGGTGAGCCGTACATCGATCAGGTCGTACGGATGATGGGCGCGCTGAACTCCGCGCGGGACGCGGCCCGCGGGCACGAGGCCGTCTGCGTCAGCCATCAGCTGCCGATCTGGATCGTGCGGAGTTTCGTCGAGCGGCGCCGCCTCTGGCACGATCCGCGCCGCCGGCAGTGCACTCTCGCGTCCCTGACCACCTTCACCTATCAGGACGACAAGATCGTCTCGGTCGGCTACACCGAACCGGCGCGCGATCTTGTGCCGGCGCATCTTCTCGCGGGTGCGAAGCCCGTGAGGGGCAAGGCCAAAGCATTCGGTGCTTAGTTGCTCACGAAAATAAGTGACACCCCTTCGGAACCTCCGCCTCCCACCCGGCATCTAAGCCGGTGCCGGTGTGGATGGGCTCTCTGGACCAAGAGAGCGCGGATGGGGACGATATGCGCGACGTCAGTCGAAGGGGTTTGCTCGGGGCGGGACTTGGGGCGGCGGCCGCGATCGGGATCGCGGGCTGCGGCTCAACCGGCCAGGACAGATCGGGACAGGCCGGGGCCGGCAAGGGCAGGGGCAGCACCCCTTCCAGGGCCGAGGGCCGGCCGATCGGCGACGGTTCCACGTCCGACACGGGAAAGCAGCCGCATCAGCCGCCGAAGCCCGTTCCTCTCGAACCGGGCCAGACGCCGCCGCAGTTCGTGATCTTTTCCTGGGACGGGGCGGGTGAGGTCGGCAACGGCCTCTTCCCGCGCTTCCTCGAACTCGCCAGGAATCACGATGCGGCGATGACCTTCTTCCTCTCCGGGATCTATCTGCTCCCCGAGTCGAAGAAGACGCTCTACCGTCCGCCGAACAATGGCATCGGCGCGTCCGACATCGGTTATCTCACCGACGACCACATCAAGGCGACGCTGAAGCACATACGCCAGGCATGGCTCGACGGCCATGAGATAGGCACGCACTTCAACGGGCACTTCTGCGCCGGTTCGGGAACGGTCGGCAACTGGTCGCCCGCGGACTGGCAGAACGAGATAGACCAGGCTGTGAAGTTCGTCACCGAGTGGCGTACGAACACCGGCTGGAACGACATCGACCCGCTGCCGTTCGACTACCGCAAGGAACTTGTCGGCGCCCGCACCCCCTGCCTGCTCGGGCAGGACAAGCTGCTGCCCACCGCGAAGAAGCTGGGCTGGCGCTACGACGCGAGCTCGCCCGGCGGCCGTCAGATGTGGCCCGACAAGCGGCACGGACTCTGGGATCTTCCGCTGCAGCAGATGCCGTTCCCCGGCCACTCCTTCGAGGTGCTCTCGATGGACTACAACATCCTCGCCAATCAGTCGCAGAATTCGACCAAGGGCATGCCCGAGCGCTATCCCGGCTGGAAGAAGCAGGCCACCGGTGCCTATCTCGCCGGATTCAAGCGCGCCTACGAGTCGAATCGGGCGCCGTTCTACATAGGCAACCACTTCGAGCAGTGGAACGGCGGCATCTACATGGACGCCGTCGAGGAAGCCCTCAAGGGCATGGCCGGCAAGAAGGACGTACGGCTGGTCTCCTTCCGGCAGTTCTGCGACTGGCTCGACGTCCAGGACCCGAAGGTGCTCGCCAAGCTCCGTACGCTCGAGGTCGGTCAGTCTCCGGCAGGCGGCTGGAACACATTCCTTAAGGCAGCCTGACAAGGGGCTATCCGGGCACCCAGGGGGGCGCGGAAAGATCCCCGGAACGGCCATGCGAAACTTTTCACATGAGCCTTAGCCGTGCCTCCCGTGCTGCCCTGCTGACCGCCCTGGTCGCCGCCGGAGCTCTCACTCTGTCGGCCTGCAGCGGCGGGGACAACGGAAAGTCCGGCGGTGGCGGCGACACCAACTTCGTCACCGACACCGGCGGCATCTCCACCGTCGCCAAGGGCAGTCGCACCAGCACCAAGGAGCTCACCGGCGAGACCCTCGAGGGCAAGCCGCTCGACGTCGCCGACCTCAAGGGCAAGGTCGTCGTGATGAACGTCTGGGGTTCGTGGTGCCCGCCCTGCCGCGCCGAGGCCCCGCATTTCGCCAAGGTCGCCAAGGAGACGAAGGCGAAGGGTGTGGAGTTCGTAGGGATCAATACCCGCGACGCCAACAAGGGTCCGGCGCTCGCCTTCGAGAAGGATTTCGAGGTCGGGTACCCGAGTCTGTACGACCCGGTGGGCAAGCTGATTGTCAATGGCTTCCCCAAGGGGAGCCTCAATCCGCAGGCCATTCCCTCCACGATCGTGCTCGACCGTGAGGGAAAGATCGCCGCCCGCTCTCTCCAGGCGCTCGACGCCACACAGCTCCACAAGATCATTGACCCATTGATCGCGGAGAAGTGACCGGTGGAAGCTCTGACGCCGTCCTCCTGGGGTGAGCCTCGGTGAACCAGACGGTCTTCAGCGGGGCACTGCTGGTCGCGCTGCCCATCGCCGTACTCGGCGGCCTCGTCTCCTTCTTCTCGCCCTGCGTACTGCCGCTCGTACCCGGCTATCTCTCGTACGTCACCGGGGTCAGCGGCAGCGACCTGGCCGAGGCCAAGCGCGGCCGGATGGTCGCCGGAGCCTCCCTCTTCGTCCTCGGCTTCACCGCCGTCTTCGTCTCCGGCGGCGCGCTCTTCGGCTACTTCGGTGCGACGCTCCAGGGTGAGAAGGAGATTCTCTCCAAGGTCCTCGGCGGGCTGATGATCCTGCTGGGTGTGTTCTTCATGGGCCTGATGCCCTGGCTCACGCAGCGCGAATTCCGCCTCCACAAGCGGCCGGTGACCGGCCTGGCCGGCGCGCCGCTGCTGGGCGCGCTGTTCGGCGTCGGCTGGACGCCCTGCATCGGCCCGACGCTCGCGTCCGTGAACGCCCTCGCCGCCGAGCAGGCGAGCGCGGGCCGGGGGGCCATACTGACGGTCGCTTACTGCATCGGCCTCGGAATGCCCTTCGTCCTCGCGGCGGTGGCCTTCCGCAAGGCGCTCGGCGCTTTCGGCTGGGTCAAGCGCCACTACGCCTGGGTGATGCGGATCGGCGGCATCATGATGATCGCGACCGGTCTGCTGCTGCTGACCGGTGTCTGGGACAGCCTGGTGCAGGGCATGCAGGGCTGGACCAACGGCTTCACGGTGGGGATCTGAGTTTCATGAGCAAGACAGCGACCGACGAACAGAGGGACGACGGCAAGGACCTCGGAGCGGCCGGAGCTCAGCTCTCCACCGCGCCCAGGGAAGAGCTCATCGCCGGGCCCTCCCTGTCCGTCATCGGCTGGGTCCGCTGGTTCTGGCGGCAGCTGACCTCCATGCGGGTCGCGCTCATCCTGCTGTTCCTGCTCTCCCTCGGCGCGATCCCCGGCTCCCTCATCCCGCAGAACAGCGTGGACGAGCTGAAGGTGCAGACCTTCAAGGAGGCCCACAAGACGGTCTCGCCGCTCTACGAGAAGCTGCAGTTCTTCGACGTCTACAGCTCGGTGTGGTTCTCGGCGATCTACATCCTGCTGTTCGTCTCCCTCATCGGCTGCATCGTGCCGCGCTCCTGGCAGTTCGTCGGTCAGCTCCGCGGCCGGCCACCGGGTGCCCCCGGACGGCTGACCAGGCTGCCGGCGTACACCACGTGGCGCAGTGAGGCGGAGCCCGAGCAGGTGCGTGAGGCCGCGCTCGCGATACTGAAGAAGCGCCGCTTCCGCGCCCACACCGTCGGCGACGCGGTCGCCGCCGAGAAGGGCTATCTGCGCGAGGCCGGAAATCTCCTCTTCCACATCGCGCTGATCGTGATGCTGGTGTCCTTCGCCGCGGGACAGCTCTTCAAGTCCGAGGGCGGCAAGCTGATCGTCGAGGGCGACGGGTTCTCCAACACCCTCACCCAGTACGACGACTTCAAGTCCGGCTCGATGTTCAGTTCGGACGAGCTCGTGCCGTTCAGCTTCAGGCTGGACAAGTTCACGGGTACGTACGAGGAGAAGGGGTCGCAGCGCGGCACGGCGCGCACCTTCGAGGCCGGCGTCAGCTACTCGCAGGGCGGCGGGCCCGACAAGAAGTCCGTCATCCAGGTGAACAAGCCCCTGGTCGTCGACGGCACCAAGGTCTATCTGCTGTCGCACGGATACGCGCCCGTCGTCACCGTCCGCGACGGCCGCGGCAATGTCGTTTTCAACGGCGCGGTGCCGTTGCTGCCGATCGACAACAACATCACATCGACCGGCGCGATCAAGGTCATGGACGGCTACCGCGACAAGAACGGCAAGAAGGACCAGCTGGGTTTCCAGGCGTTCTTCGTGCCGACCTTCGGGGGCGCGGGCAAGGGCACGATGTTCTCGCAGTTCCCGGGTCTCGAGTTCCCGGTGCTCGCCCTCACCGGCTACCACGGCAGCCTCGGCGTCAACGCCGGTCTGCCGCAGAACGTGTACCAGCTCGACACCCGCAAGCTGACGCAGTTCAAGGACGCCAAGGGCCAGATCCTCAAGGCACGGCTGCTGCCCGGCGAGAAGATGACGCTGCCGGACGGCGCGGGCTCCATCACCTTCGAGAAGGAAGTGAAGGAGTGGGCCAGCTTCCAGATCTCGCAGCAGCCGGGTAGTGGCTGGGCGCTGACCGGCGCGATCGCCGCCATCGGGGGCCTCGTCGGCTCGCTGTTCATCCAGCGCCGGCGCGTCTGGGTCCGGGCCGTGGCGGGGGAGGACGGCGTGACCGTCGTCGAAATGGCGGGGCTCGGCCGGAGCGAGTCCCCGAAGCTTCCCGAGGAGCTGGCCGATCTGGCGGTCACGCTCCATGCAGAGGCGCCGACCGCGCCGGATCCCGATACCGCAGATGTATCTGCTGAAGGGGCTGAGAAGTGACTCTCGCCGCCGCAACCACCAACGAGAATCTGGCGCACATCAGCAATGTGCTGATCTATTCGTCGATGGCCGTCTACACGATGGCCTTTCTCGCCCATATCGCCGAATGGGTCTTCGGCAGCCGCAGCAAGGTGGGCCGTACCGCCGCCGCGCTGACCGGCACCGCTGCCGCGGCCGGCTCGGTGAAGGTCCAGGTCAAGCAGCAGGGCGGCGGCACCGCCGTACTGGACAAGCCCAAGGTCATCACCCGCTCAGCGTCCGGGACGCGTGACGTCCCGGACGGACCCGGCGCGGCAGGCGGCACCGAGAAGGGCGATCTGTACGGCCGGATCGCCGTCTCGCTGACCGTCCTCGGCTTCTTCGTCGAGGCGGGCGGCGTCGTCGCACGCGCGCTGTCGGTGCAGCGGGCCCCCTGGGGCAACATGTACGAGTTCTCCCTCACCTTCTCCACGGTGGCGGTCGGCGCGTACCTCGGCTTCCTGCTCGCCGGGAAGAATGTCCGCTGGATGGGTCTGCTGCTGGTCGCGACCGTCCTCGCCGACCTCGGCATCGCCATCACCTGGCTGTACACCGACAGTGACCAGCTGGTCCCCGCCCTGCATTCGTACTGGCTGTGGATCCACGTCTCCACCGCGATCTTCTGCGGTGCGGTCTTCTACCTCGGCGCGGTCGGCACTCTCCTCTATCTGTTCCGTGACAGCTACGAGAACAAGCTCGCCCGCGGCGAGCAGCCCGGCGCCTTCGCGACCTCGGTCCTGGAACGGCTGCCCGCGGCCGCCTCGCTCGACAAGTTCGCGTACCGCATCAACGCCGCGGTCTTCCCGCTCTGGACCTTCACGATCATCGCGGGTGCGATCTGGGCCGGCGACGCCTGGGGCCGCTACTGGGGCTGGGACCCCAAGGAGGTCTGGTCCTTCATCACCTGGGTCGCCTACGCCTGCTATCTGCACGCCCGCGCGACAGCCGGCTGGAAGGGCCGCAAGGCGGCAACTCTGGCGCTCATCGCCTTCGGCTGCTGGCTCTTCAACTACTACGGCGTGAACATCTTCGTCACCGGCAAGCACTCCTACGCCGGCGTCTGACCGTTACGTCGGCGCCCGGCGCCCGGCGCCCGGCGCCCGGCGCCCGGCGCGCGGCGCCGAGGTCCGGAACCGGAGGGCGGGGCGCGCCGTGACGCGGTAGCGGCGCAGGCGTGCGGAACTGCTGACTGCGCGCGAGGCTGGTGCCATGACCTCCACCGTTGACCATGGCACCGGCCGGAGCGAGGGAGGCACCCAGACCCTCCACTTCGAGCTCCGCCTGCCCCACCCTGTGGACCGGGTCTGGGCTGCCGTGGCCACACCTGAGGGCGTGCGGGGCTGGCTCGCGGCCGCCGATGTGCTCGAGCCCCGGCTCGGTGGCGCGGTCACGCTGCGCGGGCTCACCACGGGTGCCGAGGGACGGCACACGTCCGTCGAGGGCCGCATCACCGCCTGGGACGTCGAGCACGTCGCCGAGTACACCGTGAACGTCCACGGCCGGATGCGCTTCCATCTGGAGCCGGCCGGCAGCACCGGCACGACGGTCCGGTTCACCAACGAGTTCAACGGCGACGACAAGCGGCGTCCGGACCGCCTGGCGTGCTGGCACAGCCATTTCGAGTACCTCGTCGACGCGCTCGACGGGCGGCCGGTGGACTGGTCCGGCTGGACTCCGGAGCGCAGGCAGGAGCTGCACGAGGCGTACGCGGCCCGGGAGCGTGACGTCAGTCGGCCGTGATCGCGTCGAGCTGGGCGCGCAGATAGGTGTGCGAGTCGATGCCACGGACCTCGGTTCCCGGATCGCACTCGTAGAAGTAGACGAGTGAGATCAGCTCCTCGGCCGGTACGTCCGCCGGCGGCGGCAGCACCCGGTGGCGGCCCGAGCGCCAGCGGTCGCCCGTCCAGCGGGCCATCAGATCCCCGATGTTGATGGTGAACGCCTCGGGGTCGTACGGCGCGTCCTCCCAGCCGCCCTCGTCGGTGAACACCTGCAGCCCGCCCTTGCCCGCCTGCCGGTCCAGGACCGTGACCGTGCCGAAGTCGGTGTGCGGGCCGATGCGGAACTGTCCGGGTTGCGGCTCGCCGACGGTGTCCCTCCCCGGATACCAGTTGATGTTGAAGCCCCAGGTGGGATGCCCGGTGTGCCGGGTGAAGAAGTCCTCGGTCTCGCCCAGCGCGACCCCGAGGAGCTCCAGCAGCAGGTCGGAGAGCGCCCGCAGCTGCCCGAGATACGCCTCGACCAGCTCTTTCAGTTCCGGTACCTCCGCCGGCCAGCTGTTGGGAAGGAACCACTCGGCATCGACCGCGGGGTCGCCGGTGGGGTCCTCGGCCGCGAAGGACAGCGACTCCTTCAGGTCCGGTGGAGTCTGCATACCCTCGGCGTACCCGTTCGCCTCGGCGCCGGGTCCCAGCCAGCCGCGTCCGCCGACCTTGACGGCGTACGGCTCCTTGACGCCGGACGGCAGCCGGAAGAACTGCCGTGCCGCCTCCCGGATCTGCGCCCGCAGCCCTGGATCGACTCCGTGTCCAGTGACCAGGAGGAATCCGGCGGTCCGCAGGGCCTGGTCGACCCTCGCCGCGATCTCCGCGCGCGCGGCGGCGTCCCCGGTGAGCCATGGGCGCAGGTCGATGCCGGGAATCCTGGATTCAGTCACCGATGTCCTCGTTCCACAGTTCGGGGTTGGCCTCGATGAAGTCACGCATCAGGCTCCTGCACTCGGCGTCGTCCAACAGCACGATCTCCACGCCGTGTTCGGCCAGCCAGTCGTGCCCGCCGTGGAAGGTGGCCGCCTCGCCGACCACCACCCGGGAGATCCCGAACTGCCGGACCAGACCGCTGCAGTACCAGCAGGGCGAGAGGGTCGTCACCATCGTCGTACCCCGGTACGAGCGCTGCCGGCCGGCCGCCCGGAAGGCCGCCGTCTCGGCATGCATCGACGGGTCGCCGTCCTGTACGCGGCGGTTGTGGCCGCGGCCCAGCAGCGTCCCGTCCGCGCCGTACAGCGCGGCCCCGATGGGAATCCCGCCCTCGGCCAGCCCGGTCCGCGCCTCATCGAGAGCTGTCGACAGCCACGGTTCGTACTCCATGGCGTTCAGGACTTCTGGGGGTCGTCGCCGTTCTCGCGGCGCTTGAGCTCCTCCTCGCGGCGGCGCAGATCCGCCTCCCAGTCCTTGAGGAGAGCCTCGTCCTTTACCTCTTTGGAAGGAGCAGCCTCGTCCTTGAGGGACTTGAGGAAGTCGGGGTTGTCGTCGGGCGCGACCCACTCCGTGCGGTGGCTGCGGTGCCACTCGGAGGGTGTGCTGCCGTCGGCGGAGACCTTGCGCGCCTTGCCGGCGACGAGCCAGGCGACCGGACCGATCAGCACCTCGCCGAAGAGCAGCACGATGATGATCCACACCACCTTGGGGAGGTGCTTGACCTCTTGCTCGGGGGTGTTGAGGCAGTCGATGAAGGCGTAGATCCACAGCGCCAGGACCAGCAGGAAGGGCAGATACCGGAGCATGGTGGTGCGATCCCCTCGGGGGAGCGGTGGCGGGGCCCCGTAGGCCCCGGTGACGGGTACAGGGTAGTGGGTGGCCGATACTGGTTGGCATGGCTTACGACGATCTTCGCTCCCTGCTCCGGGCGCTGGAGCGCGAGGGAGACCTCAAGCGCATCAAGGCCGAGGTTGATCCGTATCTGGAGGTCGGGGAGATCGTCGACCGCGTGAACAAGGCGGGGGGTCCCGCGCTGCTCTTCGAGAATGTGCGCGGATCCGCGATGCCGCTCGCGATGAACGTCTTCGGTACGGACCGCCGGCTGCTCAAGGCGCTCGGCCTGAAGTCCTACGCGGAGATCAGCGACAAGATCGGCGGGCTGCTCAAGCCGGAGCTGCCGCACGGCTTCGTCGGCGTGCGGGAGGCCTTCGGCAAGCTCGGCACGATGGTGCACGTGCCGCCGAAGAAGGTGAAGGACGCGCCGGTGCATGAGGTGGTCCTGCGCGGCGACGATGTGGACCTGGACCAGTTGCCGGCGCTGTTCACCTGGCCGGAGGACGGCGGCTCCTTCTTCAACCTGGGCCTCACGCACACCAAGCACCCGGAGACGGGTGTACGCAACCTCGGTCTGTACCGACTGCAGCGCCACGACAGGCGCACCATCGGCATGCACTGGCAGATCCACAAGGACAGCCGCAACCACTACCAGGTGGCGGCCAAACGCGGTGAGCGGCTGCCGGTCGCGATCGCCTTCGGCTGCCCCCCGGCCGTGACGTACGCGTCCACCGCGCCGCTGCCCGGCGATATCGACGAGTACCTCTTCGCGGGCTTCGTCCAGGGCAAGCGGATCGAGATGGTCGACTGCAAGACGGTGCCGCTGCAGGTCCCGGCCAACGCCGAGGTCGTCGTCGAGGGGTGGCTGGAGCCCGGCGAGATGCTGCCCGAGGGGCCCTTCGGCGACCACACCGGCTTCTACACTCCGCAGGAGCCCTTCCCGGCACTGACCATCGACTGCGTCACGATGCGCAAGCGCCCGCTGCTGCAGTCGATCGTGGTGGGCCGGCCGCCGACGGAGGACGGTCCGCTGGGCCGGGCAACGGAGCGGTTCTTCCTTCCCCTGCTCAAGATCATCGTGCCGGACATCGTGGACTACCACCTGCCCGAGTCCGGCGGCTTCCACAACTGCGCGATCGTCTCGATCGACAAGAAGTACCCGAAGCACGCGCAGAAGGTCATGCACGCCATCTGGGGCGCGCACATGATGTCGCTGACGAAACTGATCGTCGTCGTGGACGCCGACTGCGACGTCCACGATCTGCACGAGGTCTCGTGGCGGGCGCTCGGCAACACCGACTACGCCCGTGACCTGACCGTCGTCGAAGGCCCGGTCGACCACCTCGACCATGCCTCGTACCAGCAGTTCTGGGGCGGCAAGGCGGGCATCGACGCGACGAAGAAACTCCCCGAGGAGGGGTACGTACGGGACGGCGGCTGGCCGAACATGGTCGAGTCCGACCCGGAGACGGCGGCGAAGGTCGACCGCCGCTGGAAGGAGTACGGCCTGTGAGCAGTGCCGCCGCCGCAGTCCCTCAACCCGGTGGGACCAAGGCCTTCCTCCGGCTGGTGATGATCGAGCACTCGGTCTTCGCGCTCCCTTTCGCGTACATCGCCTCGCTGACCGCGATGTTCCAGCTGGACGAGAGCATCCACTGGGGGCGGCTGCTGCTGGTGACGATCGCGATGGTGGGCCTGCGCACCTTCGCGATGGCCTGCAACCGCATCATCGACCGCGAGATCGACGCCCGTAATCCGCGTACCGCGGGACGCGAGCTGGTGACCGGCGCGGTCTCGGTGAGGTCGGCCTGGACCGGCGCGCTGGTCGCCGTCGTCGTCTTCCTCGGGGCGGCCGCCGCGCTGAACCCGCTGTGTCTCGCGCTCGCCCCCATCGCGGTGATCCCGATGGTGGTCTATCCGTACGGCAAGCGGTTCACGAACTTCCCGCACGCCATCCTCGGACTCGCCCAGGCGATGGGCCCGGTCGGCGCGTGGATCGCGATCACCGGCCAGTGGTCCTGGGACGCGGTGATCCTCGGTCTCGCGGTCGGCGTCTGGATCGGCGGCTTCGACCTGATCTTCGGCTGCCAGGACGTCCAGGCGGACCGTGCGCAGGGCGTGATGTCCGTACCGGCCCGCTTCGGCATCCCGGCCGCGCTGTACGGCGCGCGCGTATCGCATGTCGTCACGACGGTTCTGCTGGTCTGGTACGCGCTGGCCACGGACGCGGGCGGGTTCTTCTGGCTGGGCCTGGTGATCGTCGCCGCGGCGTTCCTGTACGAGCACTCGATCGTGACGCCGCACGACCTGTCCCGTCTCAACCGTGCGTTCTTCACGGTCAACGGCTTCATCGGGATCGCACTCTTCGGGTGTGCGCTGCTCGATCTGCTGGTGCGCGGCCTGACCGTGTAAGCCATGGCGCACTGGCGGCCGAAGACCGCGCGCTGCCGGATATTGTCAGAGGTGTGGAGCCTGTGGAAGTGAAGAGCCGTCAGCCGTGGGTGGTGGGGGTCTCCGGGGCGTCCGGGACGCCGTACGCCGCCGCTGTACTGCGCGGGCTGCTGGCCGCGGGCGAGAGCGTGGACCTGGTGGTCAGCCGTGCCTCGCGGCTGACGCTGCTCGACGAGACCGGGATCGCCTTCCGCGACGCGCACTGGCGCGAGGATCTGCGGGAGTGGCTGGCGCGCGGGGCCGACGGCAAGCCGGGCATCTTCAGGGTCGATGTCGATGACGTACGGCACTGGGCCGCGGGGGATCTGGCCGCCGGGCCTTCGTCCGGTTCGTATCCGGTGAAGGGGATGCTGATCGTGCCGGCGTCGACGGCGTGTGTGGCCGGGGTGGCGCTCGGGCTCTCGAAGGATCTGCTGCAGCGCGCGGCGAGCGTGACGCTCAAGGAGAGGCGGAAGCTTGTGGTCGCGGTGCGGGAGACTCCGCTGAACGGGCAGACCCTCAGGCATCTGGTGACGCTGGACGAGGCGGGCGCCGTGGTTCTGCCCGCCTCTCCGGCGTTCTACGCGGGGGCGACGCACATCCAGGATCTGGTGGACTTCGTCGCCGGGCGGGTGCTGGACGCGGCAGGGGTGCCGCATCAGCTGTACCGCCGTTGGGAGGGAGAGCTGGGTGGCTCTCGTTCGGATTAGCCCGGGTTAGCGCTTCTTGGCGCGGCGAGCCGTGCGGGTCTTGTCGATCCGGTGGGCGGCAGCGGGCTGATGGGCACGCGAGCGGTTGGCCAGCTCCTGCAGCTGTCGCATGTGGGCGTAGGCCATCTCGGTCGAGTACACGGTGAAGCTCACTCCTGAAAGTTCGAAGGACTATTGCTGATCATCTGAAAGATTCGCAGGGTCATTGACCCTGCGTGCCTTAGATTCTATACGTAATCTTGCGAGATCGCTGAACAATGGAAGGGTCCAGGCATATGGACGCGGTGGACAGGCAGCTCATCCAGGCGCTCAGGGAGAACGGCCGGGCTTCGTACGCGGAGCTCGGCCGGCTCGTCGGGCTCTCGGGGCCCTCCGTCACCGATCGCATCAACCGCCTCGAGGCGGCAGGCGTCATCACCGGTTACCGGGCCACCGTCGACGCCGCCTCGCTCGGTCTCGGTGTCACGGCACTGATCGGGATCTCGCTCTCCGACGCCGCCGACCACGATGACGTGGCGCGCCGGCTGAAGGACCTCGCCGAGATCGAGGACTGCTGGTTCATCGCGGGCGACGACTCGTACATGCTCAAGGTGCGGGCCGACAATGTCGACGGTCTGGAGAAGACGATCCGCCGGCTCTCCGGCACGAGGGGCGTCTCCCGTACGCGCACCACGATCGTGCTCTCCACCAAGTGGGAGAACCGGGTCGGCGATCTGCCCGAGGAGGGCTAGGCGTACGGTTGGCGGAGCCTCCGGGGGGTCCCGGAGGTGTCCCCCGGGACAGCACGGCGTAGACAAAATGGGAGGCGGCCTAAGTGACTGCATCTATTCAAGATGTGGGCCTCAAGCGCGAGCTGGAGGAGAAGGTCCGGGCCGGGGAGCGGCTGACCCGCGAGGACGGTATCGCCCTCTACGAGTCGGACGACCTGGCGTGGCTCGGCGGCCTCGCGCACGAGGTGAGGACGCGCAAGAACGGCGACGTCGTCCACTTCAACGTCAACCGCCACCTCAATATGACGAATGTGTGCACCGCGTCGTGTGCCTACTGCTCGTTCCAGCGCAAGCCGGGCGAGAAGGACGCGTACACCATGCGCATCGAGGAGGCCGTCCGCCTCGCCAAGGCGATGGAGGGCGAGAATCTCACCGAGCTGCACATCGTCAACGGGCTCCACCCCAACCTGCCGTGGCGGTACTACCCGCGCTCGCTCAGCGAGCTCAAGAAGGCTCTGCCGAACGTCTCCCTGAAGGCCTTCACCGCCACCGAGATCCACCACTTCGAGACCATCTCCGGGATGTCCGCGTCCGACATCCTCGACGAGCTGATCGAGGCCGGTCTGGAGTCGCTGACCGGCGGCGGCGCGGAGATCTTCGACTGGGAGGTCCGGCAGCACATCGTCGACCACCGCACCCACTGGGAAGACTGGTCGCGCATCCACCGCCTCGCGCACTCGAAGGGTCTCAAGACCCCGAGCACGATGCTCTACGGCCATATCGAGGAGCCCCGCCACCGCGTCGACCATGTGCTGCGGCTGCGTGAGCTGCAGGACGAGACCGGCGGTTTCCAGGTCTTCATCCCGCTGCGCTACCAGCACGACTTCGTGGACATGCAGGACGGCAAGGTCCGCAACCGGCTGCAGGCGCGCACGACGATGGCGACCGGTGCCGAGGCGCTGAAGACCTTCGCGGTCTCGCGGCTGCTGTTCGACAACGTGCCGCACGTCAAGGTGTTCTGGGTGATGCACGGTGTGCAGACCGCGCAGCTCGCGCTGCAGCACGGCGCGGACGACATGGACGGATCGGTCGTCGAGTACAAGATCACGCATGACGCGGACAACTACGGCACGCCCAACAAGCTGACCCGCGACGACCTGCTGGACCTGATTCGCGATGCGGGCTTCCGCCCGGTGGAGCGGAACACGCGGTACGAGATCATCCGCGAGTACCCGGGTCCGGACGCCGACCGGCGCGAGTCGCCGCAGCCGATGCGGTTCTGACCCCTCGTCCGTCCCTGAGTGCGGGGCCGCGTCCACACGCCGCTGCGGGGCCGGTCGCGGCTTCACCACAGGCCGGGGGCGCCCCGGGTTCTCCCGAAAGCCCCGGCTGCGGCCGGGGCTTCTCGCGTTGTGGACACGGGTTGAGCAACGCCGCTTGTAATGGCTAATCTCGACTCATGGGCCTTACCTTTGAGTTGGATCCGCCGATCGACCGCCCCCTGCGGGACGGGGTCGTCTCGCTCTGGGCCGACGTGTCCAACGCGGACGGGGCCGTCGGTTTTGTGCCGCCGGTGACCGACGACGCCGTGCGGCCCGAGTTCGTGAAGCATCTGGTCGCGATGGCCGAGGGCCGCACCCGGCTGCTCGTGGGTTACGACGACGAGGGCGCCGTCGCGGCCACCGCCTTCTTCACGTACAACATGCACCGGCTGATGCGGCACTGGGTCTGGCTCTACACGGTGATGGTGCACCCCAGGTACCAGGGCAACGGCTACGGCCGCGAACTGATGGCCGCGGCCGCCGATGCCGCCCGGACCTTCGACGGCATCGAGGCGATACGGCTCACCTGCCGTGGCGGCACCGGAGCCGACCGCTTCTACGCCGCCTGCGGATACAAGGAGGTCGGACGCGTGCCCGGGGGGATCCGGGTCGCCGAGGGTGACGACCGCGACGACATCGTGATGCTGCTGCCGCTGATCTGAACCCACGTGAATCGGACAGGGCCGGGCGTGCTTCACTGGACGGGCACGATCCGTCGTACGAAGAGAGAAGGCCCGTCGTGTCCGCTGCCAAGTCGAGCGCCGCGATCCGGTACACCACGCTGCGCCTCGCCATCTTCATCGGCTGCTTCGTCCTCGTGGGCACCCTGGTTCAGGTGGGCGTGCTGCCCAAGGGGCTCGGCGACTCCAACTTCGTCTGGGTGATCCTGCTCGCGCTCGTCGTGTCCGCGCCGCTCAGCTTCATCCTGCTGCGCAAGCAGCGTGACGCCATGTCCGAGCAGATCGTCGGCAAGGTCGACCGTGCCAAGGCCAGGCTCGACGCGAACCGTTCGCAGGAGGACGGCGCCGTCCAGTAGGCCCGCGTAAGCCTTTTCACACTCAACCCGCGCCCCGGCAGGAGCAGTCGCTCCCCAGCCGGGGCGTCGGCGTTTCCGGCCTGCCGTGCCGGCCCGGACCCCAAGGGGAGCTTTGAGGTTCACAAAGTTAAAGTGTTAACGTGTTGCGCATGAAGACAGCAGTGCGCCACCACGACGCCGTGAGCATCCCGCTCGTGGCGCGCCTGCATGTCGATCTGTGCCGCTGTATGTCCGCGGTCTGTTGCCGCTCGGTCTGACCCCGGCCTCACAGCGGCGCCGCGCAATTGCGCATGGGCGCCGCACCCCCGTCCCCGTATGTCTTTACGCCATATCTGGAGTGTGTCCTCCGTGTCCGCGAACACCGCGTCCACCACGGCCGGGAAGCCCTCGGGCTCCGGCTTCCGTATACCCAAGGTCCCGTTCTGGGCCCAGATCGCCGCCGGTCTGGCGCTCGGCGTCCTGCTCGGCTGGCTCGCCCGCAGCCAGGACATCGGCTGGCTGAAGGACACGCTCGACCAGATCGGCTCGATCTTCGTCCAGCTGCTGAAGCTGGCCGTCGCGCCGCTCGTCTTCTTCGCGATCCTGGTGTCGATCACCAACCTCCGTAAGGTCAACAACGCCGCCAGACTGGCCACCCGCACGCTTCTCTGGTTCATGATCACGTCGCTGATCGCGGTCGCCATCGGCCTCGCGATCGGCCTGCTCACCAACCCGGGCGCGGGCACCGGACTTACGCCGAAGGACGGCAAGGCCCCCGACCACCACGGGACCTGGATCGACTTCCTCACCGGCATCGTCCCGACGGACATCGTCACGCCGTTCGCCACGCTCGAGGTTCTCCAGATCGTCTTCCTGGCCGTCGTCGCCGGTATCGCCGCGCTGGCGCTCGGCGAGAAGGCCAAGCCCATCCTCACGCTCAGCGAGGCCGTGCTCGAGTTGCTGCAGAAGGCCCTCTGGTGGGTCATCCGACTGGCGCCCATCGGTACCGTCGGCCTCATCGGCTTCGCCATCGCCGACTACGGCTGGAACCTGATCAGCAAGTACGCGACGTTCACCGCGGACGTCTACATCGGCTGCGCGCTGGTGCTCTTCGGCGTCTACCCGCTGCTGCTGGCGACCGTCGCCAAGGTCAACCCGGTCCAGTTCTACAAGGGCGCCTGGCCGGCCATCCAGCTGGCCTTCGTCTCCCGCTCCTCGGTCGGCACGATGCCGGTCACGCAGAAGGTCACCGAGCGTCTCGGCGTGCCGAAGGAGTACACCTCGTTCGCCGTTCCGTTCGGCGCGACGACCAAGATGGACGGCTGCGCGGCGATATACCCGGCGCTCGCCGCGATCTTCATCGCGCAGATCTTCGATGTGCAGCTCGGTATCCAGGACTATCTGCTGATCGCCTTCGTCTCGGTCGTCGGCTCGGCGGCCACCGCCGGACTGACCGGCGCCACGGTCATGCTGACGCTGACTCTCTCCACGCTGGGTCTGCCGCTGGAGGGTGTGGGACTGCTGATGGCGATCGACCCCATCCTGGACATGATGAGGACCGCCACGAACGTCGCAGGTCAAGCACTGGTTCCGGTCATCGTCGCGGCACGCGAGAAGATCCTCGACCACGACGCCTACAACTCGGCGAAGTCCTCGCCGATCGACGAGTACGACGCCCGCGAGGCCGAGCAGAAGGTGGCCGTGCCGGTCGCCGCCTAGGTCACAACGGTCTGGGACGCTTGTGCCCGCACCCGGGTCTCCGGGTGCGGGCACAGCCGTCGGCGGTACGGCTGGGCGTCTGTGCGGGTTTCAGTTCTCTTTCGATCCCGTACGCGGTGCCCCTGCCACCCGCGCCGCAGTGGTGGGTTCAGGGACCGGGGTCATCCGCGTCGCGGCGAACTCGCGGTTGGTGACCGTCTGCTTGCGGTAGACGTCGGGCAGGTCGGGCATCGCCAGAAGGCGGTCGCACGCCTGGAGCGAGCCGGCGTAGTCGCCCACCCAGTAGGCAGTGATCGAGAACTCGAACAACAGTCCCCAGCGGTACACCCACGGCTGGATGAACAGCAGGTCGTCCGGCTGCTCCTTGCCCAGCCCGGCGCGGACGATCGCGTGCGCGGCCTGATGGCGGCCCATTCTGCGCAGCCGCATGGCGAGTTCGTAACACGCTTCGAGCCGCTGTGGACGCGACTCCCAGGCGCGGGAGAAGGCGCTCACCGCTCCAGGCCAGTCGTCGGAGTCGGCCCTGAGAATCCCGGCCTGCAGCAGCGAGCAGTAGACCTCTTCGGCCCAGCCCCCCATCCCGGCGCGGCGCTCGTACAGGGCGATCGCCTCCTCGGTGCTGCCCATGTCGCGCATGGTCTGCGCCAGATAGAAGACCGTGCGGGTATTGGTGGGGTCGCGCTCCATCTCGGCGCTCAGCAGACGCGCGTCGCGCTCGAACTTGTCGCGCCGTGAGCCTCCGTCGTAGAAGTCCTCGATGACGAGTGCGTCGAGATTCGCCTGGCGGTGCCGCGTGTCGGCGGTGAGGTACTCGTGGGTGACGCCCTCGTACCGCCAGGCGACACTGCCGCTGACGAGGCGCCTGATGCGGTACTCGGTCGCGCCTTCGTGCCGCAGCATGTAGGCGTCGGCGGTCAGCCCGGGCAGGGGGCCGTCCCGGCGGATCACGTGGTCGGCGTCGAGGAGGAGCAGGTAGTCGGCCTTGCCGCGGGCGTGCCTGATGTTCAGAGTCCGGTTGTGGCCGAAGTTGACCCAGGGCTCCTCGTGCAGCTCACCCGGGATGCCGTGCATTGCCGTACGGATCAGCTGCTGGGTTCCGTCGGTCGAGCCGGTGTCGGAGATCACCCAGGTGTCCACGAGGTCACGCGCGGAGGCGAGGCATCGCTCGATGACTTTCGCCTCGTTCTTGACGATCATGCACAAGCACATGGACGGCTTCACGGCAACACCATTTCCCGGGCGGGTCGGACCGGGCGACCTTACGCACCGGGGCTTCTGGCCCGTTGGCGGCACGCCGACCTCGGCAGAGGGTTCGCTGTCGCGTATGCCCCCATTGGAGTTCCCCCGATACGCCATCATGTTGATAGCTCTGCGAGGCTCTCAAGGCATTGCGCCTGCGAACCGATGATTCCGAGGGAAGCCTGAACCGGCTTCCGCCGCATCATCCGATCCGGTTCCAAGATCCGGTTCCAAAAGGAGCAGTGAATGAATCCTGAGAACAGGACCAGGTCCTCTCTGGGTCCGCTTCCCAGAAGCAGTGCCTGGCTGACCGGCGGTACCATCGCGTCGATGGTCCTCATGCTCGCGGGGATCGCGAGCCCCGCGATTGCCGCAGCGCCCAGTTCCGTGGCACCCGCCAGCGTGAGCGTGGCAGCCCCGGGTGGGGACGAATGCCAGGTCTCGGCGGAGAGCGGGAAGGCCGTAGTCAACGGCAACGGCAACGGCAACGGCTGTGGGGGACAGGGTCCCCAGGGTCCGGGAGGTCCCCAGGGTCCGATCGGCGCCACTGGTCCGTCCGGGCCGTGCAGCGACCTCGCCCACTACAACCCCCTCGTGGTCGCTCCGATCGCCACCCACCAGGTGGCCGCCGCGGTCATCGATCCGGACGGTGCGGCGGGCCCGCTCAACGCCGCTGTCTTCGCGGGCATCCGGACGGTCCCGGGTGGCGTCTTCGACTGGGAGAACATCAGCAACACCCCGGGTGGCGGTTTCCCGGCGGGCGCCTGCTCCGCCTCGGTGTCCAGCAACGGGGTGCTGAACTCGGCCTCGGTGCACGTGCTGACCACGGCCGGGACCGTGTTCGAGACCACGTGCACCCTGACCTTCGCGACGGTTGGGCCTCCCGCCACGCCGCCGAGCCTGTCGTGCACCGAGGTCTGGACGCCGCAGGTAACGCCGTCGGCCTAGGCGCTCGACACAATTAGTGGTTCTGGTCAGGTTGCAGTACTGACCCGGTCCGAATCGTGGTGCGGTCCCCCTTCCATGCCGGAAGGGGGACCGTTCCGCGTTTTTGGGCTCTTCCCGGGGGCCGTAGGCTTACCGCGAAGTAAGGATGTGTGGGGCGGGAGGATGTCTGACATGGGTGATGTGAAGGGCGTCAAAAGCAAACGCATGCCGCGCGCCGTGCGCGAGCGGCAGATGATGGACGCCGCGGTGCGGACCTTCGGGCAGCGCGGCTACCGGGCGGCCTCGATGGATGAGATCGCCGAACTGGCCGGGGTCTCCAAGCCGTTGGTCTACCTGTACTTGAACTCCAAGGAAGAGCTCTTCACGGCGTGCATACGGCGCGAGGCCGAGGCGCTGATCGTCGCCGTGCGGGCGGGAGCCGAGCCGGGGCTTGCGGCGGACCGGCAGCTGTGGTCGGGGCTTGCGGCGTTCTTCACGCACACCGCCGAGAACCCGGACGGCTGGGCGATCCTGCACCGGCAGGCGCGTACGCACGGAGAGCCGTTCGCCGCTGAAGTGGCGGCGATGCGGCACGAGATAGTGGCCTTCGTGACCGGGCTGATCGGGGCCGCGGCATGCGAGACCCAGCACAACCCCGAGCTGGCCGACCGGGATGTCGGGGGGCTCGCGCAGGCGCTGGTGGGCGCGGCGGAGTCGCTCGCGGGGTGGGCGAACGAGACCGAGGGCGTCTCGGCGAAGGAAGCGGCGGGGACGCTGATGAACTTCGCCTGGATGGGGCTCGGGGACCTTATGAAAGGTCAGCGCTGGTCCTCCCGATGAGGTGGACGCGGTCGCCGCTGCGGAGTTGGGAAGCCGAGTCCTCGGCCGCGTACGTCACGGTCGTGGGGGGCGGTGCCGGGACCTTGAACTCCGTCTGTACGTACGTCATTTGATGCCACCTCAGTGGTGAGGCCGGTGCCCCGTGCGCCAGGGTGAGGGCCAGGGGCGGTTCGGGTGCCATGTGTTGTGCCCGCAGCAGGCTCCGGACGCTGACGACCCCGATTCTGCCGCTGCCAGGGGGCGCGATCGACTCGGCCCTACCGTGCGGCTCGTCGAGGGCCGGTGTGCCGGCCGTCGGTGCGCACGGCGATCGGTCACGGTCCAAGCTCCCTGCGCGGTCGTGGATTTACTCCGAAGTAAGATCACTCGGGAGTCAGCAACCGGTCGAGCACGAGGAGCCGCGCGGCGCGCTGCGAGCTCAAGTGGGCAGCGGTCGACCGGGACTTCGCGGCGGAGACCGAGGCACCGTAAGCGAAGCCGGCGCGGTGACCTTCTGAGAAGGCCCGGTTGCCCACAGTGCGGATGAACACGGCGTTACCACGAGTGCGGTTCACCACAATCGGCGTCCGCAGCCCGTGCCGTACGGGCGTGGTGAGGGCGCCCCCGGTGCCGGTCCTGAGCAGGGGCGATGTGATTCGACCAGGAGCCGGGCAGGCCGATGCGGCCCGGTCGGCTGTGTCCCATACATCAGGCGAGATGGGCCAACGCTGGATAAACTCCTCGTTTGCCGTGCGCGGAATGGGGATTCGCAGCGCACTCCACACGACCTAGGGAGAGTGAGAGATGCGTACGAGCCAGCCTGGCATCCACCGGAGCCACGCAGCACTGAGCGCCCTGTCGGCCGACGATCGGTGCGCTGTATGACTATGGCCCCGGAGTCACCGGCTCTCCTCGATCCGCTGCTCGACGAGGCACCGGCGCCCGCGCTCTTCACCGCGGGAAGTGCCGCCTCCGAACGCACTCTCCTCGACATCCTCGACGAGACCGCGCGACGTCACCCGGACGCACCAGCCGTCGACGACGGTGACGCGCCCCTCACATACCGTGCGCTGCTCGGCGAGGTCGAGTCCCTGCGACTGCGCCTCACCGCCGCCGGAATAGGCGTCGGCGACCGTGTCGGCGTACGCGTGCCGTCAGGAACCGCCGACCTGTATGTCTCGATCCTCGCCGTGCTGGCGGCGGGCGCGGCGTATGTCCCGGTCGACGCCGAGGACCCCGACGAGCGGGCCGAGCTGGTCTTCACCGAGGCGGCGGTGAGTGCCGTGATCGGCGAGGGCCGGGCCTTCGAGCCGTGCGGTACCGCGGCGGGAGTCACGGGCAGTCGGCCGGGCCCGGGTGACGACGCTTGGATCATCTTCACCTCAGGCTCCACCGGCAGGCCCAAGGGCGTCGCCGTCAGCCACCGCAGCGCCGCCGCCTTCGTCGACGCCGAAGCCCGGATCTTCCTGGCGAGGGAGCCCCTCGGCCCCGGCGACCGGGTCCTCGCCGGGCTCTCCGTCGCCTTCGATGCCTCCTGCGAGGAGATGTGGCTCGCCTGGCGGCATGGCGCCTGCCTGGTGCCCGCACCCCGCTCCCTCGTACGCACCGGCCTCGACCTGGGCCCCTGGCTGGTCGAGCAGCGCATCACCGTCGTGTCGACGGTCCCCACACTCGCGGCCCTCTGGCCCGCCGAGGCGCTCGACGACGTCCGGCTGCTGATATTCGGCGGTGAGGCGTGCCCGCCCGAGCTGGCCGAGCGGATGGCCGTCACGGGCCGTGAGGTCTGGAACACGTACGGCCCGACCGAGGCCACGGTCGTCGCCTGCGCGGCGCCGCTGACCGGCGAAGGGCCGGTACGGATCGGGCTGCCGCTCGACGGCTGGGAGCTCGCCGTCGTGGACGGCGCCGGTGACCTCGTCCCCATGGGAGGGACCGGCGAGCTCGTCATCGGCGGCGTCGGCCTCGCCCGGTACCTGGACGCCGAGAAGGACGCAGAGAAGTACGCGCCACTGCTCGCGCTCGGCTGGGCCCGCGCCTACCGCAGCGGCGACCTGGTCCGGGCGGAGGAGGACGGCCTGCTCTTCGTGGGCCGGGCGGACGAGCAGATCAAGCTCGGTGGCCGTCGCATCGAACTCGGCGAGATCGATGCGGCGCTGCAGGCGCTGCCGGGCGTCGCGGGAGCCGCGGCTGCGGTCCGTACGACGGCCGGCGGCCATCAACTGCTGGTCGGCTATGTGGTGCCGAGCGAGCCGGTCGGCGACCGGCCGGCGGACGGCGACCTGATGACCGCTGACACCGCTGACGCAGCCGATACGGCGGACGGCGCGGGCTCCGCGGCTCCCGGCCCCGCCGATGGCGCGGTCGCCGAACCGGCCCCGGGCCCGCTGGCCGGCGCCGGTGCCCACGCCCCGGCCTCCGCCGCCACAGACGGCAACGGCCCCGCCGACGCGCCGGAGCCTGCGGCCGGTGCGGCGCCCCTCGACGTGGACTCCTTCGACGCGGCGCCCTTCGACGTGGACTCCTTCGACCAGGCCGACGCCGTCGCGCGACTGCGCAAGGAGCTGCCCGCCGCCCTCGTGCCCCTGCTCGCCGTCGTGGACACCCTCCCGACCCGTACCTCGGGCAAGGTGGACCGGGCCGCCCTGCCGTGGCCGCTGCCCGCTCTGGACACTCCGGCCACCGGTCGGACCGAGCTCACCGCCACCGAGGCCTGGCTGGCCGAGCAGTGGACCGATCTTCTCGGGGCTCCGGTGAACAGCCCCGACGCGGACTTCTTCGCGAGCGGCGGCGGCAGTCTGGCCGCCGCGCAGTTGGTGTCCCGGATCCGGGAGCGGTACGCCGCCGGATCGGTCGGAGACATCTACCAGAACCCGACACTCGGCGCGCTCGCCCGGACGCTGGAGGAGCCCTCGGCGGGCGCGACGGCACAGCGGGATGTCCAGCCGGTGCCGCGCCTGTCCGGCGTCGTGCAAGTGCTGCTGATGCTTCCGCTGCTCGGCATCGCCGGGCTGCGCTGGGGCGTGGTCGCGGCCGCGGTCGGCAATGTCATCGGGCTGCCGTGGGTGCCGACGGTGTCCTGGTGGTGGGTGGGGCTCAGCTGGCTGCTCGTGGTCAGCCCGCCCGGACGGATCGTGATCGCGGCAGGCGGTGCGCGGCTGCTGCTGCGCGGCCTGCGCCCCGGCACGTACCGGCGCGGCGGCAGCACGCACCTACGGCTGTGGACGGCGGAACGCCTCGCCGAGCTGAGCGGCGCGACCAGCCTCGCCGGGGTGTGGCTCACGTATTACGCGCGGGCGCTCGGCGTCCGTATCGGCGAGGGCGTCGATCTGCACGCCCTGCCGCCGGTGACCGGCATGCTGCGGCTCGGCAAGGGCTGCGCGGTCGAGCCCGAGGTGGATCTGTCCGGGCACTGGCTCGACGGCGACCGGCTGCACATCGGCGCCGTCCGTATCGGCGCCGGAGCCACCGTCGGCGCCCGCAGCACGCTCTTCCCCGGCGCGCGGATCGGCAAGCGCGCCGAGATCGCCCCCGGGTCGGGTGTGACGGGCGCGGTTCCGGCCTGCGAGCGCTGGGCCGGTGTGCCCGCGGCACGCAAGGGGAAGGCGAATCGGCACACGCCCGACGGCCGCCCGCCGCGCAAGCGCCGCTGGACGGCGGTCTACACGCTCACTTCGGTGGTCCTTGGGCTGCTGCCCGCGCTCGCGGCGCTGCCCGGCCTGCTGGTGATCGGCCTGTTCGTGCACGGCCGGACCGGCCTCGGCCAGGCGCTGACGGCCGCGCTGACCGCCGTGCCACTCGCGACGGTCGTCTCCGTGATCACGTACGCGCTGATCGTTCTCGCCGGTGTGCGGCTGCTCGGCATCGGGCTGCGTGAGGGCTACCACCCGGTCCACGGGCGGACCGCCTGGCAGGCGTGGGCGACCGAGCGGCTGATGGACATGGCCCGCGTGCACCTCTTTCCGCTGTACGCGAGCCTGTTCACGCCCGTGTGGCTGCGGGCGCTGGGCATGAAGGTGGGCCGCGGTGTCGAGGCGTCGACCGTGCTGGCGCTGCCCGCGATGACGACGGTCGGCGACGGCGCGTTCCTCGCCGACGACACGATGGTCGCCTCGTACGAACTCGGCGGCGGCTGGCTGCGGATCGCCGAGGCGCGGGTGGGCAAGCGGGCCTTCCTCGGCAACTCCGGCATGACGGCCGCGGGCCGCTCCGTACCCAAGCGCGGCCTCGTCGGCGTGCTGTCGTCGACCCCGAAGCGGGCGAAGGCGGGCAGCTCCTGGCTCGGTATGCCGCCGATGAAGCTGCCGCGGGCCGCGGAGGTAGGTGACCAGAGCCGTACCTTCGACCCGCCGAAGCGGCTGAAGTGGGCGCGGGCGACCGTCGAGATCTGCCGGATCGTGCCGGTCATGTGCAGCGTGGCGCTCGCCGTACTCGCGCTCGCCGCCTTCGAGCTGCTGGCAGACCGCCTCGGCCTCGCCCTCGCGGTGCTGTGCGGCGGCGCGTTGCTGTTCGTCGGGGGAGTGGTGGCCTGTGTCGTCGCGATCGCGGCGAAGTGGCTGCTCGTCGGCCGTTTCCGGGCGGTCGAGCACCCGTTGTGGTCGTCCTTCGTATGGCGCAACGAGCTCGCGGACACCTTTGTGGAGGTGCTCGCCGTGCCGTGGCTGGTCGGTGCGACCGCCGGCACACCGCTGATGAACCAGTGGCTGCGTGGGCTCGGCGCCCGCATCGGCCGCGGCGCCTGGTGCGAGACGTACTGGCTGCCGGAGGCCGACCTGGTCACCGTCGGTGTCGGCGCGAGCGTCAATCGCGGCTGTGTTGTTCAGACGCACCTCTTCCACGACCGGATCATGCGCATGGACAATGTCGTTCTCGGAACGGGCGCGACGCTCGGTCCGCACGGCATCGCGCTGCCCGGAGCGGTCATCGGCGCCCGGGCAGCGGTCGGTCCGGCCTCGCTGGTGATGCGCGGAGAGCGGGTGCCCGCGGACACCCGCTGGCTGGGCAACCCCATCGCGGCCTGGAAGCCGTAGCACGCAGAACACGCGCAGGACAGGCAAGACGAGCAATACGAGCAATACACAGAGGACGCACAAGGGTGACGGATTCGTACCTTCCGCAGCACGGCGACAGCGGCTACCGGACCACGGAGTACGACGTGGAGCTGGACTACCGCCCGCACACCGGCCGGCTCTCCGGCCGGGCCCGGATCACCGCTGTCGCCCGGCGGGCACTGTCCGAAATCGCCCTGGACCTCGGCCCGTTCCGGATCAACCGGGTCCTGGTGGACGGTGCCCGCCCGGCCCGGTACACGCACCGCGCCGACAAGCTGCGCGTACGGCCCGCCAGGCCGCTGCGCGCCGGGACGCCCTTCACCGTCGAGGTGCGCTACACCGGCGTCCCTCACCCCGTCCGCACACGCGACTGGGGAGACCTCGGCTGGGAGCAGCTGGAGGAAGGGGCGCTGGTGGCCTCCCAGCCGAACGGTGCCCGGTCCTGGTTTCCGTGCAACGACCGCCCGGACGACAAGGCCGCCTACCGGATCGCGGTGACCACTCCGTCGCCGTACACCGTGGTCGCCAACGGCTCACTCGTCTCCCGGACGATCAGTTCCTCCACCACCACCTGGGTGTACGAGCAGTCGGCGCCGATGGCCAGCTATCTCGCGACGGTCCAGATCGGACCGTACGAGCTGGTCGACGTGGCGCATGCCGGGCGGGTGCCGCAGCCGGCCGCCGTACCCCGCGGCCTGCTCGAGCGCTTCGAGTACGACTTCGCCCGCCAGCCACAGATGATGACGGCCTTCACGGACCTCTTCGGCCCTTACCCCTTCGACGACTACGCGGTCGTGGTGGTGGACGAGGAACTGGACGTGCCCGTCGAGGCGCAGGGCCTGTCGATCTTCGGCGCCAACCATGTCGACGGGCGGCGCGGCAGCGAGCGCCTGGTCGCGCACGAGCTGGCCCATCAGTGGTTCGGCAACAGTCTGACCGTCGCCGACTGGCGGCACATCTGGCTCAACGAGGGCTTCGCGAAGTACGCGGAGTGGCTGTGGTCCGAGGTGTCGGGCGGGCCGTCGGCGGCGGCTCTCGCGGCGAAGTCCCGAGCCCGTCTCGCCCTGATGCGGCAGGACATCAAGATCGGTGATCCGGGTCTGCGGCGGCTGTTCGACGACCAGGTCTACGAGCGGGGCGGTCTCACGCTGCACGCGCTGCGCACGGTGATCGGGCACGCGGCCTTCGTGGCAGTGCTGCGCGAGTGGACCACGACCCACCGGCACGGCACGGTGACCACGGAGGAGTTCATCGCTCTCGCGCAGCGGCACTCGGCGCATCCGCTCGACGGTCTTTTCACCATGTGGCTGTACGACGAGAAGCTCCCGGCCCTGCCGCTGCCGCGCCACTGACCCGGCGCGGTCAGGTCCGGTCAGGTCCGGTCAGAGGGTGCGCCTCAGCCCTCCGCGCCCGCCATTCGCGTACGACAGCCTCGACGTCGAAGGGCTTCAGTCCCAGCGGCGGGCCCGGCGGCGGGCGGCGGATCGCCGCCTCGATCTTCTCGTTGACCGTGGTGAGGATGGACCGCACGCGGGCTTCCGTCGCGGCGCCGCCGACCGCCTCCCGGGCGTCCTCGGCCTCCTTGCGCAGGGCGAGCGCCTGGGGCAGCACGGAGACGCCCTCGCGGTGCAACTTGTCCTTGACCCACCACAGTTCGTCGTACGGTGCGGTGTCGTCCGGCAGCGGCTTCCCGAAGCCGGCCAGGGACGAGAAGTCGCCCCGCTCCGTCGCTTCCCTGATCTGCCTCTCCACCCACGACTCGAAGCTGACACCAGGGGGTTTGCGTTCGGTCACGTCCGCTCCTCCCGTCTCCCGCCTCCAGGGTAGGCGGGGCGGGGCGCGCGGGCCCGGGGCGTCCCGGGCGTCCGGGGCCGCCCTACGGTCCGGCTCCCGCAGAAGTCGAACGTCGCGTTGCTGAAGGCCGTCCCGATCGCGACGATGCCGACGATCCACACGGCGATCGTGCCGGTCAGTGCACCCGTGGCCGTGGGAACACCGGGGCGGCGTCCCAGCACCGTGGCGCCCGTCCAGCCGCACGCAGCGCCGGCCATGGGCACCCCGAAGATCAACATGGCGGCGTTCTCAAGCGACTTCCTGGCCTGGTGGTTGGCGACCCAGTCGGAGGTGCTCTTGTGCTGGAGCGTGTCATGGGCGGCGTACCACAACACGCCCAGCAGGGGGAGCAGAAGCACGGCCGTCACCACGAGGAGCGCGATGACCGTGCGCCGCGCCGGCCGGGCCGTCTCTGCGGGGGAATCCATCACGTGGGCATCCTGCTCGGGCCTCGCCGCACACACCATCCGTACACGCACTCAGCCGGTGAGGCGGGACCGGCAGGTCCGAACAGGTTCAAAGGCAGGAGCCCCGATCCATACGGAACGGGGCTCCTTGGTACTGCTGAGTCGTGCGCGATCGCCGACCCTGGCTGACTAGGCCGGGGTGACGTTCTCCGCCTGCGGGCCCTTCGGGCCCTGGGTGACGTCGAAGTTCACGACCTGGTTCTCCTCGAGAGAGCGGAAACCAGACGCGTTGATCGCGGAGTAGTGGACGAAGACATCCGGGCCGCCGCCGTCCTGGGCGATGAAGCCGAAGCCCTTTTCAGCGTTGAACCACTTGACGGTTCCGGTAGCCATAAGCCCTCCTTGGGCCAAAGGGTTGCCCTGCTCCAGAACCTGCAAGAAGTCTGAAAACTACAAAAGCCTGCGGGTTACATGCTCCGCAGGCTCTGTACTGCAAGGGAAACCAAACTGCAACTTGCGTCGAGCCTAGCACGCAGCGTGTGCGCAGCGGTAGAGGGAAAGATCACGTCACCCGTGAGTTTGACGGGACCCAAATCGGCTGACGGTGCAGCTCGGACGGGGCGCGGGAAGTCGTTCGTCTTGGGCCCGGCCCCGGCGCCCTCAACCGCCGGCCGCGGGTCTAGCCTCGCGATGTGGACAGTCTTGGAGAAAGCACAGCAACCGACCACCGTCGCAGCCGGCCCCGTGTCGGCCACATCCAGTTCCTGAACTGTCTGCCCCTGTACTGGGGGCTGGCACGGACCGGAACTCTCCTCGATTTCGAGCTGACGAAGGACACCCCGGAGAAGCTCAGCGAGAAGCTCGTGCGAGGCGAGCTCGACATCGCGCCGATCACCCTCGTGGAATTCCTGCGCAACGCCGATCAGCTGGTCGCATTCCCCGACCTCGCGGTCGGCTGCGACGGGCCTGTCATGTCCTGCGTGATCGTGTCCCAGCTGCCGCTGGAACAGCTGGACGGGGCGCGGGTGGCGCTCGGTTCCACCTCGCGCACGTCGGTACGGCTGGCGCAGCTGCTGCTCGCCGAGCAGTACCGGGTGACGCCCGACTACTACTCGTGTCCGCCGGACCTGGGCCTGATGATGCAGGAGGCGGAGGCGGCCGTGCTGATCGGGGACGCCGCGCTGCGAGCTTCGCTGCACGACGCCCCGAGGCTCGGCCTCCAGGTCCACGACCTGGGGCTGATGTGGAAGCAGTGGACGGGACTGCCCTTCGTGTTCGCGGTGTGGGCGACGCGCAAGGACTATCTGGCGCGCGAGCCCTTCGTCGTGGAGAGGGTGCACGAGGCCTTCCTCGCCTCGCGGGACCTGTCCCTGGAAGAGGTCACCAAGGTCGCGGAGCAGGCGGCGCGCTGGGAGATCTTCGACGCGGAGCTGCTGGAGCGCTACTTCACGACACTGGACTTCCGCTTCGGGCCCGAGCAGCTCGCCGGCGTACGGGAATTCGCGCGCCGGACCGGTCCGACGACCGGGTTCGCGGCGGATGTGACGGTCGAGCTGCTCGGCGGCTGACGGTCTGCGGGGCGGAACCGTCCACGGGGTGGGGATCTTCGGGTTCGGGCGGTCCACGGGGCCGTCTACGAGCTGGGGATGGGCGCCTGCATGTGCGCGCTGATCCACTGAATGGTCCCGTCCCCCATGCCCTTCACATAGGTCTTGGCGTTGTGCTCGCCGCCCTGGATCATCTGCAGGCGGGTCTTCACCGGGCCTTTGCCGTAGTCCCGGATGAAGCGCTTGAGGTTGTTCGTCCCGGACTCCTTGCTGCCTATCTGGAAGGCGAGACAGACGTCCTTGTCCTTGCCCGCGGGCTTGGTGGAAAGGGCCTTAGCGAGCTTTTCCGGATTGTTGGCCGCCCGCTCCTTCGTGTGGCTGCCCCACAGCGGGGAGTCGGGCACGGTGTCCGGGCCGGAAGCGATCACGGCCTTGAACTTGCCCGGGTGCTGCAGTACGGACTTCAGCCCGACGAACGCGCCGGATGAGGAGCCCATGAAGGCCCAGCCGTCGCGGGACTTGAAGGTACGGAAATTGGCCTTCACGAAGTCGGGGACGTCCTCGGTCATCCAGGTGCCCATTTTCGGCTGCCCCGGTATGTCGCTGCCGTCGTAGTAGTACTTGGCGTCCGGATTGAGTACCGGCATCACCACGACGAACGGGAGGCTCTTGCCTTCCTTCGACCACTTGCTGATGCTGCTCTGCAGCTTGAGGTCCGTGCCCATCCAGTAGTTCTTCGGATAGCCGTTGCCGCCGGGCAGGGCTATCAGTACGGGGAAACCGCTGTTCGCGTACTGCGGGTCGAAGTACTGCTTCGGCGCCCACACCCATACCTTGCCCGTGAAACCGGACTTGGCGCCCTCCAGCGTGGTGACGCCGATCTTCGTGCCGTCGTCGAGGGTGTTCTGCGTGGTGAACGAGGCCTTCGGGCCGGTCGGCATCAGGGTCTTCGCGGCGGCTTCGTCCGCCGCCCGGCCGCCGTTGCTGTCCTGTGCGCCGCCACCCGGCTGTCCGGCGGGGGACTTGGCGCCGGGGCCGTCGAAGGAGACCGGATCCCCCTCGTCCGAGCACCCGGCGACGAGCGCGACAGAGCCGATGGCGACGGCGGCTATGAGGGCCTTGGACAGGCGTTTCATGGAAGGCTCCGAAGGTTCTGGCACCGTCGGCACGGACGGTTTCGGACAAGACGTGTGATTTATGCACAGGGAGATGACGGTTGGCTCTGTTCGGTTGGCTCCCGGGCGGCGGGAATCCTCGTGATAGCGGCCCACGGCGGGCCCTAGGCTGAAGCGCAGCAGGTGCAACACAAGGCGAAAAGCAAGGCAATCGGGGGAGTGCAGATGCAGCCGCTGGATCCGGGCGACCCGCGGAGCATCGGCGCGTACCGGCTGCTCGGCAGGCTCGGAGCGGGGGGAATGGGCCGCGTCTATCTGGGGCGCAGTGCCGGCGGCCGTACGGTCGCTGTGAAGGTCGTCCATCCGCATTTCGCGCTCGACGAGGAGTTCCGGGCGCGGTTCAGGCGTGAGGTGGAGGCGGCGCGGCGGGTCGGCGGGAAGTGGACGGCGCCGGTGCTGGACGCCGACCCGGAGGCGTCCGTGCCGTGGGTCGCCACCGGCTATGTGGCCGGTCCGGCCCTGTCCCAGGCGGTGAGCTCGCACGGTCCACTGCCCGTCCCTGCGGTACGGGTGCTGGGCGCCGGACTCGCGGAGGCGCTGGCGGCCGTGCACGCGCTGGAGCTGGTGCACCGGGATGTGAAGCCGTCCAATGTGCTGCTCACGCTGGACGGTCCGCGGCTGATCGACTTCGGGATCGCCCGGGCCACCGACGGCACCGCCTCGCTCACCTCCACCGGGGTCTCGGTCGGCTCGCCCGGCTATATGTCGCCGGAGCAGATCCTCGGCAAGGGCGTCACGGCAGCGGCGGATGTCTTCTCGCTGGGCGCGGTGCTGGCGTACGCGGCGACGGGCGAGGCGCCCTTCCCGGGCGACTCCTCGGCCGCGCTGCTCTACAAGGTGGTGCATGAGGAGCCCGAACTGGGCTCCCTCGAGGGCGACTTGCGGGAGCTGGTCGCCGACTGTCTCGCCAAGAACCCGGCGGCGCGGCCCGCGCCGGCCGAGATCGCGAGCAGGCTCGCGCCCGGCGGGGCGGCCGGACTGGTCGGGGCCGGGTGGCTGCCAGGACCGCTGGTGGAACAGGTCAGCAGGGCGGCGGTGACACTGCTGAACCTGGAGCCCGCACCGGATCCGGTGGTGTCGGGGCCGGTCGCGTTCAGCAGCCCGGCGGTCGGGGTCTTCGGGCCGCCGGTGGAGCCGCCCCGGGACGCGCCGCCGACAACCCAGGGTGCCTCCAACGCGCGGCTGTCCGTGTCGGTGACGGCCGACTCCGTACCGACGAAATCCGGCGCTCCGGGCGAGCGCGGGGGCCGGAAGGTGAGCTGCACGGTGGCCCTGGCGGTGGCGGGCGCGCTGGCTGCGGTGACGTTCGGCGGCGCGGTGCTGTTCGATCTGCTCCCGGGCAGGAACGACAAGGGCAGCGACACGGCGGCCCGGCCGCCGGCGGGCAGCCCGTCGGCGGAGCCCTCGGACGGTTCAGCGGCCGAGCCGACCGAGCCGGGCGAGCCGGGCGAGCCGGCGAAGGAGGTACCGAAGGCCTTCATCGGCGCCTGGAAGGGGCCGTTCGACGTCGAACTCGCCGGCAGCAAGATCAGCGCCGGGACCTTCAGGGTCGTGATCGGCACCGGGAAGGCCGGCGCGAAGATCGGCACGGTCAACCAGTTCGACGTCCTCGGGAACTTCGCCTGCGAGGACAACCTGGTGCTGCGGAGCGCGACCGCGACCGAACTCGTCGCCGACGGCAAGTCCAGCGGCAAGGCGGGAAACAACTGCACGCCGGGCACGCACACGGTGAAGCTGCGACTCACCGGAGCCCGCCTGCAGTACACGTCCCAGGAACCACGGGCGGGCGACCCGCGTGCGCTGTTGGACCGGGAGCGGTGACCGGACGCAACGGACGGACTCACCGGACTCACCGGACTCACCGGACGGACGGACCGGGCTGACCGGGATGGACCGGGAGCGGTGACCGGCCGCCGTGCCTCGCGACCGCGCCCGCGGATCGCCACAACGGCTGGCGTACGCTGGATCGGCCCGCAGATGCTCTGAAACACCGCCGAAAGGTGACGCCCGGTGACCGAGAAGGCCGACCTTCAGTCCGTGCTGGACCGTGCTGCCGATGGGGGCCGGATCACCCCGGAGGAGGCGCTCGACCTCTACCGTTCCGCGCCGCTGCACGCGCTGGGCGCCGCGGCGGACGCCGTACGCCGGCGGCGGTACGCCGGTACGGAGCACATCGCGACGTACATCATCGAGCGCAACATCAACTACACCAATGTGTGCGTCACGGCGTGCAAGTTCTGCGCCTTCTACGCCCCGCCGAAGGATGTCGAGAAGGGCTGGACGCGCGACCTCGACGACATTCTGCGGCGCTGCGCCGAGACCGTGGAGCTCGGCGGCACGCAGATCATGTTCCAGGGCGGGCACCACCCGGACTATGGCGTCGAGTACTACGAGAAGCACTTCGCCGCGATCAAGAAGGCGTACCCGCAGCTGGTCATCCACTCCCTCGGCGCCTCCGAGGTCGAGCACATGGCCCGTATCTCCAAGGTCTCCGTCGAGGAGGCGATCCAGCGTATCCACACCGCCGGGCTCGACTCCTTCGCGGGCGCCGGCGCCGAGTTGCTGCCCGAGCGGCCGCGCAAGGCGATCGCGCCGCTCAAGGAATCCGGCGAGCGCTGGCTGGAGATCATGGAGGCCGCGCACCGGCTGGGCGTCGAGTCGACGTCGACGATGCTGATGGGCACCGGCGAGACCAACGCCGAGCGGATCGAGCATCTGCGGATGATCCGCGAGGTGCAGGACCGGACGGGCGGCTTCCGGGCCTTCATCCCGTACACGTACCAGCCGGAGAACAACCACCTCAAGGGCCGTACGCAGGCGACGCTGTTCGAGTACCTGCGCATGATCGCGATCGCGCGGCTCTTCCTCGACAATGTGGCCCACATCCAGGGCTCGTGGCTGACCACGGGCAAGGAGGTCGGCCAGCTCTCGCTGCACTACGGCGCGGACGACCTGGGTTCGATCATGCTCGAGGAGAACGTGGTCTCCGCGGCGGGCGCGAAGCACCGGTCGAACCGGATGGAGATCATCGACCTGATCCGCAAGTCGGGCCGTGTCCCGGCGCAGCGGACGACGACGTACGAGCACATCGTGGTGCACGACGACCCGGCGGACGACCCGGTCGACGAGCGCGTGGCCTCGCACATCTCGTCGACGGCGATCGCGGGCGGTACGGCCCATCCCGAGCTGAAACTGCTTGCGTCCAACTGAGGCTGTCTTGCTGACGATTCACGCCGCGCCGCTGGTTCTGCCGGTCGGCGCGGCGCCGGTGCCGGACGGTGCGGTCGTCGTCGACGGCAACCGGATCGCGGCCATCGGCCCGTACCGGGAGCTGGCGGCCGACCGTCCGCGGGCCCGCGTCCGGCACTGGCCCGGCGTTCTGACGCCCGGCCTGCGTCAGTGGCACGGCAACTGGTTGCTGAAGCGCTGCTACCACCCCGACCCGCGGGAGTCCGGCGAGCTCGGTGAACTGCCGCTGTCCGGGGCGGAGCTGGAGGCGCTGGAGCTGGACGCTGCCCGCTGGGCGGGCAGCGTGCGCCGCGGGCTGCAGAGGATGCTGCGGCACGGCACCACGGCGCTGGCGGTCACTCTGAACGACCCGGTCCTGCGGACCGCCGTCGCCCGCTCCGGACTTACCGTCGTCCCGTCGGTGGGCGCCCCGGGAATTCTCGTCGACGGGCCGGACCTCGACCCCTTCGTGGAGGGGTATGACCTCGCGGGCTCCGTGCACACCCCACTGGCCGTCGGCGCCCGGGCCGACTTCGCCGTGTTCGATGTGACGGACGAGGCCGCTCTGCGGACCGCCGGCGCCAGGAGCTGCGTGGCCACCGTCCTCGACGGGCGGCTCGTATACCGGGCGCGCTGACTCCTGCCGGAACGACGAGGACGGTGACCGCGAAGGCACCAGGTCCCGGCGCGCCGGCCTCGGCTTCTCGGCGTGGTGATCATCGCCTGCCCGGGCTCTGCGCGTACGCCATCAGGAGGTCCGCGGGAGGCGACGGGCGCCAGGGACAGTTCCGGTGATTCCGGCCGGGAGGCGTGCTGCTTGAATGGGGTGCGTGACCCGAGCATCCCTGGACAAGCAGCCGCACGAAGTCGCCTCGATGTTCGACGGCGTGGCGGCGAACTACGACCTGACCAACGATGTGCTCTCGCTCGGCCAGGCCAGGCTGTGGCGCAAGGAGGTCGCGAAGGCGGTGAACGCCCGCCCGGCGCAGAAGGTCCTCGACCTGGCCGCCGGCACCGGCACCTCTTCGCTGCCGTTCACCGTCACCGGCGCGTATGTCGTGCCGTGCGACTTCTCCCTCGGCATGCTGCGCGAGGGCAAGAAGCGCAACCCCTGGCTGCCGCTCACCGCGGGCGACGCGACGAAGCTGCCGTTCGGCGACGATGTCTTCGACGCCGTGACGATCTCCTTCGGGCTGCGCAATGTGCAGGACACGGACGCGGCGCTGCGCGAGCTGTACCGGGTGACCAAGCCGGGCGGGCGGGTCGTGATCTGTGAGTTCTCGCAGCCGACCTGGGCGCCGTTCCGGACCGTGTACACCGAGTACCTGATGCGGGCGCTGCCGCCGGTGGCGCGGGCCGTCTCGTCCAACCCCGATGCGTACGTCTATCTCGCCGAGTCCATCCGCGCCTGGCCCGACCAGCCGGGGCTGGCGGAGCGGCTGCGGCAGGCCGGCTGGTCCAAGGTCGCGTGGCGGAATCTGACGGGTGGGGTGGTGGCGCTGCACCGCGGCACCAAGCCCGCGTCCGCTTCCGCGTCTGGGACGCCGTCCGCGGCGCGGTCCCAGGACCGGCACCAGTAAGCCCCGATGAACTACCAGTCCGTCCTGGAACGGATCGCGCAGGACGTCACACAGCAGGTCGGCAGCGGCAGGCCCGCCGAGTACATCCCCGCACTCGCCTCCGTCGACCCGCACCGCTTCGGCATGGCCCTCGCGGATGTGGACGGCAATGTGTACGGAGTCGGCGACTGGCAACGCCCCTTCTCCGCCCAGTCGATCACCAAGGTCTTCACGCTCGCGCTGGTGCTGGCCCACGGTGGCGACAGCCTCTGGGAGCGGGTCGGCCGTGAGCCCTCCGGCAACCCGTTCAACTCGCTGGTGCAGCTCGAGTACGAGAACGGGATCCCGCGCAATCCCTTCATCAACGCGGGCGCGCTCGTCGTCACCGACCGTCTGCTGACCCTGACCGGCGACGCGAGCAGCGAGCTCCTGGAATTTCTGCGGCAGGAGAGCGGCAACCCGGAACTGGCCTTCGACGCGGAGGTCGCCGAGTCGGAGTCCGCGTTCGGTGACCGCAACGCCGCCCTGGCGCACTTCATGGCCTCCTACGGCAATATCACCAACCCTGTCCCCACCCTCCTCGAGCACTACTTCTGGCAGTGCGCGATCGAGATGAGCTGCGCCGATCTGGCCCTGGCGGCCCGCTTCCTGGTCCGCCACGGGCTGCGCGCCGACGGCTCCCGCCTGCTGACCCTCAGCGAGGCCAAGCAGATCAACGCCGTGATGCTCACCTGCGGTACGTACGACGCGGCCGGAGAGTTCGCCTACCGGGTCGGACTGCCGGGCAAGAGCGGCGTGGGCGGCGGGATCGTCGCGGTCGTGCCCGGGCGCTGCTCGCTGTCCGTATGGAGCCCGGGTCTGGACGAGCAAGGCAACTCGGTGGCAGGCGTGGCGGCGCTGGACCGCTTCACGACGCTGACCGGACTGTCGGTCTTCTAGCCGGAGAGCGGCCGCCGGGAAGGCCCCCGTCGCTCCGGACGACGCCACCGCATGTGCCGTCCCGGCCGCCGATCGCTGCGGCGGTGGGCCTGTCCGGCCGGGTGGAGCACCTCGCCGCGAAACGGAGACCGGGGCCCTGCCCTGAACCGGCTTGTATCAGCGGCGAGTTGACGGGAACCGGCGGGTGAGGAAGATGAGTCAGTTGTTTACGGCTTACTTATCTCCCGTCCCCGCCTGTCACCTCGGAGCACTCCTCATGGCGTCGTACTGCCCGCACTGCGGAAACCCGTCCCCGGACGAGGCACGCTTCTGTATGAAATGCGGGCGGGAGCGGCTGCCGGAAGCCTCGGCGGCGCCGCCCGCGATGCCTCCGGCGGCCGCTCCCGCCGCCCTTCCGGCCCTTCCTCCGGCCCTGCCCGCCGCTCCTCCAGAGGCACCCGCCCATGCGCCGGCGCCCGCTCGCCCGTCGCCCGTCGGGGCTTTCTTCGGCCGGGCGTTCCGTGGCGACTGGCTCGCCTCGGCGAAGGCCGCAGCCTGGCCGGCCGGACTGCTGCTCGGACTCGCGGTGGCACTCGCCATCCCCTCGTACGGTCAGGACGACGAGGTCGTCGTCGGCTGGAGCGACCGGCTGCGGATCGCGCTCGCGATGCTGCTGCAGGCGTTCGGCGGTGGCTTCGAGGTGAAGGCCGCCAGTTCCTCGCCGTTCGGCTCCGGCGGCTCGGACTCCGGGTCCTTCGGCGGCGGTTCCCCGGACGGGATGTACGGCGACGGTTTCTCCGGATACCCCGGCACCTCGGGCGGCTCCGGCTCGGGCATGGACGCGATCGCCCAGGGCAGTGCCTCGCTCTCGCTGGTGCCGCTGACGGTGACCGTGCTGTGGATCGGCGCGCTCTTCCTGGGCGCGCGGATGCTGCGTACGAGGGGTGCCGGGCTGGAAGCGGCCCTACGGATCTCGGTGCTGGTCACCGGCGTGGTGCTGGTACTCGGCCTGTTCGCGCAGCCGGACATCGAGGGCGTGGAGATCTCCTCGTCGCCGCTCCTGGCCGCGCTCGGCGCGCTGGCGATCTCGCTCGCGGTGACCGCCGGAGTGCTCCAGCGCGACGACCTCGCCGCATGGCTGGCGCAGCGGCCCGCCGCCGGGTCGACGGTGCGTGCCCTGGGGACGGCGGTGCGGGCGCTCGGCGTGGTCGTGGCCCTGTGCTCGCTGGTCGGCTTCATCGTGTACGCCAACGCCGACGACGTGGACGGTACGGCCCTGCTCATCGCCCTTCCGGTCCTGCCGAACATCGGCTTGGCGGTCCTCGGGCTGAGCTGGGGCGTACCGGTGAAGTACGACGTCCAGGGCCAGTTCAGCCTGATCGGCTCCAGCGCGGAGCACGGCAGCTTCGGTCTTTCGGAGATCGGCGATGTGTGGGGCGGCGGCGCGGTCGCCGGGGCGGTGGCCCTCGGTGTGGTCTGCGCGCTCACGCTCGGTGTCTGGGCGGCCCGCCGCTCGGCGGACCGTCGCGAACAGCTGCTGGCCGGAGGCTTCTCGCTGGGCCTTGTCCTGCTGTTCACGGGCGTGAGCGGGGTCTCCGCCGACATGGCGGGCGGCCTGTCGGACTGGGGCGGCCGGGGCACATCGGAGTTCGCCCCGAGCGTTGCGGACGCGCTGCTCTTCGGCCTGCTGTGGGTGGGTGCGGCGACGTTCCTGGGCCCGTACGTGCTGCGGATGGTGGGGCGGCAGGCGGCGGTGCCGACGCTGCCGGCGTACGGACCTGGCCCGGCGTACGGACCTGGCCCGGCGTACGTGCCCGGAGCGCCGGCCGGCCTGACTGCTCCCGCCGCCCCGGCCACCCCGTTCGTGGCTGACGTGCCCGCCCCGCCCGTGCCTTCTCCCGCCGTCCCGCAGCCCCCGGTCCCGGGCGTGTACCACCCGAGTACCGTTCAGCTCTCCGCCTCACCGTCCGGCGCCGCGGCTGCCTCACCGGCCGCCGCCCACGATCCCGCCGCCGCGGCGGCCGCCGCCGAACGCAGGCGCAGGGTCCTCGTGTGGACGGCCACCCTCACCGCCGCGTTCGTCATCGGCGGTGGCGCTACGGCCGGGGCACTGCTCCTGAAGAAGGACCACGACACATCCGGCGAGGCGAAGAACGGGCAGCCGGCCGTATCGCAGTCGCCTTCCCCCCGGCAGGCCCCACCGGCGTCGGCGTCCCCTTCCGGAAGCCCGGCCGGCAGCCCCTCCGCCACCCCGTCCACGGGCCCGTCGTCACCTCCGCCGGGCGGTGCCACGCTCCCGGACGGCTTTGTGCTGAAGCAGGACCCCGCCGGGTTCACCGTCGCGGTGATGGACGGCTGGCGGCGCCGGCAGTCGGGCAGCCAGGTCTACTACGAAGCCCCGACAGGCGGTTCGTATCTCCAGATCGGCGTCATCAAGAACACGCCGATGACCTCGTACGAGAACTTCATCACCCTGGAGAAGAAGCACCTGGAGACTCCTGAGACCCGGTACGAGCGCGGTCAGCTGATCAAGAACACCTATCAGGGGCGGCCGGGCGCGCTCTGGGAGTTCACGCATATCCCCGAGCCGGACGAGGGCAGCCTGCAGCGGCACGTCATCGACCAGGCGTTCGTCGCGGCGGACGGCACGGAGTACGCGATCCTCGCCGCCGACCGCGCCGATCTCTGGGACCGGGACAAGGACGTGGTCTTCTCGACCGCCGTCAACACCTTCAAAGTGGGCTAGGGCTGCTGGAGCTCCAGCCGGAAGCGGTATCCCTTCTGCTGGGACGCCGGCGTCGTGAACGTCTCGGCCAGCTCCATCCCCAGCCGCCGGATCACCGCGATCGAACGCTCATTGCGCGCGTTCACCATCGCCACCACCCGCTCCACCCCGGCCGCCCGTACCCGCTCCAGCGTGGTGCGGGCGGCGGCGGTCGCGTATCCCTTGCCCCACGCGGCCCGCGCCAGCCGCCAGCCGATCTCGATCTCGCCGACCGGGCCGAAGGTCTCGTGCGGCCAGGGCTGCGCGCCGGTGAAGCCGATCACCTCGCCGTCCTCGTCGAGCATGGTCCAGAAGCAGAAGCCGTGCTCGGCGTCGTGTCTGCGCTGCCGGGCGGTCAGCTCCTCGTAGACGGAGAGCTCCGCCGCCTTCCCGCCGTGGAACTCCATCACTTCCGGGTCGTTGAAGACCCGGTGCCAGGTCAGGGCGTCCTCGTCGGTGGGCACACGCAGCTGTACGGCGGGGAGCGGCCTGGTCATAGGGGGGAGCCCTTCAGTTTGTGGATCAGTAGCCCCCCATAGACTGCACATGTCCTGTGCCTTTCGGTACGCAATATCGAGTCTTCGGGAGAACCCGCCGTGACCGAGCCCCTCTCCGAACACACCGCCGATGTGATCGTCGTCGGGGCAGGCCCGGCCGGCTCCACGACCGCGTACTACCTTGCCAAGGCGGGCCTCGACGTCCTTCTCCTCGAGAAGACGGCCTTCCCGCGCGAGAAGGTCTGCGGCGACGGCCTCACGCCACGCGCCACGAAGCAGCTGGTGGCGATGGGTATCGACATCTCCGAGGAGGCCGGCTGGCTGCGCAACAAGGGCCTGCGGATCATCGGCGGCGGCGTGCGGCTCCAGCTCGACTGGCCGGATCTCGCCTCCTTCCCGGACTACGGACTCGTACGCAAGCGTGACGACTTCGACGAGCAACTGGCCAGGCAGGCGCAGAAGGCGGGCGCCCGGCTGTACGAGCGGTGCAATGTCGGGGCCCCGATCATCGACGAGCGGACCGGCCGCATCACCGGCGTCAACGCCAAGCTGGGGGAGGAGAAGACCCCGGTCACCTTCCACGCACCGCTCGTCGTCGCAGCCGACGGCAATTCGACCCGGCTCTCCCTCGCCATGGGGTTGCACCGCCGCGAGGACCGTCCGATGGGCGTCGCCGTACGGACGTACTTCACCTCGCCGCGCCACGACGACGACTATCTGGAGTCCTGGCTGGAGCTCTGGGACCGCCGGGGCACCGAGGACCGGCTCCTCCCCGGCTACGGCTGGATCTTCGGCATGGGTGACGGCACCTCGAACGTCGGCCTCGGTGTACTGAACACCTCCGCCGCCTTCAAGGAGCTGGACTGGCGCGAGGTGCTGAAGGCCTGGTGCGCCTCGATGCCGGAGGACTGGGGCTACACCGAGGAGAACATGACGATGCCGATCCGCGGCGCCGCGCTCCCGATGGCCTTCAACCGCCAGCCGCACTACACCAAGGGCCTGCTGCTGGTCGGCGACGCGGGCGGTCTGGTCAACCCGTTCAACGGCGAGGGCATCGCGTACGCCATGGAGTCCGGGCAGATCGCAGCCGACGTGATCGTGCAGGCGCACGCCCGGCAGACGCCGGCGCAGCGCGAGCTGGCGCTCCACCGCTACCCGAAGATCCTCAAGGACACGTACGGCGGCTACTACACCCTGGGCCGCGCCTTCGTGAAGCTCATCGGCAACCCGAAGGTCATGAAGATCGCGACGCAGCGCGGTCTGACGCACCCGCTGCTGATGAAGTTCACCCTGAAGATGCTGGCCAACCTCACCGACCCGACGGGCGGCGACGCGATGGACCGGATCATCAACGGGCTCTCGAAGGTGGCCCCGAAGGCCTGATACGGCTCACCACCGGCCGTTCGCCCCGCCCTCACCGCGAAGGACCCCCGCCCTCGCCGCGAAGGCGGGGCCTACCCGTTGTGAGGATGCTGTGCCCGCCCCGGACGAACGGTCTCCGGGGGCGTGGCCGCGTGTACGGACGAAGGGCCGCGGCTCCACCCCCGAGCGGGGGAGCCGCGGCCCTTCGAAGCCTGCCTGTCGGTGCGTGGGGCGGTCAGAGAACGCGGACCGCGCCGCTCGCCGGGTAGCCCGACAGATCCTGGATGACGACGCCCTTGCCGGGGTTGGCCGCGTCGAGGTACTTGCCGTCGCCGATGTAGACGCCGACATGGTACGCGCTGCCGGCGCCGCCCCAGTAGAGGATGTCGCCGACCTGGAGGTTGCTGGTGCCCACCTGGGTGCCGGCCACCGACTGGTCCTCCGAGACACGCGGCAGGTCGACGCCGACCGTCTTGAACGCGGCCTGGACGAGGCCGGAGCAGTCCCACGAGTTGGGTCCGGTGCCGCCCATGACGTAGGCGTCGCCGAGCTGTGCCTTGAGGAAGGCCACAACGGTCGCCGCGGAGCCCGTAGCGTTCGAGGAGGTGTTGGCGGAGGCGGAGAGCGTTGTGCGCTCGGAGGACCGGGAGGCGCGCGCCTGGGTCTCGGCGCCGGCGCGCTTCTTCGCCTCGGCCTTCTCCTTGGCCTCAGCCTTGCGGTCGGCCTCGGCCTTGGCCTTCTTGGCGGTCTGCGCGGCCTTGGCGGCCGCCGCGTCCTCCTGGGCCTGCAACTCGAGGTCGAGCGCGATCTCCTGGCTGGCCTCGGCGGACTGCGAGACGGCGGCAGAGAGCGAGAGACCCGACGTCAGCGCCGGCATCTCGATGGTCTCGGTCACCGGCTCGGCGTTCGCCGGCCCGGCAGCGCCAGCCACTGCGATGGTGCTGAGAACGCCACCGGCAACTCCGGCCCGAAGCGCCAACTTCGAGGCGCTGCGGCGGGGCTTCCGGTGGCTGGGTATGTGAGCGGTGTGGGACATGAGTACAACCGCTATCAGGGCTTCACGGTTCCCTTCAAGAAACGTGTGTTGCGCCACAGTTGTGATCGGAACGTTTGAATCCGCGCTCCTCCGGCCTTTATTGACGCCGTAACGGGCAATCCGGGCATGCATGATCACGGCTGTGATCATTGGCTTTCCGTAAAAGGTCCGAATTGCCTGGCACTTACCATCCCTTCACGCCGATGGCCAAGGCCCCTTTTGTTGATGAACCGGGCGAGTGGTGCAGGTCACAGAAAGGTCAACGTCCCGGTGCCTGGGTGGCTCGTGAATGCGGGCACGCGTCCACCCGGATCCGCGAGGGTCCCCCGGGCGGGTGACCCGGAGTCCACTATCACCCGTTGCGGCCCATTGCCAATTTGCCCGTACGGGCCACCACTTGATAGAGCGCGACGCCCCTGACCAGCGGTAACGCCACCGGATGTCACGTCTGGTAACCACTCGGGCGCTTCGCGTATGAAGATCACCGCTCATCCGACTTCATGATCGTTCGCCGGGTGGTGGAGATCACAAAGACGTTGTCGCACCCCGTGTCGCAGATCACAGACCGGCAGGCATAGGATGCGGAGCAGTCGGGCTTGTGAACTGCCTCACATGTGCACGATCTTCGCGAGGCGGCGAGGCGGATGCCCGGTGCGGTCCAACGGTCAAGGACGACTGGAAGGAGCGAGGAGGGTGAATGCTTACGCGCCCATCCTTGTGCTCGGCGCCCTCGGGGCAGGGTTTGCGATCTTCTCCGTGGTCATGGCCACGCTTATCGGCCCCAAGCGCTATAACCGGGCAAAACTAGAGGCGTACGAGTGCGGTATCGAGCCGACTCCCACGCCGGCCGGAGGCGGCCGCTTTCCCATCAAGTACTACCTGACGGCGATGCTCTTCATCGTCTTCGACATCGAGATCGTCTTCCTCTACCCCTGGGCGGTCACCTTCGACGCCCTGGGGCTTTTCGGGCTCGTGGAGATGCTGCTCTTCGTGCTCACCGTCTTCGTCGCCTACGCGTATGTATGGCGGCGCGGCGGCCTGGAATGGGACTGAGGGGCTGAGGAGCACACCAATGGGAATCGAAGAGAAGCTGCCGAGCGGTTTTCTGCTGACCACCGTCGAACAGGCCTCGGGCTGGGTGCGCAAATCATCCGTCTTCCCGGCCACCTTCGGTCTGGCCTGCTGCGCCATCGAGATGATGACGACCGGCGCCGGCCGTTACGACCTGGCCCGCTTCGGCATGGAGGTCTTCCGCGGCTCGCCGCGCCAGGCCGACCTGATGATCGTCGCCGGCCGGGTGAGTCAGAAGATGGCGCCCGTCCTGAGGCAGGTCTACGACCAGATGCCCAACCCCAAGTGGGTTATCTCCATGGGTGTTTGTGCCTCATCAGGCGGAATGTTCAACAATTATGCGATTGTGCAGGGTGTTGATCATATTGTCCCCGTCGATATCTATTTGCCTGGTTGCCCGCCGCGTCCGGAGATGCTGATCGACGCGATTCTCAAGCTGCACCACAAGATCCAGACCTCCAAGCTCGGCGTGAACGCGGAGGAGGCGGCCCGCGAGGCGGAGGAAGCGGCTCTCAAGGCGCTCCCCACCATCGAGATGAAGGGGCTGCTGCGGTGAGTGACAGCAACAACACCAACGGCAACAACGTCCCGTCGCCACGGGACGAGTCCGGCGATGTCATCGGCGTACGCAAGGGCATGTTCGGCGCCGGCAACGGCGGCGATACGAGTGGCTACGGCGGTCTCGTCAGGACGGTGACCCTGCCGGGCGCCTCCCACCGCCCCTACGGCGGCTACTTCGACGAGATCGCCGACGAGCTCGAAGGCGCGCTGGAGGAGCAGGGACTCGTCCCCGAGAACGCCATCGAAAAGACGGTCGTCGACCGCGGCGAGCTCACCTTCCACATCGCCCGCGAGCATCTGCTCACCGTGGCGCAGACCCTGCGCGACGACCCGGCCCTGCGCTTCGAGCTCTGTACGGGTGTCTCCGGTGTCCACTACCTCGAGGACAAGGGCCGCGAGCTGCACGCCGTCTACCACCTGCGCTCGCTCACCCACGGCCGGCTGATCCGCCTCGAGGTCTCCGCACCGGACAGCGACCCGCACGTGCCGTCCCTGGTCTCGGTCTATCCGACCAACGACTGGCACGAGCGCGAGACGTACGACTTCTTCGGGCTCGTCTTCGACGGCCACCCCGCCCTCACCCGGATCATGATGCCGGACGACTGGCAGGGCTTCCCGCAGCGCAAGGACTATCCACTCGGCGGCATCGCCGTCGAGTACAAGGGCGCCCAGATCCCGGCTCCGGACCAGCGGAGGTCGTACAGCTGATGTCTGCTTCACAGGGAACTTCCCCCGCTTCCGCCCGCGAGACCACCGAAGGGACCGTATATACGGTCACCGGCGGCGACTGGGACGAGGTCGTCCAGTCCGCGGCCAAGGCCGACGACGAGCGGATCGTCGTCAACATGGGTCCGCAGCACCCCTCCACGCACGGTGTGCTCCGGCTGATCCTGGAGATCGACGGCGAGACGGTCACCGAGGCCCGTTGCGGCATCGGCTATCTGCACACCGGCATCGAGAAGAACCTCGAGTACCGGACCTGGGTGCAGGGCACCACCTTCGTCACGCGCATGGATTATCTGACGCCGTTCTTCAACGAGGCGGCGTACTGCCTGGGCGTGGAGAGGCTGCTCGGCATCACCGACGAGGTCCCGGACCGGGCGACGATCATCCGCGTCCTGCTGATGGAGCTCAACCGGCTCTCCTCCCACCTGGTGTGCATCGCCACCGGCGGTATGGAGCTCGGCGCCACCACGATCATGATCTACGGATTCCGGGATCGTGAACTGATTCTCGATATCTATGAGTTGATCACCGGCCTGCGGATGAACCACGCGTTCATCCGGCCCGGCGGACTCGCCCAGGACCTGCCGCCCGGTGCCATCGACCAGCTTCGCGAGTTCGTGAAGACGATGAAGAAGAACCTGCCGGAGTACGACAAGCTCGCCACCGGCAACCCCATCTTCAAGGCCCGTATGCAGGACATCGGCTATCTCGATCTGACCGGATGCCTGGCGCTCGGCGCGACCGGACCGATCCTGCGCTCCGCCGGCCTCGCGCACGATCTGCGCAAGACCGATCCCTACTGCGGTTACGAGACGTACGAGTTCGACGTCCCGACCGCCGACAGCTGCGACGCGTACGGCCGCTTCCTCATCCGCCTGGAGGAGATGCGGCAGTCGCTGCGCATCGTCGAACAGTGCCTGGACCGGCTCGAGCCGGGACCGGTGATGGTCGCCGACAAGAAGATCGCCTGGCCCGCGCAGCTCGCCCTCGGCCCCGACGGGCTCGGCAACTCCCTCGACCACATCAAGAAGATCATGGGCACCTCCATGGAGGCCCTGATCCACCACTTCAAGCTGGTGACCGAGGGCTTCCGGGTCCCGGCCGGACAGGCGTACGCCGCAGTCGAATCGCCCAAGGGCGAGCTCGGCGTACACGTCGTGAGCGACGGCGGCACCCGCCCCTACCGGGTCCACTTCCGTGACCCGTCCTTCACCAATCTGCAGGCCATGGCGGCGATGTGCGAAGGCGGCCAGGTCGCCGACGTCATCGTCGCCGTCGCGTCCATCGACCCCGTGATGGGAGGCGTCGACCGGTGACAGACATCAGCTTGGGGATGCCACAGCTCCCCGCCCCCGACTACCCGGCCGATGTGCGTGCCAGGCTCGAAGCGGATGCGAAGGAGATCATCGCCCGTTACCCCGACAGCCGGTCCGCCCTGCTGCCGCTGCTGCACCTGGTGCAGGCGGAGGAGGGGTACGTCACCCGCACCGGCGTCCGGTTCTGCGCCGAGATGCTGGAGCTGACCACTGCCGAGGTCACCGCGGTGTCCACCTTCTACTCGATGTACCGGCGCAAGCCCTCCGGCGACTACCAGGTCGGGGTCTGCACCAACACGCTCTGCGCGGTGATGGGCGGCGACGCCATTTTTGAGGAGCTCAAGGAACACCTCGGCGTCGGCAACAACGAGACGACCGAGGACGGCAAGGTCACCCTCGAGCACATCGAGTGCAACGCGGCCTGCGACTTCGCCCCCGTGGTGATGGTCAACTGGGAGTTCTTCGACAACCAGACGCCGGAGACCGCCAAACGGCTCGTCGACGATCTGCGCGCGGGACGGCAGGTCGAACCCACCCGCGGCGCTCCCCTCTGTACGTACAAGGAGACCGCGCGGATCCTCGCGGGCTTCCCCGACGAGCGCCCCGGCGCCGTCGAGGCGACCGGCGGTGCGGGACCCGCCTCGCTGATCGGTCTGCGCCTCGCCAAGGGAGAGCAGCCCGCCCCCCGGGTGGTCGCCCCGCGCGGTGAGGTCGCCCACGAGGCCCCGCAGCCCGGTTCCGCGCACCTCAGCTCGCATTCCCGCCCGTCGCCCGGCCACCGCCCCTCAACGAGTCCCTCCGGGACACCGAATACCACGCAGCAGACCTCGGACTCCGACCCCGCGCACCCGGCCGGACCCGCAGCCGAGGAGGGGGAGTGATGACCTTGGCACCCGAGATCAACGAGACGAGCCCCGAGAAGCTCCTCGCGCCCGTCCTCTCCGCCTTCTGGGACGAGGCCGAGCCCTGGACGCTGGACACCTACCGGCGGCACGAGGGGTACGAGGGACTGCGCAAGGCGCTGGCCATGTCGCCGGACGACCTCATCGCGTACGTCAAGGACTCCGGACTGCGCGGTCGCGGCGGCGCCGGCTTCCCCACCGGAATGAAGTGGCAGTTCATTCCGCAGGGTGACGGAAAGCCGCACTATCTGGTTGTCAACGCCGACGAATCGGAGCCCGGGACCTGCAAGGACATCCCGCTCCTCTTCGCCAACCCGCATTCCCTCATCGAGGGGATCGTGATCGCCTGCTATGCGATCCGGTCGAATCACGCTTTCATCTATCTGCGCGGTGAAGTCGTCCCCGTACTGCGGCGGCTGCACGAAGCCGTACGCGAGGCCAACGAGGCGGGCTACCTCGGCAAGAACATCCTCGGCAGCGGACTCGACCTCGAACTGACCGTGCACGCGGGCGCGGGCGCGTACATCTGCGGGGAGGAGACCGCGCTGCTGGACTCCCTGGAGGGCCGTCGCGGCCAGCCCCGGCTGCGACCCCCCTTCCCCGCGGTCGCCGGTCTCTACGCGTGCCCCACTGTGGTGAACAACGTCGAGTCCATCGCGTCCGTTCCCGCGATCCTCCAGCGCGGCAAGGACTGGTTCAAGTCGATGGGCAGCGAGAAGTCCCCGGGCTTCACGCTCTACTCGCTCAGCGGCCACGTCACCAACCCGGGCCAGTACGAGGCCCCGCTCGGCATCACGCTGCGCCAGCTGCTCGACATGAGCGGCGGGATCAGAGCCGGGCACCGCCTCAAGTTCTGGACGCCGGGCGGTTCCTCGACCCCGATGTTCACCGACGAGCACCTCGATGTCCCGCTGGACTACGAGGGTGTCGGCGCGGCCGGTTCGATGCTCGGCACCAAGGCGCTGCAGTGCTTCGACGAGACCACATGTGTCGTGCGGGCCGTGACGCGGTGGACCGAGTTCTACGCCCACGAGTCCTGCGGCAAGTGCACGCCCTGCCGCGAAGGCACGTACTGGCTGGTGCAGTTGCTGCGCGACATCGAGGCCGGCAAGGGCGTCATGTCCGATCTCGACAAGCTGGGCGACATCGCCGACAACATCAACGGCAAGTCCTTCTGCGCGCTGGGCGACGGTGCCGCGTCCCCGATCTTCTCCTCGCTCAAGTACTTCCGCGAGGAGTACGAGCAGCACATCACCGGCAAGGGCTGCCCCTTCGACCCTGCCAAGTCGACCGTCTGGGCCGACAAGCACCTGGAGGTGACCGCATGACCGAGGCGTATGCGCCGAGCCCCGGCCGCGGCTTCGCCGCAGACCGCCCTGCGGGCCGAGCACCGCAGTCCGACTCACCTCGTGCGGAGGTACGGGCATGACCGTCACGACGTCCAACCCCGCCGGAGGCGGCAGCGCGGCCGTTCCGCCGGAAGATCTCGTCTCGCTGACGATCGACGGCATCGAGATCTCCGTCCCCAAGGGGACGCTGGTCATCCGGGCCGCCGAGCTGCTCGGCATCGAGATCCCGCGGTTCTGCGACCACCCTCTCCTCGACCCGGCCGGCGCCTGCCGCCAGTGCATCGTCGAGGTCGAGGGCCAGCGCAAGCCGATGGCGTCCTGCACCATCACCTGCACCGACGGCATGGTCGTCAAGTCGCAGCTCACCTCGCCGGTCGCCGAGAAGGCCCAGCGCGGTGTGATGGAGCTGCTGCTGATCAACCACCCGCTGGACTGCCCGGTCTGCGACAAGGGCGGCGAATGCCCCCTGCAGAACCAGGCCATGCAGGTCGGCGACCCGGACACCCGCTTCGAAGGCCGCAAGCGCACGTACGAGAAGCCCGTGCCGATCTCCACACAGGTGCTGCTCGACCGTGAGCGGTGCGTGCTCTGCGCCCGCTGCACCCGCTTCTCCAACCAGATCGCGGGCGACCCGATGATCGAAATGCTCGAGCGGGGCGCGCTCCAGCAGGTCGGCACGGGTGAGGGCGACCCCTTCGAGTCGTACTTCTCCGGCAACACCATTCAGATCTGCCCGGTGGGCGCGCTGACCTCGGCGGCGTACCGGTTCCGCTCCCGCCCCTTCGACCTGGTCTCCTCGCCGAGCGTGTGCGAGCACTGCGCCGGCGGCTGCGCGACCCGCACCGACCACCGGCGCGGCAAGGTCATGCGGCGCCTCGCGGCGGAGGACCCCGAGGTCAACGAGGAATGGCTCTGTGACAAGGGGCGCTTCGGCTTCCGTTACGCGCAGAAGCCGGACCGGCTCACGAACCCCCTCGTACGCAATGACGAAGGCGTCCTTGAGCCGGCGAGCTGGCCCGAGGCGCTGGAGGCGGCGGCCCGCGGGCTGAGCGCGGCCCGTGGCCGGGCCGGTGTCCTCGTGGGCGGCAGGCTCACCGTCGAGGACGCCTATGCGTACGCCAAGTTCGCGCGGGTCGCCCTCGACACCAACGACGTCGACTTCCGGGCGCGCGTGCACAGCAGCGAGGAGGCCGACTTCCTGGCCGCCCGCGTTGCCGGGCGGGGCCGCGATCTGGACGGCAGCGGCATCACCTACACCTCCCTGGAGAAGGCCCCGGCCGTACTGCTGGCCGGGTTCGAGTCCGAGGAAGAGGCGCCCGGAGTCTTCCTGCGACTGCGCAAGGCGCATCGCGGGCACGGCCAGCGCACCTTCGCGCTGGCCACACACGCCACCCGGGGTCTGGAGAAGGCGGGCGGCACGCTGCTGGCCGCCGCCCCCGGCACCGAGACCGAGTGGCTGGACGCGCTGGCGGCCGGCACCGGTCTGGAGGGCGATGGGGCCGAGGCGGCCGAGGCGCTGCGCTCCGAAGGCGCGGTGATCGTGGTCGGCGAGCGGCTCGCGGCGGTGCCCGGCGGACTCACCGCCGCCGTACGGGCCGCCACCGCGACCGGTGCCCAGCTGGTGTGGATCCCGCGCAGGGCGGGTGAGCGCGGCGCCATCGAGGCGGGCGCGATCCCCTCGCTGCTGCCCGGCGGCCGCCCGGCCACCGACCCGCGGGCCCGTGAGGAAACCGCGGCGGCCTGGCGCGTACGCGAACTCCCGCACCGCTACGGCCGCGACACCGGCCAGATCGTCGAGGCCGCGGCCACCGGTGAACTGGGCGCGCTGCTGGTGGCGGGCGTCGAGATCGCGGACCTGCCCGACCCGGCGCGCGCGCGGGAAGCACTCGACGCGGTCGGGTTCCTGGTCTCTCTGGAGCTGAGGCCGAGCGAGGTCACCGAGCGCGCGGACGTGGTCTTCCCGGTCGCGGCCGTCGCCGAGAAGCCGGGCACGTTCCTCAACTGGGAAGGCCGGGCGAGGCTGTTCGAGGCCTCGCTCAAGCCGGAGCAGATGACGCGCCGACTGGCGCCGAGCGACGCGAGGGTGCTGCACATGCTCGCGGACGCGCTCGACGTCAGCTTCGGCCTGCCGGACCTCAAGTCCGTACGCAGGGAGCTGGACCGGCTCGGCGGCTGGGAGGGCCCCCGGGCCACCGAACCGTCGGAGCCCGCGCAGTCCCTGCCCCGGCCCGGCGAGGGCGAGGCGGTCCTCGCGGGACACCGGCTGCTGCTCGACCAGGGTCTGCTGCAGCAGGGCGACGAGGCGCTGGCGGGTACTCGCCATGCGGCGGTCGCCCGGCTTTCCGCGACGACCGCGGCCGAGACGGGTGTCAAGGACGGCGACGTCCTGGCCGTCAGCGGCCCGGCCGGCTCGGTCCGGCTCCCGCTCCAGGTGAGCGAGATGCCCGACCGGGTGGTGTGGCTGCCACTGAACTCGGTGGGCGGCGGCGTCATTTCGGACACCGGCGCTGTCCCCGGACAGCTCGTCCGCATCGGCCCGGCGGCCGCCGCTACCGACGCAGCGGAGGTCCAGTCATGACCGCCCTCACCGCGGTCGCGGGCCGCGGGCCGCGCAACGCGGTCGCCCGGCCCCGTACCCACGTCGTCAGGCCGGGCGCAGCCCTGGCCGTCCCCGCAACGGAGGTGCGAGCGTGACTGCCCTCGCCCATATCGCGGAAGCCCAGCGGAGCGTCCTCGCGGCCGAGGACCTGTCGATGTTCGGGCGCGATCCCTGGTGGCTCGTCGTCATCAAGGCAGTGTTCTGCTTCGCCTTCCTGATGATCACCGTGCTCTTCTCCATCGTGTGGGAGCGCAAGGTCGTCGCCTGGATGCAGCTGCGCATCGGCCCCAACCGGCACGGGCCCTGGGGCATGCTCCAGTCCCTCGCCGACGGCATCAAGCTGATGCTGAAGGAAGACGTCATCGTCAAGCGCGCGGACAAGGTCGTCTATGTCCTCGCGCCGATCGTCGCCGCGATCCCGGCCTTCATGGCGATCGCCGTGATCCCCTTCGGCCCGGCGGGCAACGAGATCTCGATCTTCGGCCACCGCACCACGATGCAACTCACCGACCTGCCGATCGCGATGCTCTACATCCTCGCGGTCGCCTCGGTCGGCATCTACGGCATCGTCCTCGCCGGCTGGTCGTCGGGCTCGACGTATCCGCTGCTCGGCGGACTCCGTTCCTGCGCGCAGATGATCTCGTACGAGATCGCCATGGGCGCGGCCTTCGCCTCCGTCTTCCTCTACTCCGGGTCGATGTCGACCTCGAAGATCGTCGAGGCGCAGGCGGACCGCTGGTACATCATCCTGCTGCCGGTCTCCTTCATCATCTACATCGTCACGATGGTGGCCGAGACCAACCGCGCCCCCTTCGACATGCCGGAGTCCGAGGGCGACCTCGTCGGCGGCTTCAACACCGAGTACAGCTCGATCAAGTTCGCGATGTTCATGCTGGCCGAGTACGTCAACATGGTCACCGTCTCGGCGGTCTCGGCCACCCTCTTCCTGGGCGGCTGGCGGGCTCCGTACCCGGTCTCCACCTTCTGGGAGGGCGCGAACCACGGCTGGTGGCCGATGCTCTGGTTCGTCATCAAGGTCCAGCTGCTGCTGTTCTTCTTCATCTGGCTGCGCGGCACGCTGCCCCGGGTCCGCTACGACCAGCTGATGAAGCTCGGCTGGAAGGTCCTGATCCCGGTATCGGTGGTCTGGCTGATGCTGGTGGCGACCGTACGGGCGCTGCGGAACGAGAACTACGACTTCCAGCAGATCGTGCTGTACGTCGGCGGCGCGGTGATCGCGGTGCTGCTGCTCTCCTTCGTCGCAGACATGTTCCGCGGCAAGAAGGAGAAGGAGGCGGAGGCCGCCAAGGGCGAGCCGCCGGCCTTCGACCCGATGGCGGGCGGTTTCCCCGTACCGCCACTGCCGGGACAGACCCTGCCGCCCGTGCCCCGCCGACGCCCGCGCCATGAGCGCGAGTTGATTGTCAGTGGTGGCACCGGCAGCGACATTTCCGGGGACCCCCGAACCCCCGGGGCGAGTGACGGAAAGGAGGCTGACGGTGTCTGAGGAATCCGAGGACAAGTTCCAGAATCCGGTTGCCGGCTTCGGCGTGACCTTCAAGGCCATGTTCAAGAAGCGGCTGACCGAGCAGTACCCGGAGGAGCAGAAGGTCACGGCGCCGCGCTTCCACGGCAGGCACCAGCTCAACCGCCATCCCGACGGGCTCGAGAAGTGCATCGGATGCGAGCTGTGCGCCTGGGCCTGCCCGGCGGACGCGATCTATGTGGAGGGCGCGGACAACACCGACGAGGAGCGCTACTCCCCGGGTGAGCGCTACGGCCGCGTCTACCAGATCAACTACGCCCGCTGCATCCTGTGCGGACTGTGCATCGAGGCCTGCCCGACCCGGGCGCTGACGATGACGAACGAGTTCGAACTGGCCGACAGCAGCCGCGAGAACCTCATCTACACGAAGGAGCAGCTGCTCGCCGGACTCGAGGAGGGCATGGTCGACTCCCCGCACTCGATCTTCCCGGGCACGGACGAGCAGGACTACTACCGGGGCCTGGTCACGGAGGCCGCCCCCGGCACGGTCCAGCAGGTCGCAGCCTCCAAGGAGGAGAAGCACGAGGAGGTGGACGTATGAACACGCTTGCCGCCTCCACCACATCGACGGGTGAGGCCTTTCAGTTCTGGGTCCTCGGCACCATCGCCGTTATCGGGGCGTTCGGCACGATCCTGATGAAGCGGGCCGTGCACAGCGCGCTGAGTCTCGCCGGAACCATGATCATTCTGGCGGTCTTCTACCTCGCCAACGGCGCGTACTTCCTCGGTGTCGTCCAGATCATCGTCTACACCGGCGCGATCATGATGCTCTTCCTCTTCGTCGTCATGCTGGTCGGTGTCACCGCGGCCGACTCGCTCAAGGAGACGCTGAAGGGCCAGCGCTGGTGGGCCGCCGCCTGCGGGCTCGGCTTCGGCGTACTGCTGATCGCCGGAATCGCCAATGCCTCGCTGAAGACCTTCAACGGTCTCGGCGCGGCCAACAGCGCACACGGCGGCAATGTCGAGGGACTGGCCCGGCTCATCTTCACCAAGTACGTCTTCGCCTTCGAGATCACCGGCGCGCTGCTGATCACGGCGGCCGTCGGAGCGATGGTGCTCACGCACCGGGAGCGCACCGAGCGCGCCAAGACGCAGCGCGAGATGTCCGAGGAGCGCGTACACGGGAAGCAACTGCCGCCGCTGCCCGCGCCCGGTGTCTACGCCCGGCACAACGCCGTGGACATCCCCGGTCTGCTGCCGGACGGCACCACGTCGGCGCTCACCGTCAGCAAGACACTGCGGGAGCGCGGCCAGATCCGCGATGTGTCGAGCGACGCGCTGAACGACCTCAAGGCGCTGGAGCAGCGCTCCGAGGAGCGGCTCGGGCGTGACCGGGAGTCGCAGGAATCGCAGCCATCGCGCAAAGGGGAGGTCGCGAAGTGAATCCCGTCAACTATCTGTATCTCGCGGCGCTGTTGTTCACCATCGGCGCCGCCGGGGTGCTGATCCGGCGGAACGCGATTGTCGTCTTCATGTGCGTCGAGCTGATGCTCAACGCCTGCAACCTCGCGTTCGTCGCCTTCTCCCGGATGCACGGCAATCTCGACGGCCAGATCATCGCCTTCTTCACGATGGTCGTCGCCGCCGCGGAGGTCGTGGTCGGGCTCGCGATCATCGTGTCGCTGTTCCGTTCCCGCCACTCGGCCTCGGTCGACGACGCCAGCCTGATGAAGCTGTAAGGGGTCGCTGAATCGTGGAGAACCTGATTGCGCTGCTCGTCGCGGCGCCCTTGCTCGGAGCGGCGGTCCTGCTGTGCGGCGGGCGGCGGCTCGACCGCAGCGGCCACTGGATCGGCACGCTGTTCGCGGCCGTTTCGTTCGTGATCGGCGCGGTGCTCTTCGTCAACATGCTGGGCAAGGGCGCGGAGGAACGCACCCTGCACAGCACGCTGTTCAGCTGGATCTCGGTGGGGGACTTCCAGGCGGACGTCGCCTTCCAGCTCGACCAGCTGTCGATGACATTCGTCCTGCTGATCACCGGTGTGGGTTCGCTGATCCACATCTACTCCATCGGGTACATGGAGCACGACGAACGGCGACGCCGCTTCTTCGGCTATCTGAACCTCTTCCTCGCGGCGATGCTGCTGCTCGTCGTCGCCGACAACTACCTTCTGCTGTACGTCGGCTGGGAAGGCGTCGGTCTCGCCTCGTATCTGCTGATCGGCTTCTGGCAGCACAAGCCCAGCGCGGCGACCGCGGCGAAGAAGGCATTCCTCGTCAACCGCGTCGGCGATATGGGTCTGTCGATCGCGATCATGCTGATGTTCACCACCTTCGGGACCTTCGCCTTCGGGCCCGTGCTGCAGTCGACCGGTGAGACGAGCGAGGGCAAGCTGACGGCCATCGGCCTGCTGCTGCTGCTCGCGGCATGCGGCAAGTCCGCCCAGGTGCCGCTGCAGTCCTGGCTCGGCGACGCGATGGAGGGCCCGACTCCGGTCTCGGCCCTGATCCACGCGGCGACCATGGTGACCGCCGGCGTGTACCTCATCACCCGGTCCGGCGCGATCTTCAACGCTGCGCCGGACGCACAGTTGGCGGTCGTGGCCGTCGGCGCGGTGACGCTCCTCTTCGGTGCGATCGTCGGTTGCGCGAAGGACGACATCAAGAAGGCGCTGGCCGGTTCGACGATGTCGCAGATCGGCTACATGATCCTGGCGGCGGGCCTCGGTCCGATCGGCTACGTCTTCGCGATCATGCACCTGGTGACGCACGGCTTCTTCAAGGCCGGGCTCTTCCTCGGCGCCGGATCGGTCATGCACGGCATGAACGACGAGGTCGACATGCGCAAGTACGGCGGCCTGCGGAAGTACATGCCGATCACGTATGTCACCTTCGGTCTCGGCTACCTGGCCATCATCGGCTTCCCGGGCCTCTCCGGCTTCTTCTCCAAGGACAAGATCATCGAGGCGGCCTTCGCCAAGGGCGGCACGGAGGGCTGGATCCTCGGTGGCGTGGCCCTGCTGGGCGCGGCCATCACCGCGTTCTACATGACCCGCGTGATGCTGCTTACCTTCTTCGGTGAGAAGCGCTGGCAGCCCGACGCGGAAGGCAATGAACCGCATCCGCACGAGTCCCCGAAGTCGATGACCATCCCCATGATCGTCCTGGCCTTCGGATCGGTCTTCGCCGGCGGATTCTTCAGCATCGGCGACAGGTTCCTGAAGTGGCTGGAGCCCGTCACCGGGCACGCGCACGGAGACTCGCCGCTGAGCGTGGCCACGATCACCGGAGCGACCATGGTCTGCCTGGTCATCGGCGTCGCCATCGCCTGGGGGATGTACGGACGCAAGCCGGTGCCGGTGCTCGCGCCGCGCGGCTCGCTGCTCACCCGGGCCGCCCGCCGCGATCTCCTCCAGGACGACTTCAACCATGTGGTCCTGGTCCGCGGTGGCGAACACCTCACCCGCTCCCTGGTCTACGTCGACCACACCCTGGTCGACGGCGTGGTCAATGGCACGGCCGCTTCGTTCGGCGGCCTTTCGGGCCGGCTGCGCAAGCTGCAGAACGGCTACGCCCGCTCCTATGCGATCTCGATGTTCGGCGGTACTGCGATCGTCATCGCCGCGACCCTGCTGATGAGGGCGGTCTGAGATGTCCTTCCCGATCCTGACGGCCACGGCGGCGATCCCGGCGATCGGCGCCATCGCCACCGCCGCCGTGCCGGCCGCGAGGCGCAACGCCGCCAAGTGGCTGGCGCTGCTCTTCTCGCTCGCCACGCTCGTACTGGCCGCGGTCGTGCTCGTACGTTTCGAGCCCGGCGGCGCCCGCTATCAGCTCACCGAATCCCACACCTGGATCAAGGACTTCGGAGTCCGGTACGAACTGGGCGTGGACGGCATCGGGGTGGCGCTCCTGGCGCTGACCGCGCTGCTGATCCCCTTTGTGATCCTGGCGGGATGGCACGATGCCGACCCCCTGGAGACAAAGAGTTCGCGCTGGCGCCCGACCCAGGGCTTCTTCGCGATGATCCTCGCCGTCGAGGCGATGGTGATCCTCTCCTTCGAGGCCACCGACGTCTTCCTCTTCTACATCCTGTTCGAAGCCATGCTCATCCCGATGTACTTCCTCATCGGCGGCTTCGGGGACGGGGCGCACGCGGGCGGCGACGAGGCGGCGGCGACCCAACGGTCGTACGCGGCCGTGAAGTTCCTGCTCTACAACCTGGTCGGCGGCCTGATCATGCTGGCCGCGGTCATCGGGCTCAATGTCGTCGCCGGTAGCTTCTCGCTCAGCGAGATCGCCGCGGCGCGGGCGAACGGCACGCTGGACATGTCGACCAACACGGAGCGGCTGCTCTTCCTCGGCTTCTTCTTCGCCTTCGCGATCAAGGCGCCGCTGTGGCCGCTGCACACCTGGCTGCCCAACGCCATGGGCGAGGCGACCGCGCCGGTCGCGGTACTGATCACCGCGGTCGTCGACAAGGTCGGCACCTTCGCGATGCTGCGCTTCTGCCTCCAGCTGTTCCCGGAGGCGTCCAAGTGGGCCACGCCGGTGATCCTGGTGCTCGCGCTGATCAGCATCGTCTACGGAGCGCTGCTCGCGGTCGGCCAGCGCGATATCAAGCGGCTGGTCGCCTACGCCTCGATCTCGCACTTCGGCTTCATCATCCTGGGCATCTTCGCGATGACCACCCAGGGCCAGTCGGGCGCGACGCTCTACATGGTCAACCACGGGATCTCGACCGCCGCGCTGATGCTGGTGGCCGGCTTCCTCATCTCCCGGCGCGGCTCGCGGCTCATCGCGGACTACGGCGGAGTGCAGAAGGTCGCCCCGGTGCTCGCCGGCACCTTCCTGATCGGCGGTCTGGCGACGCTCTCCCTACCGGGTCTCGCGCCGTTCGTGAGTGAGTTCCTGGTTCTCGTCGGCACGTTCTCGCGCTACCCGGTGGCCGGGATCGTCGCCACGATCGGCATCGTGCTCGCCGCGCTCTACACCCTCGTCCTCTACCAGCGGACGATGACGGGCCCGGTGAAGGCCGAGGTGTCGAAGATGCCGGACCTCAGGGCCCGTGAGCTGGTGGTGGTCACGCCGCTGATCGCACTGCTGCTCTTCCTCGGCGTCTTCCCGAAGCCGCTGACGGACATCGTCAACCCGGCGGTGGAGCACACGATGTCCGATGTACAGAAGAAGGACCCCCAGCCCGAGGTGGAGGCGGCCAAGTGAGCACTACAGTTGTCCACAGCCTGTGGACGACGGCGGCCGAGCCGATCGACAAGATCCCGGCCCCGAGTGTCGAGTACGCCCAACTGGCACCCGCGCTGATCGTCGTCGGCGCCGCCGTCGTGGGTGTGCTCGTGGAGGCCTTCGTCCCGCGCAAGGCCCGCTACCACGTGCAGGTGTTCCTCACCGTCCTCGCCCTGATCGCCGCTTTCGCCGCGGTCGTCGGGCTCGCGGCCGGCGGATACGGCACCACAAAGGCGCATATCGCGGCGATGGGCGCGATTGCGGTCGACGGTCCGGCCCTCTTCCTGCAGGGCACGATCCTGCTGGCGTCGCTGGTCGCCGTCTTCACCTTCGCGGAGCGCCGCCTCGACCCGGAGGCACACGGCAACCGCATCGACTCGTTCGCCGCGCAGGCCGCGTCCGTGCCCGGCAGCGACAGCGAAAAGGCCGCGGTCAAGGCCGGGTTCACCACCACCGAGGTCTTCCCGCTGGCGCTCTTCGCGATCACCGGCATGCTGGTCTTCCCGGCCGCCAACGATCTGCTGACGCTCTTCGTGGCACTGGAAGTCTTCTCGCTCCCGCTCTACCTCCTGTGCGCCGTCGCCCGCCGCAAGCGGCTGATGTCGCAGGAGGCCGCGGTGAAGTACTTCCTGCTCGGCGCCTTCTCGTCGGCCTTCCTGCTGTTCGGTATCGCGCTGCTGTACGGGTACGCCGGCTCCGTCTCGTACGCGAAGATCGCGGACGTCGTCGACGGCAGCGTCCGCACCATCGACCCGGCGCTCGCCGACACCATGGGGAACGACGCGCTGCTGCTGATCGGCGGCGCGATGATCCTGGCGGGGCTGCTCTTCAAGGTCGGCGCCGTGCCGTTCCACATGTGGACGCCGGACGTCTACCAGGGCGCGCCGACTCCGGTCACCGGTTTCATGGCCGCGGCCACCAAGGTCGCCGCGTTCGGCGCGCTGCTGCGGCTGCTGTACGTCGTGCTGCCGGGGCTGAGCTGGGACTGGCGGCCGGTCATGTGGGCCATCGCGATCGTCACCATGCTGGGCGGTGCGATCGTCGCGATCACGCAGACCGACATCAAGCGGCTGCTCGCGTACTCCTCGATCGCGCACGCCGGATTCATCCTCGCCGGTGTCATCGCGACGACGCCCGACGGTATCTCGTCCGTCCTCTTCTACCTGGGCGCGTACTCCTTTGTGACGATCGGCGCGTTCGCGGTGGTCACGCTGGTGCGGGACGCGGGCGGCGAGGCGACACATCTGTCCAAGTGGGCGGGGCTCGGGCGGCGTTCACCGCTGGTCGCCGCGGTCTTCGCGGTGTTCCTGCTCGCCTTCGCCGGCATTCCGCTGACCTCCGGCTTCACCGGAAAGTTCGCGGTCTTCAAGGCGGCGGCGGAGGGCGGCGCGGGTGCACTGGTCGTGATCGGTGTGATCTCGTCCGCGATCGCCGCGTTCTTCTACATCCGGGTCATCGTGCTGATGTTCTTCAGCGAGCCGAAGGCGGACGGCCCCACGGTCGCCGTGCCGTCGCCGCTGACGATGACGACGATCGGCGTGGGTGTGGCGGTGACGCTGGTGCTCGGTGTGGCGCCGCAGTACTTCCTGGACCTGGCGAGCCAGGCGAGCGTGTTCGTGCGGTAGCGGTCCGGGGCCTGCTCTGGCGCTCGCCGTGGTGTCTTCGTTTCAACGACGCCACGGCGAGCGCTTCTTCATGCCGCGACGAGCGCGCCGGGTCTCGCGCAGCCGCGACAGCGGCCCGGCTCGGCGGCCAGGCAGGCGCGGTCGCGTCAAGCCGCCGAGGAACGCCCATCTGGCGATGCATCATCAGGCTGGTGGCTGTCGTGCGCGATGAAGGCAAACGCCGAGGTGTTGCCGTCCAGGTCGATCGTCAGCGACGCGTCCAGGGCTTTGGCCAGGCGAGTCAGCAGAGGCAGGGTCGGTACGGAGTCGCCGCCCTCGATGTTGGAGATCTGCGGCTGCGTCATCTCGGCCCGCCGAGCCAGTTCAGTCTGTGACAGCCCGAGTTCGGTTCTGCGGTCGTAGACGGCCTCGCCGAGTGCGAACGCGTACCCGACCTCGATGTAGGCCGGGGATTCCTTGACCGTCTCGCCCAGGAGCTTCCTGGTCCGGCGGGTCTTCCACTGGGAGTGGTTCATGGGCTCTCCTCCTTGATCCGGTCGTAGCTGTGCTCGGCGGGGCCGTGGTCCGCCTGGCACACCTTCTGGGCCTTCTGGGCACGCTCCACCTCAGCGGCCTCGCGCTGTCTGGTCTTGCGGAACACGGTCAGCAGCACGATGCGCTGATCGGGGGCGAGCCAGTACGTGATGCGCACGGCGTTGCCGTCCATGGTGAAGCGCGCCGGACCTCCGGCTCGACCTCAATCTGCCAAGGTTTGCTCACGGACGAGAGTATGCAGAAATCGATATAGCGCACCTGGCCGATGTTGGCGTTCGGGCCCCAGGGGTGGGATGGCGTCGGCGGCCATGGACGACGTCTGAGAAGTGCTGGAATGCTGTCACGCACCCGTCCGACCAGCGTCGGAACCGCCCCGCGCAATCCGGTGGGGGCCAGGTCGGGGCGCGAGATCAAACTCGGCCCACACGGTTTTGCAGGGCGCGGGGCCCGGGGTGACGCCCCACCGGTCGGCGAAGGCGTCGACGAGGATGAGGCCGCGTCCGGACTCGTCGTCACCGGGTTGCCGGGCGACGGGGAGACGGTCACCGCGGGTGTCGGTCACCTCGATACGGAGAGTGCCCTCGGCGGCGGTGAGGGCGAGGCGGAAGTCCCGTCCCGGTACGCGGCCGTGATGCGCGGCGTTGGTGGCGAGTTCGGCGACGACGTGGGCCGTCGCCTCGAACGGCACTCCCCAGGAGCGGAGTTGCTCGGTCACCAGCAGACGGGCGAGACGGGCGCCTCTGCGGGTGGCGGAAAGCTGCACGCTGAACTGGCGGACGGTGGTGCCGGCTTGGGTGATTTCTGGGTTCACGTAACTCAGCGTGGCCGTGCGTGAGTAGCCTGAACAGTGATGACGCCGATGCGTATGGTGACTGTCAGGGGGCTGTCCAGGCCTGTACAGGCTGTCCACCGTGACATTCCGGCCGTGGGCGGCGTTGGGGACAGGCACCTGGGAGGTGGGCGCGCATGGACGTGGGCGGTGACGGTACGGGGTACGCGGACGGGGCGGACGAACCCGGCTGGGATGTTGACCCGGACGATGAGTCCAGCGCGGTCGTGGCGGCACTGGGTCACCAGATCAGACTCTGGCGGGAGTCCGCGGGGCTACGGCCGGCCGAGTTCGGGGCGGCAATCGGGTACGGCGAGAACTTGATCTACAAGGTGGAGGCCGGGAAGCGCATCCCGAGGCCCGAGTTTCTGGAGAAGGCGGACGAAGTCCTGGGCGCGGGCGGAAAGATCGCCGCGATGAAGAAGGACATCGCGGAGGCGCGATACCCGAAGAAGGTCCGGGACCTGGCGAAGCTGGAGGCGCAGGCGGTCGAGGTCGGAGCGTACGGCAACCACAACCTGCACGGCCTACTCCAGACCGAGGAGTACGCGCGGGCACTGATTGAGACGTGGCGGCCCGCGTACTCGAAGGACGAGGTGGAGCGAATGGTGGCTGCGCGTATGGCTCGACGGCCGATCTTCGACCGGTCCCCAGCTCCCGCGCTCACATTCGTCCAAGAAGAGGTGACCCTCCGCCGCCCGATCGGAGGCAGAATGGTCCTGCGCAAGCAGCTCGAACGCCTGTTGGAGGTAGGCCAGTTGCGGAACGTCGAGATCCAGGTGATGCCGACCGACCGTGACGACCACGCCGGAATGGGCGGTCGGATCCAGGTGCTGAAGTTCAAGGACGGTTCGGCGATGGGCCACGACGAAGGCCAGCTCACCAGCCGTCCGATCTCCGATCCGAAAGAGCTCCGGATCCTTGAGTTGCGGTATGGGATCATCCGGGCCCAGGCTCTCACCCCACGGGAGTCACTGGCCTTCATCGAGAAAGCGCTGGGAGACACATGACCGACAAGCCCTCCGCTGTGGACGGCACCGGGCTGGACTGGTTCAAGAGCAGCTACAGCGACAGCAGTAACGGCAACGATTGCGTCGAGGTCGCGACCACCCCCGGCACGGTCCACGTCCGCGACTCCAAGAACACCCAGGGCCCCCGGCTCGCGTTCACCGCAGCCCAGTGGGCGGCTTTCGTGACGTACACGTCCAAGCCCTGACCCACAGGGGGACCTGAGGGCCCCCGCACGGCGTCGTTCACGACATGCCCCGTCGTCTCGGTGGCGTGCGGAGCCCTCGCACACCACCGACCGGCTACTCTTCGGCGGCCCTGCTTCGACGGGGCTTGATCTGAGCGAGGTCGAGGTCAACGGGGAAGGGGACGGAGACCTTCATCCGGTCGTGGAAGATGCCGGTGCTGGTGTACGCCCCCGTGGCCGGCTCCAGCTCGAAGACATGGACCACAGCCCGGCCGTCCACGTCCTCCACCCGCCAGTAGTGCGGGATCTCGGCCCGTGCGTACTTCACCGGCTTCGTCTCGCGGTCGCGGGTCACAGAGTCGGTGGAGACGACCTCGATGGCCAGCACCACGGAATCGGCGGGCAATCGGGTCTGCTCCGGGTCCTGGACGACATCCCCGCGCACGACGATCACGTCGGGCTCTGGGCGGTTCCAGCGGTCGATGTCGATAGTGAATCGCGCGAAGACTTCCAGATCCTGCGGCGAGACCGACTCCAGTTGCCTGCTGAAGAAGCCGATCGCGCGCTCATGAAAGAGGGTCTGCGGAGTCGGGAAGACGAGGCTCGTGTCGATGAGTTCCGTATGCGGAGGCAGATTCGGAAGCCGGTCCAGGTCATCGGCGGTCCAGCCGTTCAGGGGCGGGGTGGGCCAGCTGGGCTCCGGGGCCCCGGGGCTGCCGCATATTGGTGTTCCCATGGGACGGGAGTCTCGCGGGCCTGTCCCGTGCAACCTGGGGGAAGTAGATCAGGCTCCTGCGCACGGATGAAGGCGTCACGTCGCGTTGACGCGCCCAGCGTGTGGGCTAGCGTCGGCGGCCATGGACGACATCTGGCAGTTGCTGGAGTGCATTCACGCGCCCGTCTACTTCGCGCCGGAGACGGGGCCCGTCTATTCGGCCGCCGGGGACGGGCTCAACGGCTTCTGGATGGGGTACTTCGCCTCCCGGGCGGCCGCGCTCGGCGCGGTGTCCCCGGACGTGGTGACGGCGGCCTTCTACAACTTCGCGCCGGCCAGGGTCGCCCGCGCTCTCCCGGATGCCTGGCACCGCTGCGCGCCCGAGGCAGTCCTGGCCGCCCGGCTCGAGGTGGCCGACCAGGCTCTGCGCCGACTGCTCGGGGAACTCGCGGACAGTCCCCAGGTGGCCGAAGCCGCGAACCTCGCGTGCCGGGCGGTCGAGGCCCTGCCCGCCGCCGGGCGGGTCCTGTTCTCCGCGCACGCCGCGCTGCCCGTGCCCGAGCAGCCCCATCTGGCGCTGTGGTGGGCCGCCACCGCGTTGCGGGAATTCCGCGGTGACGGTCATGTCGCCGCCCTGGTGACCGCCGGGGTGGACGGCTGCGAGGCCAATGTGATCACGGTGGCGCTGGGCCTCGCCCCGCCCGAGCAACGCCTCAATCGCGGCTGGGCAGAGGCCGAGTGGCAGACAGCGGAGGTACGGCTCCGCGACCGTGGCGTACTCGCGCCCGACGGTACGCTCACTGCCCAGGGCCGCCTCGAGCGGGATGCGATCGAGGCGGCCACCGATCGGCTCGCCCGCCCGCTCACCGACGCGCTGGGAGCGGACGGGACGGCCCGGCTGGCCGGGTGCCTGCGTCCGCTCGCCCGGCGGATCGTCGAGGCGGGAGGGGTGCCGTTCCCCAATGCGATGGGGCTGCCGCCGCTCAGGCCGGAGTGACCGCCCGGGAGGCGTAGGCGCGGACGTCCGCGTCCGGGTCGGTGACCGCGGTGGCGAGTGCGGCGCGGGCGTCCTCGCGGGCGGAGTGCTTGAGCAGGGCCAGCACGGCCTGCTTCCGGACATCGGCGTTCGGGTCGCCGACGGCCTTGGCCAGGGCGGGCACGGCCACTTCCGGATCCGCCGCGCCCAGCGCGGTGGCGGCTCCCGCGCGGACCTGCCAGGACGGGCCGGCCAGCGCGGTGACGGCCGCGACGGCGTACGGCGCGGGGCAGCCGGCGGTGGCGAGCGCGGCGAGTGCCGCCGCGCGGACGAGGATGTCCGGGTCCTGGACCAGGGGCTCCAGGGCCTCCGGGTCGTTCAGGCTGCGCGCCACGGCGACGCGGACCTCGCGGGCGGGGTCGGTGGTGGCGCGGGCGACGACATCGAGGGCGTCCACCGACACCAGAGCGCGTACGGCCTCGATGCGCACCTCGATGTCCGGGTCGTCGAGCGTACGGGCATAGGAGGCGGCGTCGCCCAGGCGCAGCGCGCGCAGCACATCGAGCGCGGCGGCCCGGACCTGAGGGTCGTCGTTGCCGAGCGCCCCGGTGAGGCTCCGGGACAAGTCGGGCTCCGGGGGCAGGACTTCGACGAGCTCGCGCAGGGATGCCGCGGCGGCGGTGCGGACGCCGGGGTCCGAGTCCGCGAGTGTCGCGGCGAGCGCCGGGCCGGTACCCGGCGGGACGGTCTCGGTGAGTGCGGCGATCGCGGCGCGGCGCACGGCAGGGTCCGGGTCGGTCAGGAAGGGACGCAGCTGGGGGAGTTCGGGCTCCTCCTCGGCGAGGCCGAGAAGCTCCAGGATCCGGGGCGAGTGGGAGGCGTCGACGGCGTCCTGCCGGACCGGGGCGCGGACGCCGGAGCCGACCGGCGCGATGTCCCGGGGGCCCGCCGTGGCGACCTGTTCCGCCTGGACCTCGCCGAGGTGGCGTGATGCACCGCCGGTGGGGGCGTACTCCTCGATGGGGACGAGGTAGGGCGCAACCGGCCGCGCCGTGAACTCCATCGTCCCGGAAGAGGATTTGCGCAGGTCCAGGTGGTGCAGCCAGTCCTCGTCGTCGCGCTGCGGATGGTCCGTACGTTCGTGGTAGAGGCCCCAGCGGGACTCCGTACGGGCGAGGGAGGAGCGGGCCGCCATCTCGGCGCAGTCGCGGATGAAGGTGACCTCGGCGCAGCGCATCAGCTCGTGCGGGGTCTCGGCACCCATCTCCGCGATCTCGCCGCGCATCCGCTCGAAGTGGTCCACGGCGAGGGAGAGCCGGGCGCCGGACTTGGGCGGGGCGACGTAGTCGTTCACGAAGCGGCGGAGTTTGTACTCGACCTGCGGCTGGGGCGGTCCTTCCGGGTTGCGCAGCGGCCGGTAGATCAGTTCGTGGGCGTCGCGCAGCTGGTCTGCGGGCAACTCGCCCTCGTAAGCCCGGTACTGGGACGCGTCGGCGCCCGCCAGATCGCCGAAGACAAAGGCGCCGATCATGTAGTTGTGCGGGACGCAGGCCAGATCACCGGCGGCGTACAGACCGGGCACGGTGGTGCGGGCGTGGTCGTCGACGCGTACGCCCGAGGCCGAGTGGCCGCCGCACAGGCCGATCTCCGAGATGTGCATCTCGACGTCGTGGGTGCGGTAGTCGTGGCCGCGGTTCGCGTGGAAGGTGCCGCGGGTGGGGCGTTCGGTGGAGTGCAGGATGCCTTCGAGCGCGCTGATGGACTCCTCGGGAAGGTGGCTGAGCTTGAGGTAGACCGGGCCGCGGTCGGAGGCGAGTTCGTTCGCGAACTCGGCCATCATCTGGCCCGACCAGTAGTCGGAGTCGACGAAGCGCTCGCCGTGCCGGTTGACCTGGTAGCCACCGAAGGGATTGGCGACGTAGGCGCAGGCCGGGCCGTTGTAGTCCTTGATCAGCGGGTTGATCTGGAAGCACTCGATGCCGGTGAGCTCGGCGCCCGCGTGGTAGGCCATGGCGTAACCGTCACCGGCGTTGGTGGGGTTCTCGTACGTGCCGTAGAGATAGCCGGAGGCGGGGAGTCCGAGACGGCCGCAGGCGCCGGTGGCGAGAATCACCGCGCCCGCTCGTACCTTCACGAACTCGCCCGTACGGGTGTTGAAGCCGGCGGCTCCGACGGCCTTTCCCCCGGCGGTGAGGACCCGTACCGGCATCACCCGGTTCTCGATCCGGATGCGTTCGCGCATCTCGCGGCGGCGCAGCTGCCGGTAGAGGACCTTCTTGACGTCCTTGCCCTCGGGCATGGGCAGTACGTACGACCCGGAGCGGTGCACCTGGCGGACCGCGTACTCGCCGTGTTCGTCCTTCTCGAACTTCACGCCGTACGACTCGAGTCGCTGGACCATGCCGAAGCCGCGGGTCGCCGTCTGACGGACGGTGGACTGGTCGACGATGCCGTCGTTGGCGCGGGTGATCTCGGCGACGTAGTCGTCGGGTTCGGCGCGGCCGGGGATCACGGCGTTGTTGACACCGTCCATGCCCATGGCGAGGGCGCCGGAGTGGCGTACATGCGCCTTCTCCAGCAGGAGGACGTCTCTGCCGTGCTCGGCCGCGGTGAGCGCCGCCATGGTGCCGGCCGTGCCGCCACCGATGACGAGGACGTCGCAGGTGAGCTCCTCGGCGTCGGAGAGAGCGGGAATCTGCACGGTCGTGCCTTTCAGTCGGTGGTGTTGCTGCCGAGGGATTCAAGGACCTCGCGGCGCAGCGCGACGGTGGAGGGGTCGGAGTGCGCGGCCCGCTCGCGCGGCTTCGGCACGCCGAGGACGCGGCCGGTGCCGAGGAGGGCTACGCGGTCGCCGAGGAAGAGAGCCTCGTCCACGTCGTGCGTGACGAAGACGACGGTGGCGCCGGTGCCGCGCAGCACCTCGACGAGCAGCTGCTGCATCCCGGCCCGGGTCTGCGCGTCGAGCGCCCCGAAGGGCTCGTCCATCAGCACGGCCCGCGGCTCGGCGGCGAGGGCACGCGCGAGCTGGACGCGCTGCCGCTGCCCGCCGGAGATCCGGTGCGCGAGCTTGGACCCGTGCCCGTCCAGCCCGACGCGCGCCAGCCACGCCTCGGCGCGACGGCGACGCTCGGCACGCGGAACACCCTTGATCGCGAGGGGCAGTTCGACATTGGACCGGACGGTGCGCCAGGGGAGCAGCGCATCCTCCTGGAAGACCAGAGCCCGTTCGGCGTGGGGGGCGGTGATGGGGGCGCCGTCCTGTTCGACCTTCCCGCCTCGCGCGGGGAGGAGCCCGGCGAGGGTGCGCAGCAGGGTGGACTTCCCGCAGCCGGAGGGCCCGACGACGGTCAGGATCTCCCCGGACACGATGTCGAGATCGAGCCCGTCGAGGACGGTGGCTCCGGGGCGGCCGAGGGCAACGCGGGAGAGTGTGAGGCGGGCGCCGCGGGGTGAGGTTTTCGTGGCGGGGGAGAGCGTGTGGGAGGGGGTGGTCATGGGTTACGCCTCCTTGTACGTGCGTGCGTGCGTGCGTGCGTGCGGAGTAGGGGTGCGGGTGGGGGCGCCTGCGGTGGGCCACGGGGCTTCGCCCCGGACCCCGCGCCTCAATCGCCGGCGGGGCTGACATGTCCGGGAAGGGGCGGGGTGGGGGAAATCCCCCGGGCCCGCCGGACCTTGGGCACCGGCTCCGCGTGTTCCGTCCGCGGGAGCCACCGCGTCACCCGGCGCCCCGCCAGCTCCACCGCCGTCGAGGTCAGCCAGCCCAGCACGCCGATCGTCGCCATGCCGACGAACACGCCCGGATAGTCGACCACCGTGTAGTCCTGCCAGGTGCGGTAACCCACCCCGTACTCACCGGAGATCATCTCCGCCGAGATCACACAGATCCACGAGACGCCGATGCCCACCGAAAGCCCGCCGAGGATCCCGGGGAGCGCCCCCGGCAGGACCACCGAGCCCAGCACACGCCACCTGCCGCCGCCCATCGTGAGGACCGCCTCCTCCCAGACCGGGGTCAGGGCGCGCACCGCGTGGCGGGTCGAGACCATGACCGGGAAGAACGCCGCGGTGAAGGTGATGAAGACGATGCCCTGCTCATTGCTGGGGAAGAGCAGGATCGCCACCGGCACCAGGGCGATCGCCGGGATGGGTCGCAGCACCTCCAGGACCGGGCCGAGCAGGTCCGCCGCCAGGCGGGAGCGGGCGACGGCCGTGCCGATGGCCACACCCGCGACCGCCGCCAGCGCGAAACCGGTGACGATACGGGTGAGGCTGTCGGTCAGGTCCTGCCAGTACGGGCCGCTGCCGATCCGCTCCCCGAACTCTCGCGCGACGTCCACAACCGTCGGGAACTGCTCGAAACGCAGCCACACATTCACATCGAACGCGGTCAGCAGCTGCCACAGGCCGAGCGCGGCGGCAAGCGAGAGGGCGCGCAGGGCGTACCGGGGCCATGCGGTGTTCATGACGCCGACGCCCGCTTCAGCGCATCGGCGTACGGAACGGTACGGGCGTTCGGGTGCGCCGCGACATACGCGGCGGCCGTGGACGGCGCGACGAAGGGCCGCAGTGCCGTGCCGTCCGCCACCCACACCGCCTTGTCGGCGAACCAGAGCGTTCCGGTGGTGGCGTCGGGGACGTACGCCGCCCGGACCGCGTCCCGATGGGCGGAGACATGACGCAGCAGCTCCGCAGGGGAGTTGAAGGACTGCGTGACGGTCTTGCCCGTCAGCCACACCTCGCTTCTCGCGGCCGCGGACGTGGCGCCGAGTGCCTTCGCGTAGCCGTCGCCGTACGCCCGCTTCACATACTGGTCGTCGACGAACGCGTCCACATCCACGTCGCCCACCAGCTTCGCCGACTTCAGCACCGGCACGTCCTTCTTCAGGGCGTCCACCAGCCGCGGCTTGATCGTCGGGTCGAAGGTGGCGATGCCGTTGGCGCCGTTGTAGAGGTAGACCACCTCGGCCGGCAGCCCGGTCGCCTTCGCCACCGACTCCGCGGCCGCCACCGGGTGCGCGCGCAGATACTCCGTCGCGTCGGCCTGCGCCCGCAGGAAGTCCTCGAGCAGCGCGGGCCGCTTCTTCGCGAAGTCCTCGCGCGCGGTGACCCCGTGGAACGTCGGCAGGTTCAGCTCCGCCCCGTCGTACAGCGCCTTCGCCCTGCCCTGGAACGCGAGCAGCCCCGGCCACGCCACGAACTGCGAGAGCGCGTCCACGCTGCCCGCCTGCAGTGCCGAGGCACCCACCGCAGGCTGCTGGTTGAGCTTGCGGATGTCCTTCTCCGGGTCGATGTCCGACCGCTGCAGCGCCCGTACGAGCGTGCCGTCGGCCGCCGAACCGACACTCGTCGACACCTTCTTGCCGCGCAGATCCTTCAGCGATGCCGCCTTCGAATCCGGTGCCGTCACCACCGTGTTGAGGCCGCCGCGCAGGTTGTAGCCGGTGACCGAGACCAGCCGCGTCGGCCGGTTCAGCTGTTTGCCGCGGGCCGCGTTGATCAGCAGCGGGAAGTCGCCCATCGAGCCGATGTCGATCTTTCCGGCGGTCATCTGGGCGGTGATCGGCGCGCCCGTGGCGTAGTCCTGCCACTTGACCTTGTAGGTGACGCCGTCACGCTTGCCGCGTGCGGCGAGCTCACGCTCGAAGTAGCCGAGCGACCGGAGCAGCGTGCCGGCCGTGACGGTGTTGATGGTCTTGGACTGGTAGCCGACGGTCACCGTGACCGTGCCGGAGTCGCCCGCGTTCGCCTCGCCGCCGCAGCCGGTGAGCGGCAGCAGCAGGGTGGCGGCGAGGAGCGCAACTGGCTTGCGTGACATGGGAGTTCGTGCCTCTCGGGGCTTTACCGCAGCAGATAGGGCATGTTGACCGTGACCGCGTCCGTGGGACACCGGGCCGCGCACGGGCCGCAGTACCAGCACTCGTCGACGTGCATAAAGGCCTTGCCGCTGTCCGGGTTGATCGCGAGGGAGTCGAGCGGGCACATGTCGACGCAGAGGGTGCAGCCGTCGATGCACTTCGACTCGTCGATGGTCACGGGCACGTCGGCGCGCTGGGGGGCCAGAGGCATGGCTGTCTCCAGGAAAGGGGTGCGGGTGAAGGGCGTACGGGCAAAGCCGTGCGGGTGAGGGTCAGACGCAGCGGTGGAGCAGCCCGCTCATGGTGATGCGGTCGCCGCGGAAGCGGATGAACTCCAGGTCCACGGGCCGTCCGTCGGAGAGATGGGTGAGTCGTTCCAGCATGAGTACGGCCGTGCCGCGCGGGGCTTCGAGTACGGCGGCGGAGTGCGCGTCGGCGTTGACGGCCTCCAGAGTGATCTCGGCCGTGCCCAGCGGCTGCCCGGTGAGCGTTTCGAGCAGCCGGAACACATCGGTGTGCTCCAGGTCGCAGCCGAGCAGACCGCTGCCGATGTCCATCGGGATGTAGGTGAGGTCGAGGGAGAGCGGCAGGCCGTTCAGCCGGCGCAGCCGCTCGATGCAGAGCACGTCGGTGTGCTCCGTGAGGCCGAGCCGCCGGGCCACGGGTGCGGGCGCGGCGACCGGACCGACCGTACGGACTTCGTTGGTGACGTCGCCGTGTTCGTGCAGGGTTTCGGCGAGGCCCTGCAGTCGGTCGAGGCCGTGCGAGTACTTCTCGGACACCACGACGGTGCCGACACCCGGCTGTCGTTCGACCAGCCCTTCCGTGCGCAGCAGATCCAGGGCTTGCCTGACCGTGTTGCGGGACACGCGGTAGTCGTCGCCGATCGCGCCTTCCAGCGGCAGTACGCCGCCGGGGAAGCCACCGGTGCGCACCTGGTGGCGCAGCAGATCGGCGAGCTGCCGCGCCTGGTCCGCGCGCAGCCGCCGCCGTCGGGCGGCGGCGACCGGCACGGTGTGCTCACGGATACGTTCGGGCATGCGTCGGACCATACCGACGCTGTGTCGACGGTGGTGTTGCCAGAGTGTTGCGCCACTCAAGGCGTCACGACGCACCGCTCTGACCTGCATGTTTGTGGGGGGAGTGGAAAGATCTGCCACCCCGGGGGGCGTCAGTCGCCGCCGCCCCCGTCGCCGCCGCTCCCGCCGTCGCCCCCCAAGCCGCCACCGCTGCTGCTCGACTGCTTGTCCTGCTGTACGGCGCGGTGCACCGCGTACGGCGCCCACTCCTCCCGTACGAGAGCGCGCAGCGCCCCTCGCGCCCGCCAGGACCGGAATCGCGGATTCAGCACCCCGGCAAGACCGATCGCCAAGGTGAAGGCGGCGAGCAGCCGGCCGCGGCGGTCCGGGAAGCCGGCCGACACCGACGCGGCGTAGCGCCCCCGCACCGGCGCCGACCAGTCCTCGGCCGCCGCCGGGTAGCGGTGGTACGGGATGAGACCCAGGAGACGGCGGGTCTCCACCCGCAGCGCACCACGTCCCACCAATTGGTGCAGGCACAGCTCCTCGACCTCACGCCCGGTGCGCCTGACCCAGGGCCGGGCGCGTATGCCGTCGCCGAACCGGCTCTTGCCCGGGGCCGGGAGGCTCGCCAGGATCTGCGCCGACAGCCGGTCCTGCGGCGGCAGTGGGTTGACCACCGTCACCCGGCCGTGTGCCTCGGCGACCCTGCCCTGGAGCTCGAGCTCGGCCAGGACGGCGCCGGCCAGCCCGTACTGCAGATAGCGCCGCCCGCAGTGCCGGCGGCCCGTCACCGGGTCGAGGGCAAGCAGCAACAACTCCTCGGGCAGGGTGAGTTCGGTCATTGCCCGATGCTCGGTACGATCCGTCCGGTCACTTCGCCCAGGCCCACCCGTACGCCGTCCGGGCCCGGCGCCCAGGCGGTCATGGTCACCACATCGCCGTCCTCCAGGAAGGTCCGCTTTCCCTCCGGCAGTTCGAGCGCGTCCCGGCCGTTCCAGGTGAGCTCGAGCAGCGAGCCGCGCTGGTGGACGTCGGGGCCGCTGACCGTGCCGGAGCCGAAGAGGTCTCCCGTGCGGAGCGAGGCGCCGTTGACCGTCATATGGGCCAGCTGCTGGGCGGCCGTCCAGTACATGGTGGCGAACGGCGGCTCGGCGACCACATGGCCGTTGATCGCCACCGTGATGCGCAGGTCGAAGCCGCCCGGCTCCTCCTCGGCGGAGTCGTCGAGATAGGGGAGCAGATCGAAGTCCCTGACGGGCGCGGGGGCCCTGGCCGCGTCCAGGGCCTCGAGCGGCGTCACCCAGGCGGATACGGACGTGGCGAAGGACTTTCCGAGGAACGGGCCGAGCGGGACGTACTCCCAGGCCTGGATGTCGCGCGCCGACCAGTCGTTGAGGAGCGAGAGCCCGAAGACATGGTCGCGGAAGTCGCCGAGTGCGACCGGCCTGCCCGTCTCGGAGGGGGTGCCGACGAGGAAGCCGACCTCGGCCTCGATGTCGAGCTTCACTGACGGGCCGAAGAGCGGCGCGGCGTCGGCGGGGGTCTTGCGCTGGCCACAGGGGCGTATCACGTCCGTGCCGGAGACGACGACCGTGCCGGAGCGGCCGTGGTAACCGATCGGCAGATGCTTCCAGTTGGGGGTCAGTGCGTCCCCGTCCGGCCGGAAGATCTTGCCGACGTTGGTGGCGTGGTGCTCGCTCGCGTAGAAGTCGACATAGTCCGCGACGTCGTACGGGAGGTGCAGCGTGACCGAGCCGAGCGGGTGGAGCAGCGGTTCGATGTCCGGCCGGTGGGCGGGCACCGTGACCCAGGCGGTGAGCGCGCGGCGTACATCGCGCCAGGCGGTGCGGCCCGCGGCGAGCAGCGGATTGAGGCTCGGCCGGGCCAGCAGGGCGGCGTAGGGGGAGCCGAGGGCGTGCGCCGCCGCTCCCGCGTCGAGTACCTGGTCGCCGATGCGGACGCCGAGCCGGCGGCGGTCGGGCTCGTCGGCGGTGGTGAAGACGCCGTACGGGAGGTTGTGCGGGCCGAAGGGATCGCCCTCGGCCAGATCGAGCGGGCTCTGCTCGGGCATCGGTGCTTGCCTCGCTTTCCACGGGTGTGAGTGACACGTTACGTGGACGTTGCCCCGCGGCGGCAGGTCGCACGTCCGACCGGGTCAGCCCGCCGTGCGCGGGATGCGCTTCTCCCAGGTGCGGTGGAAGACGATCTCGCGGCCGTCCTTGCACACCACCTCGTTCGAGGTGATGAAGTCGGCCGCGTCGCAGGTGATTTCCGAGCGCGTCTCGATCCGGACGTCCCAGGCGAGCTCCGGCCGGTGCAGCCGGGTCGTCCAGTCGGAGCGGGTGTGCGCGGAGAGCGGGTCGCCCTCCTGGATCGTGTACGTCTCCAGGGCGTCCTCGGTGAACTCCAGGCCGTCCGGATGGACGCGGGTGCCGCCGTGGCGTGGGTCGACCTCCAGGCGCCATTCGCCCTTCGCCACGTCCCGGATCACCAGGCGCTCCGGGCGCTGCTCGTCCAAGGTCACGGGGACGCTGACGCCGAGCGGCTCGGACTGTTCGGGTTCCTCGAAGGTGATCTTGTCCGCCGTGTTCTCGCCTCTCTCGTGCACGGGCAGTTCGAGGCGGGAGCCCGCCGGGTCGAGCGTGAAGCCGTCCGAGGTGCTCTGCGGCCAGATCCAGGGCCAGTAGGCGGAGGAGACGGCGAGCCGGATGCGGTGGCCCGGCGGGAAGGTGTGGCCGATGGCGTTGAGCTCGAAGGCGACGTCCTCCGTCCCGCCGGGCGGCCAGGCGTCGGAGCGTTCGCGGCCGTGGCGGGCGGAGAGGTTGAGTACGCCCCGGGTCACCAGGGCGGACGAGCCGTCCGGGGCGATGTCGCAGAGCCGGGCGATCGCCTGGCCGTGGGGCATGTCCAGGCGCAGCCGCAGGGTCACCCGGGGGCGGCCGAGGATCTCGATCGGGTCGCCGGTGACCGGGAACTCGAAGCAGGCCGAGCAGGCGTCCTCGTCGCGCTGGTCGGGCGGCAGGTCGGCGTCGTTCCCGGAGGGCAGGAAGCGGCCGGCGTCCAGGCCGGTGTGGAGCGGCGAGACGACGATCACCGGCGCGCCCCGGAGCGCGTACGGGACGGTGGTGATGTGCGGCGAGGGCCATGCGGCGAGGCCGACCCAGCGGCCCGGCAGCTCGGTGTAGGTCGTCGCGGGCGGATGCGACTCGCTGATCCATGAGCGCAGCAGGGGCTCGGCCATGACGTCGTTCTCGAGACCCTTGAGGTGGTGGTCCCACCAGCGCAGGGTCTCCTGAAGGAAGCCGATCGCGGGTCCGGGAGGACGCCCCCGGTCCGGGTACTGGTGCGACCACGGGCCGATCAGCCCACGTACACGATCGGGCGGAAGATGCTCCACCAGCCGCAGCACCGTGTCCCGGTACGGGTCGTGCCAGCCGCCCACGGCCAGCACCGCCGCGTCGATCGCCGAGTAGTCCTCGCGGACGCTGCCGTGCTTCCAGTAGTCGTCGCGAAGCTGGTGGGCGAGCCAGGTGTGGATGCGGGGGACGACGCCTTCCAGCCGCTTCAGCCACATCTCGCGCCACTCGTCGCCGACGAAGAGCGGGTCGGGCGGGCGCGCGGCGAAGGCGAGCAGGGTGGCGGACCAGGCGTGCATACCGGCGGCGAGCACCGAACCGCCCATGTAGTGCATGTCGTTGTCGTACGGGTCGTCGGCCGCGCAGACCGTGACGACCGCCTTCAGCGGCTCGGGTGCGAGTTCCGCGATCCGGAGCGCGTTGCAGCCGCCCCAGGCGATCCCGAACATGCCGACCCGGCCGGTGCACCACGGCTGCCGGGCCAGCCAGTTGACGACGGCGACCCCGTCGGCAGGCCCGGTCGTGTCGTACGCGTCGCCCGGCATGCCCTCGCTGTTGCCGTGTCCGCGGATGTCGACCCGTACGGAGGCGTAGCCGTGGCCCGCGTACCAGGGATGACGCTGGTGGTCGCGCGGCGCGGTCACGTCGCTGAGCCGGTGCGGCAGATACTCGAGGAGGGCAGGTACGGGCTCGTCGGTGAGCGGCCGCCAGACGCGCGCATACAGCCTTGTCCCGTCCGGGAGCGGGATCCGGACGTCCTCGTGGCCGGTGTCGTACGGGAACTCGGTACGGATGCGCATGACAGGACCCCGGTTCAGGACAAAAGGCCCACTCATAGGTGTATGAGCTGATCACGAACATACCGGGGGAGGCGGGAAGGCGCCCACGGTGATCGAAAGGCGACCGGATACGCTGACTTGAGTGAATCCAGCGACACATCGACAATCCGTGTGATCGTCAGCAGACAGGAGATCCCCTCGTGACCGTCGTCGGGCCGTTCGGGCTGAGCGTGCGGGACCAGGCTCTTGAGGCCGATGTCCAGACCGGATTGGCGGCTGTCGAGGCGGGACTCCTCGATGCCACCAAGAGCGAGGTGCCCTTCATCACGGAGGCCGCACAGCATCTTGTACGCGCCGGGGGCAAGCGCTTCCGGCCGCTGCTGGTGATGCTCGCCGCGCAGTTCGGTGATCCGCACGCGCCGGGTGTCGTGCCCTCGGCCGTGGTCGTCGAGCTGACCCATCTCGCGACGCTGTACCACGACGATGTGATGGACGAGGCCGAGGTCCGGCGCGGTGTGGACAGCGCCAACGTGCGCTGGGGGAACTCCGTCGCCGTACTGACCGGCGACTTCCTGTTCGCGAGGGCCTCGCACATACTGGCCGACCTGGGTCCGGAGGCCGTACGCATCCAGGCGGAGGCGTTCGAGCGCCTGGTCACCGGCCAGATCCTGGAGACCGCGGGGCCGCGCGACGGCCGCGACCCGGCCGAGCACTACCTCGATGTCATCGGGGGCAAGACGGGCTCGCTGATCGCGGTCTCGGGGCGGTTCGGCGCGATGATGTCGGGCGCCGACGAGGGTGTCGTGGACATCCTCACCCAGTACGGGGAGCGGCTCGGTGTGGCCTTCCAGCTCGCCGACGACGTACTCGATATCGCCAGCGACTCGCACGAGTCGGGCAAGACGCCCGGCACGGATCTGCGCGAGGGCATCCCGACCCTGCCCGTGCTGCATCTGCGCGCGCAGGCGGCAGCGCACGAACGCCCCGAGGACCTGGAGCTCGTCGCGCTGCTCGACGGGGACCTGACGGACGACGACCGCCATGCCGAGGCGCTGCGGCTGCTGCGCGCGCATCCGGCGCTCGAGCAGGCCAGGCGGGACACCGTGCGGTACGCGGAGGAGGCGCGGGCGATGCTCGCCCCGCTGCCCGACTGCTACGCCAAGGCCGCTCTGGAAGAGCTCTGCGACGCGGTGGTCCACCGCGCGGGCTGACCGCACACGGGCCGGCTCCGCGTGCTGATGGTCGGGACCACGGCCGGGCCCTGATGGTCGGGAGGGACCACGGCCGACCGGCGGGAGCGCGGGCGGGCCCGATGCCGCACGCCCTGTCGGGGACACGCGCAGGGCGCCCTGCCGGACCCTTTGTTTGCCTGTACGCCACCTCCCGTACACCCTCCCGGCGGAGGCGGCACGTCTTCTCGAGATCTGTGACGCAGGTCACTTTGTTGGATTGAGTCTAACCTCGGATCCACTCCGTACTCATGCCCAGAAGCTGACGCAGTGGGCGTTGGCCTCGTGTACGGGGAGATTTCGTAATGAAGCGGAACAAGATCATCCTTGTCGGTACCACCGCTGTCGCTGCCGCGGCCGGTGTCGCCCTCGCCGTCCTGCCGGCCTTCGCGGCCGGCAACAGTTCCGCCGCCGGGCACTCGGGCCACCCGGGCAGCGGCGCGGACATCGCCGTACAGAGCGGCTCCGACCGCGGCGCCGCCCTCTTCGTGGCGAGCCTGAACGGCGCGAGCGAGGTGCCGGTCCAGGGCGGGCCCGCCGTCGGTGACCGCGACGGTGCCGCGCTGGAGTTCGTGAAGGTCAAGGGGGACAAGGTGTCCGTCGCGGTGAAGTTCCGCGGCACCGACAAGCCGACCGCCCTCCACATCCACCAGGGCGCGAAGGGCAGCAACGGTGGCATCAAGATCGACTTCACCGGGTTGCTGAGCAAGGGCACGACCAAGAGCAAGGGCTGGACCGGCGCCGTCACCGGCACGGTCAAGGTCACGGACAGGGCCGTGCTCGACGCTTTCAAGACAGACCCGAACGGGTTCTACGCCAATCTGCACACCGCAGAGTTCCCGGGCGGAGCGGTCCGCGGCCAGTTCCACAAGGTGACCAACGGCTTCGGCTTCGGCAAGGCGCTCGACAACTTCCAGGCCTCCGTCGTCAAGGGCAGGCAGATCTACGAGTGCAAGAAGGGCGAGGACGGCAGGTTCTCGTTCCAGCAGCGTGATGTGCGCGCCGTCCTCGGCGGTCACATCGACCACTCCTTCACCGCCCCCAACTCCGGCACGCCGCAGTGGGTCGCACAGGACCACAGCGCGGTCACCGGAAAGCTGATCAGCAAGACACCGAACGGCGACAAGAACATCCCCGAGCTGGACCTCCAGGCCACCCAGTCCGGCAAGAAGCGGGGGCTGTTGGCGAACACCCAGGAGATCCTCCGGCTGAACACCGTGGGCGGCGTCGCGCCGGCCGGCAGCTGCGAGCAGGGAGCGATCGTCGGCGTCCCCTACGGGGCGGACTACGTCTTCATCCAGAAGTAACCGGTACGGCAACAGGGCTTGCGGCGCTTCCCCCACTGGCCGGGGGAGGCGCCGCTCCTCTGCCGTCATCCCAGAGCAGTACGCCAAGTTGCTCCCGGGGTCTGACGCTTCCGCACGTCCGATTTGGTCAGATGATGAGTACGACGCCTGACCAACCACGGAGGTAGGGCACACCATGGCACCGAACGACAGCGCACAGACCACCGAAGAGGCCAAGGACCTCGCAGCGGGCCGCCGCAGGGCAGCGCGCTACATCGTCCCGGCCGCGGTGGCCGGGGTGGCGGCGGCGACCATCGGGCTCGTCCCGGCGCTCGCTGCCTCCGGTGACCCCGATCTGCCAAAAATCAGCGCGCAGGAACTCATCGAGAAGATGGCCGCGTCGGACACCCAGCAGCTCTCCGGCACGGTGAAGATCAACACTGACCTCGGTATCCCGTCGCTGGGCGGCCTGGCGGGCCTGGGCGGCGAGCGGGACGGGTCGGGCTCGTCCGCCTCTCCCGACGGCAAGCTGATGGAGCTGGCCACCGGCTCGCACACCCTGCGGGTCGCGGCGGACGGCCCCGACAAGGGGAAGGTGTCGATCCTGGAGGACACCGCCGAGTACAGCCTGATCCACAACGGCGACGAGGTCTGGGCGTACGACAGCGCCTCGAACGAGGCCTACCACGCCAAGGACGGCAGCCAGGACGACGGCTCCGGCAGGAAGGGCTCCGGCAAGGAGCACGGGGCCCTGCCGAAGGACCTCCCGAGCACGCCCAAGGAGTTCGCCGCAGAGGCGCTCAAGGCCGCGGACGACACCACCTCGGTGACTGTCGGCGGTACGGCGCAGGTGGCCGGCCGCGATGCCTACCAGCTGGTCATCAAGCCCAAGCAGAGTGGCTCGACGATCGGATCGATCAAGGTCGCGGTGGACGCCAAGAACGGCGTGCCGCTGAAGTTCACGCTCACCCCGAGCAGTGGCGGCAAGGCCGCGATCGACGTCGGCTTCACCAAGGTCGACTTCTCCAAGCCGGACGCGTCGACCTTCGACTTCACCCCGCCCAAGGGCGCGAAGGTGACAGAGGCCGACGAGCCGAAGCAGGACAAGGGAGCCAAGGACCACGAGGGCTTCAAGGGCCATGAGGACTTCATGGGCCTGGAGGGCTTCCAGGGGCTGAACGTCATCGGCAAGGGCTGGAACGCCATCGCCAAGATCGAGACGCCGGGCGGTCAGCACCCCACCACGCCGAAGGACGGCGATGTGCCGCCGGAGGCCAAGAAGTTCCTGGACGCGCTGGGTGACCAGGTGAACGGGAAGTTCGGCTCGGGCACGGTCTTCAAGACCCGCCTGGTCAACGCCCTGATGACGGACGACGGCACGGTCTACGTCGGCGCCGTGACCAAGGACGCGCTCGTGAAGGCCGCGAACGAGGCAAAGTAACACCAGGTCAGTCATGACGACGCGCGCTTACCGTCCGCCCCGCCGTACGCTCCGTACGGTGGGGCGGACCGCTGACGAGTGAACGGGGGACCGGAATGACAGCCGTCATCGAGACGCAGGGGCTCACCAAGCGCTACCGGGGCGGGCAGTTGGCCGTCGAACGGCTCGATCTCAGCGTGCCTGACGGCAGCGTCTTCGGGTTCCTCGGCCCCAACGGCTCCGGCAAGACCACCACCATCCGGATGCTGATGGGGCTCATCGAGCCGACCGCCGGCAGCGCCACGGTCCTCGGTATGCCCATGCCGCGCGCGGTCCGCACCGTACTGCCGCAGGTGGGCGCACTGATCGAAGGGCCCGCGCTGTACGGGTTCCTGAGCGGCCGCGACAATCTGCTGCGTTACGACTCCGCCGACCCGAGTGCCGATCCCCGAACGCGGCGCACCCGTGTCGCCGCCGCGCTGGACCGGGTCGGGCTGGCGCAGGCCGCGGGCAAGAAGGCCAAGGCGTACTCGCTCGGGATGAAGCAGCGGCTGGGGCTGGCCGCCGCGCTGCTGCAGCCACGGAAGCTGCTGGTGCTCGACGAGCCGACGAACGGGCTCGATCCGCAGGGCATGCGGGAGATCCGTTCTCTGGTGCGGGAGCTGGCGGCCGACGGCACCACGGTCTTTCTCTCGTCCCATCTGCTCGACGAGATCGAGCAGGTCTGCACGCATGCCGCGGTGATGGCCCAGGGCCGGCTCCTCACCCAGGGCCCGGTCGCCGATCTCGCGGCGGGCGCGCGGGGGCGGCTTGCCGTCACCACCCCCGACCCTGCCGACGCCGCCCGGCTCCTGAAGGAGCTGGGGGTCACTGATCTGGCCGTGGCCGAGTGTCGGGTGACGGGGGAACTGCCAGTCATGGAAACGGAGTTGGCGGAGATCAATGCCGCGCTGGTGCAGGGCGGCGTACGGGTACGAGGCTTCGGCGTCGAGCGCGTCTCGCTCGAGGACGCCTTTGTCGCGCTGACCGGAGAGGGCTTCGATGTCGCAGGCTGACACTCTCGTACGCGAAAGGACGAGCAGTCCGCTGTGGACGTTCGGCCTCTTCCGCTCCGAGCTGACCACCACGTTCCGCCGCGGGCGCACGCTCGCGCTGCTGGGCGTGCTGGCCGCCGTACCCGTACTGATCGGCATCGCCATCAGGGTCGAGACGAGCGGCGGCGGTCCGGCCGGCGGCGGCCGCGGTGGCGGCCCCGCCTTCATCGCCCAGATCACCAACAACGGCCTGTTCCTGGTCCTCGCCGCGCTCGCCGCGACCCTGCCGGTCTTCCTCCCGATGGCGATCGGCGTCGTCGCGGGTGATGCGATCGCGGGCGAGGCGAACTCCGGCACCCTGCGCTATCTACTGGTCGCCCCGGCCGGACGCAGCCGGCTGCTGCTCGCCAAGTACGCCACCGCCTGCGCCTTCTGCCTGGCCGCGACCCTGGTCGTGGCGGTGTCCGCGCTCGCAGTCGGCTCGCTGCTCTTCCCGCTCGGCGATGTCACGACCATTTCCGGCACCCGGATCTCCTTCGGCGACGGACTGCTGAGGGCCGCACTGGTCGCGGCCGTCGTCGCCGCGTCGCTGAGCGGGATCGCGGCGCTCGGTCTCTTCATCTCGACGCTCACCGGCAGTGGCATCGCGGCGATGGCGACGACCGTCGGACTGCTGATCACGGTGCAGATCCTGGACGGGATTCCGCAGCTGCACGCGATCCATCCCTACCTCTTCCCGCACTACTGGATGTCGTTCGCGGACCTGATGCGGGAGCCGGTCTACTGGGACGAGGTAGCGAAGAACCTCGGTCTGCAGGGGGTGTACGTGGCGGTGTTCGGGTCGGCCGCGTGGGCGCGCTTCACGGCGAAGGACATCACCGCGTGAAGGAGCTCTCCGCCTGGAGGGCCTTACTGATCGTTTCAGAATGAGGTGCGGAGACGCCTCAAGCAGATGATGCCGCAAGCGAGTTCGAGACGTGGCACGTCGCGCGGCTGGTAGCCGGCCGAGTTCGCCGTGCACCGCACCCCCTGGACCAGAGCCCACGCTGCGAACTCCGCACATGCGGTCAGGTACAGGTGCACCGCCACCGTGTGCTCCTGCCGTACGGTGCCTCACCATTCTCCACCTCGAACCAAACGGCGGTTGGAGCAGGCAATTGCTGATGGTTACTCCGAGGAAGCCGGCCCGTCGTCGGCCGGTCGCGGCCACCGTGGTCATGGTCATCGCCATGTGCTTCTGCGCGGGTCCGACCGTTCCCGTGCCCCGCCGGGACGTTCTTCAAGGGCTTGCAGTGGCAGCACTGCCGGTGTGGCCGGACGCCACGTGGAGCTCCGCCCATCGGGTCATCCTGTGGAGGTGGCGGGAAATGCCGTGTCGCATGGAAAGGGCTGCGATGATGCCGGTCCCGCGGCCGTGTTCCTCATGTTCCGCAGGGGGCGGGCTCTCGGGTGATCGGCGCGGTCGCGGCCCAGCATCCGCGACCTCGATACGGAGGGCGTGACGGCCGCCGGCCTCGGGCATCGACAGCCGCAGTACTGCTGGGGGCAGTGCGTGGGCAATCGCGTTGGTGATCAGTTCCGAGATCACCAGGATGGCGTCGTCCGCTGTCTCCGTGGGCAGGGCCCAGTGGCCCAGGATCCTGCGTGCGCGGTGGCGCACGGCGGAGACGGCCTCAGGGATGTGCGGCAGCGGGAGGATGTACTCGGTCCGCGGGTGCGGTGCCACGCTGGTGTCAGACGTGGTCATGGCCGGAGTGGTCATCCTCGACCACCTCCACTTGTCTCGGCTTCTCATATCGGAAGCGGCGGCTCGTTCGGTGCGGAGGCGTGGCCGGGTTATTCGGCGGTGGCGAGGATCTCGGCCAACGCCGTGACGGCCTGGTCTGCGTCGGGGCCTTCGGCGCGGACGGTCACGGTGCTTCCGGCGGTGGCACCCAGGCCCATCACGGCGAGGACGCCGGTGGGGTTGACGGTGCGGCCGCCGTGTTCCAGCTGTATTGCGCTGGTGTACTCGGCTGCGGCGCGGGCGAGTTGGCCTGCGGGGCGGGCGTGCAGGTTGGCGGGCAGGACGACGGCGATTTCGTGGTTCACCGTGATCGTGGTCGTGGCGTTGGACTCAGAGCTTGGGGACATGACGGGCCTCCTTGGCGGCGTTGGCGACGGTCTTGAGATCGGCGCCGGATGCGGCGGTGACGACGGCTGCGACGGCTCCTTCGACGAAGGGTGCGTCGACGATCGTTACGTCGGTGCGGGGATGGTCTTCCAGGACGGTGCGGGCGGTGAGGACGGAGCTGCCCAGGTCGGGAAGGACGACTACGCCGGCTCCGCGGTCGGCGTGCCGGATCGCGGCGAGGACGAGGTCGTAGCTGGTGCCGATCCGTCCGTCGTCGGTTCCTCCGGCGGTGGCGAGGGGGACTGTGTCGGAGCCGATCTGCTCCACCAGCAGGCGAAGGCCTGCGGCGAGCTCGGCGCTGTGGGACACGAGTACGATGCCGACAAGGTTGCTCATGAACGACCACGCTATATCTCAGAACACTGTTCATCAATACTGAACGAGGAGAATTCTTCGATGGTGCAAGCGGTTCATCGGGCGGTGCAGATCTTGCGGGATCTCGCATCCACTGGGCCCCGGCTGGGTGTGACCGAGCTGGCCGACCGCTTGGGCGTGGCCAAGCCCACCGTCCATGCGCTGCTGCGCACGCTGGAGAGCGAGGGGCTGGTGGTGCAGGACCGGGACAGCTCCAAGTACCAGCTCGGCCCGGACCTGGTACGGCTGGGCAACGCCTACTTGGACACCCAGGAGCTGCGGACCCGCTCACTGACCTGGGCGGACCAGCTCGCCACCCGGGCGAACGAGGCGGTGTGGGTAGCCGTGCTCACCGGCGACCATGTCCTGGTGGTGCACCACGCCTTCCGGCCGGAGGGTGCCGTGCAGATCCTCGAGGTGGGAGCCAGCATCCCGTGGAGCACCTGCGCCCTGGGCAAGGCCGTCGTGGCCTTCGCTCCGGCGGCCGTGGGCGAGGGGCTGCTCGCGGGCGACCGGGCAGTGCTCACCGGCGCCAGCATCACCGACCCGGAGGAGCTGGCCGGCCAGCTGAAGGAGATTCTCAGGACGGGGTACGCGATCGAGGATCAGGAGTCCGCCATCGGGGACGCGGGTATCGCATCGCCTGTCTTCGACCGCTCCGGCGAGGTGGTGGGTGCCATCGGAATTGTCGGCCCCGTCGAGCGACTGCTGGCCGAATCGGCACGTCAGGAGCTTGCGGTCGCGGTCCGGGAGACTGCCCGCAACCTCTCCCGTGACCTGGGTGCCCCTCGGGGGACCGCCCGCATCGCCGGCCCCTGATCTGCCCGCCCGCACCCACCAGCCTCGCGGGCACCTGACCTGCACGCTCCGCATCCATCTGCAGCTCGACGGCGGGCCCCGGCGCCCCGCCACCTGCCCCTCCGCCCAGGCCCCTCGGCGCATCGCCGTGGGGCCTTTCCCGTGTCCGTAGTGCCCGATAGTCGCCGAACCTCTTGACAGGTCTGAAACGCGGGCTTAACTTCCGGAACAACGTTCATCCATAGTGAACGTCTTGCCGGATTCCGCTGGTTATCCGGTTCCCCTGAGCCGGCCGCCAGGTGCCCGACCCCTGACCACCTGGCGGCCACCTCCCTTCATAGCCCGCTCCACGCGGAGGAGGTGAGACGCCCAAGCTGCCGCTCGGCGCTGGGCGCCATCATGGAAGAAAACTCTTACTCACAGAAGCTTGTGGCCGAGATGCTGGGCACCGCGGTGCTGGTGTTCATCGGTGTCGGTTCGGTCCCCGCGACGCTCATCGTCGGCGGCGACGCCCCGTTCACCATGGCGCAGCTGGGAATGATCTCGCTCGCGTTCGCCACCGCGGTCATCGCGATGGTCTATGCGATCGGCCATATCTCCGGCTGCCAGATCAACCCGGCCATCACCCTGGCCCTGGCGGCCACGAAGAAGATGCCCTGGCGGGACGTCCCCGGCTACATCGCGGCCCAGGTGGCCGGTGCGGTGCTGGGGGCGCTCGCGATCGTGGGGGTGCTGGGGAAGAAGGCGGTCGATGTCGGCCTCGGTATCGCCGCCTACGGCACCGGTGTCGGCGCCGGCCAGGCCTTCTTCGCCGAAGCCATCGGCACGTTCATCCTCGCGTTCATCGTCTTCGGGGCCATCGACCGGCGCGCGGCCGGCGGCTTCGCGGGCCTGGCCATCGGCCTCGGCGTGTTCGCGATCATCATTCCGGTGGCGCCCGCCACCGCGGCGTCCATCAACCCGGCCAGGACGCTCGGCCCGATGATCACCGGCGAGCTCTTCAACGGCACGGTCCACTGGGACCAGCTGCCCGTCTACCTGGCCGCCGAGGTGATCGGCGCCCTCGCCGCCGGCGTCCTCTACACCGCCCTCAACGCCCACCGCAAGGCCGCCGCTGTAAATGGGGCTGAGAGCCAGGCCGCCCAGCCCGCCACTGCCGAAGGAGCCCTGTCGTGAAGAAGCTCATCAACGCTCCCGAGGCGGTGCTGGATGAGGCCCTGGCCGGTATCGCCGCCGCTCACCCGGAGCTGAAGGTCGACGCGGAGAACAAGGTGATCACCCGCGCGGGCGGCACCAGACCGGACAAGGTCGCACTCATCTCCGGCGGCGGTTCCGGGCACGAGCCGCTGCACGGCGGCTTCGTGGGACTCGGCATGCTGGACGCCGCCTGTCCTGGGGAGGTGTTCACCTCGCCCGTGCCCGGCCAGATGCTTGCCGCGGCCCAGGCCGTCAACGGCGGCTCCGGCGTGCTGTTCATCGTGAAGAACTACACCGGTGACGTCCTCAACTTCCAGATGGCCGCCGAACTGGCCGCCGAGGAAGGCATCACGGTGGAGACCGTGCTGGTCGACGACGACGTCGCCGTCCAGGACTCCACCTGGACCGCCGGGCGCCGGGGCACCGGCGCCACCGTCTTCGTCGAGAAGATCGCCGGCGCTCTCGCCGAGCAGGGCGCCGACCTCGCCGCCGTCGCCGAGATGGCCAAGCGGGTCAACGCCGCCTCCCGGTCCTTCGCCGTGGCACTGACCGCCTGTACCACCCCGGCCTCCGGCAAGCCGGGCTTCGACCTGCCCGAGGACGAGATGGAGGTCGGCGTCGGCATCCACGGCGAGCCCGGCCGCCGCAGGGAGAAGCTCCGCTCCGCCAAGGAGATCGTGGCCACCGCCCTGGACGCCATCCTCGCCGACCAGCCGCTCGCCGCCGGCGAGGAGACCATCGTCATGGTCAACGGGCTGGGCGGCACGCCGCTCATCGAGTTGTATGTGGTCTTCAACGAGGTCGCGGCCGCCCTGGCGGACAAGGGCGTGGTCATCGCCCGCAATCTTGTTGGGAACTATGTGACCAGCCTGGATATGGCCGGTGTTTCCATCACCGTGTGCAAGGCCGACGCCGACATGCTGTCCCTGTGGGACGCACCTGTGAACACCCCAGCCGTGCGCTGGGGCGCCTGAACCGAGCCGGGGGCGGGGCCGCGCGATACGCGAGGGCCGGGCGGGAGCCTTCCCGATCCAGCTCACCCGACCGCCCCCCCGCATCCGCCCCCGCCCCCGGCTCGCCCAACCGTGAACCCGCCACGCACCAACCATGAACGGAGATTCCGTGGACACCGACCTCGCCCGCACGTGGGTGCGGGCCATCGCCGCCGCCGTCGACAAGCACAAGGACCACCTCACCCAGCTCGACTCGGCCATCGGCGACGCCGACCACGGCGTCAACATGAAACGCGGCTTCTCCGCCGTCACCACGGCCCTGGCCGACTACGAGCCGGACACCGTCGGGGCCGTGCTGGTCAAGACGGGCACCACACTCATCTCCAGCGTCGGGGGTGCCTCCGGCCCGCTCTACGGCGGCGCGTTCCGCGCCATGGGCAAGGCCCTTGACGCACCCACCGCCGACACGCAGCAGTTCGCCACCGCACTCGCCGCCGGCCTGGAGAGTGTCCAGAAGCTCGGCGCGGCCGCACCCGGCGACAAGACCATGATCGACGCCTACGCTCCCGCACTGGCAGCCTTCCAGCAGCACGCGGGCGCCGGAGCCGACTTCGCCGCCGCGGCCGGGGCCGCCGCCGACGCTGCCGAAGAAGGCATGCGCGCGACCACTCCCATGCAGGCGCGCAAGGGCCGCGCCTCCTACCTCGGCGCCCGCAGCATCGGCCACCAGGACCCAGGGGCCACCTCCACCGCCCTGATCTTCCGCGCACTCGCCGAGACGGTGGTGGCCCGATGACCAACCGCCACACCTACGCCGGGCATACCGCCGCACCCGGCATAGCCCTGGGGTTCCTCCACCGCACCGACCGCTCGCCCAGCACAACCGCGCTCCCCCACCGCACCGGTGGCGACGCCGCACAGCAGATCACCGACGCCTTCGACGCCGTCGCCGCCCGCCTGCTCGACCTGTCTACATCCCTGCGCGAACGGGGCAACGACGAAGAGGCCGACATCATGGAGGTCAACAGCTACATCGCACAGGACCACGATCTGCGCGAGCAGGCGATCAAGCGAGCGCAGCAAGGGCAGCCGGTACCCGTCGCTGTCCGGCAGTCCATCGACACCTACGCCCGGACCATCGCCAGCCTGGATGACCCCACCCTCGCCGAACGCGCGGCAGACGTACGGCAGGTCGGCCGCCGCGTCCTGGCTCACCTTCACGGCGACACGAGCCCCGCACCCGACCAGCCCCTCGTCCTGGTCGCCCACGAGATCGGCGCGGCGGACCTGCTGGAACCCGGCCAGACAGTGACCGCCGCCATCTCCGTCACCGGCGGCCCCAACTCCCACGCCGCGATCGTCGCCCGCTCACAGGGCATCCCCCTCCTACTGGCCGTCGACCCCGCCCTGCTCGACCTGCCGGACGGGCAGGAAATCCTCCTCGACACCGACCGGGCCACCGCCGTCGCTCACCCCAACGACGACGAACGCACCAGGGCCCTGCACGCGATGGAGACCGCCCGCACCCGCAGGCTCGCCCTCGCCGAAGAGCGCCACCTGCCAGCCCAGACACTCGACGAGCACTGCATAGTTCTGCGGGCCAACGTGGCGACGCCGGCCGAAGCCCGCGCGGCCCTGACCACGGGCGCCGAGGGTGTCGGCCTGCTCCGCACCGAACTGCCCTTCCTCAACCACCCCGCCTGGCCAACCCGCAATCAGCACGCGGCCACCCTCGTCCCCGTCCTGCGCGCGCTCACCGGGCAGGTCGTCACGGCTCGCACTCTCGACTTCGCCGACGACAAACTGCCGCCGTTCCTGTCCCGCGTCCAGGGCGCGCGGATCGGCCGCGGCCTGCCCCTCATGCTCGCCCAACCGGACGCTTTCGGCGATCAGTTCCGCAGCCTGCTCGGCGCGGGAGCCGACACTGACCTGCGCATCATGATCCCCATGGTCGCGAGCATCGACGAATTGCGTGCCTGCCGACGCCTTCTCCAGGCCGCAGCCGACGAAGCCGGTGTCCCGACGCCACCCCTGGGCATCATGGTGGAACTCCCCGAAGCCGTCGCCGCAGCCGACGACCTCGCCCGCGAAGCCGCCTTCCTCTCCATCGGCAGCAACGACCTCACCTGCCAGATCCTGGGCCTGGACCGGCGCGACCCCACCGCCACCCCCGCCATGGCGGCGCACCCCTCCGTCCTCGACGCCATCGCCCAAGTCGTCACCGCCGCCCACCGCCACAACCGCCAGGTATCCGTCTGCGGCGACGCCGCCGCAGACCCCCTCGTTACCCCCCTGCTCATCGGCCTCGGCTGCGACATCCTCTCCGTAGCACCAGCCGCCGTCGACGAAGTACGCGCCCGCATCCGCCGCCTGCGCCATGACACCTGCGCCTCCCTGGCGGCCATCGCCCTCACCCGCGAAACCCCCGAAGAGGTCTGGCGACTCGTCGAGCAGTGCTGCCTGCCGTCGCTGCCCTGACTCGAGCCGCGCACATGGCGCGATCAGTCGAGCATGGGCAGGTCCGACCGGACCGGCCCATCAAAGGACCTGTGTGACGCGCAAGATGACGCCCTGACAAATCCTACTGATACATACCATTTGATGGATTTCTGCTGATGTTCTTATCCAGTCGAGAAGGGGCCTGAACCGTGAAGAAGCTCATCAACTCGCCCGATGAGGTGCTCGCCGACGCTCTCGTCGGCGTGGCCGCAGCGCACCCCTCACTGGTGGTCGACACGTCCGACCGCTACATCGTCCGCGCGGGCGGGCCGACCGCTGGGAAGGTCGGCCTGGTGTCAGGTGGCGGGTCCGGGCACGAGCCGCTGCACGGCGGGTTCGTCGGGTACGGGATGCTGGATGCGGCCTGTCCCGGTGAGGTGTTCACCTCTCCCGTACCGGACCAGATACTCGCCGCCACGCGGGCCGTTGACGGCGGGGCGGGGGTGCTGCACATCGTGAAGAACTACACCGGCGACGTGCTGAACTTCCAGATGGCCGCCGATTTGGCCGCCGACGACGGCGTGCGGGTGGAGGGCGTCGTGGTCAATGACGATGTCGCCGTGGAGAACAGTACGTGGACGGCGGGCCGGCGGGGTACCGGGGCGACCGTGTTCGTGGAGAAGATCGTCGGTGCGGCTGCCGAGCTTGGCGCGGACCTGGCCTCGGCTGCGGCTTGGGGCCGGGAGGTCAACGACCGGTCCCGTTCGTTCGGGGTGGCGCTCACGCCGTGCACGGTGCCCGCGGCGGGCAAGCCCGGTTTCGAGCTGGGCGAGGACGAGATCGAGCTGGGCGTCGGCATCCACGGCGAGCCCGGTCGCGCCCGCAGCAGGCTCGTCTCCGCCAAGGAGATCGTCGCTGTCGCGTTGGACGCCATCCACGCCGACATGCCGCTCTCAGGCGAAGTGCTCGTGATGGTCAACGGCCTGGGTGGCACCCCGCTTCTTGAGCTGTACGTGGTGTATGCCGCGGTTGCCGAGTGGCTCGCCGACCATGGCGTGTGGATCACCCGCAACCTGGTCGGCAACTACATCACCAGCCTGGACATGGCCGGTTGCACGATCACGGTGTGCCGGCTCACGCCGCAGCTCACCTATCTGTGGGATGCCCCCGTAGAGACCCCCGCACTGCGCTGGGGACGCTGAACGGCCTCGGACACCACGACGGACACCACGAGGGAGAAGGACGACAATGGACGCGAGCATGTTCCGGGCCTGGATCCACGAGGCGGCCCGACTGGTGGTCGATAACACCGATCATCTGACCCGCCTCGACTCCGCTGTCGGCGACGCCGACCACGGCATCAACATGCGCCGTGGCCTGCAGGCGGCGGTGGCCATGCTGGACGAAACCAACCCGTCCACCCCCGGAGCGGTGCTCGCCACCGTCGGCCGGGCACTGATCAGCAAGACCGGCGGCGCCTCGGGACCGCTGTACGGCACCGGTTTCCGGCAGGCCGCGGGGACCCTGGGCGAGGAACCCGACGTGTCTGCGGCACAACTCGGGGCGGCGTTGGCAGCTGCCCTCACCGGCATCCAGCGGATCGGCGCGGCACTCGAGGGCGACAAGACGATGATCGACGCCCTCGGCCCGGCCGTGACCGCCTACCAGGCCGTCATCGACACCGGCGGCGACCTGAGCAACGCCACCCGCGCGGCATACGACGCCGCCGTGCGGGGCCTGAAGCAGACCGTCGCCATGCAGGCCCGGAAGGGCCGCGCGAGCTATCTCGGCGCCCGCACCATCGGTCACGAGGACCCCGGCGCGGCGTCGACCGTGCTCATTCTGTCCGCCCTTGCGACTGTCACCGCGGCAAGCAAGCGGCCAGGCGCAGGGACGGCGTCATGAACGTGGTGTCCGACCGGTGGGCCGACACGAGAGCGTCTCCCGGCACGGCCCTCGCGGCGTCGTGGCGGGTCGAGCGACCGTGACCCGCTGGTATCTGGTCCTCGACCGCCTACCCCCCGCTCGTACCTGGCTATGAGGACACGCCGCAGCAACTCGGGATCGGTCGGTCAGGCGCTGGGCCGGCGCGGACAGCAACCCCTCTCGCATGTCCGGTTGGCCCACGGCGCCGAAGACGGCCTCGCCACTGGCACGGCCGAACTCGCCGGCGATGCCAGCCTCTAGCCGCTGACAGGCACAGATGACGGACGGCTGGGCACCGATCGCCACAGCCACCGCCACCGAAGGAGTGGTTGCGATCTTGAACAGCTCCGAGACCGACGCGTAGTCAGCTGCACCAGGCACCTGCCAGGGGGTGCACGAGGCCATGGCCTCTTTCAGCGACGTCACGACAAGCGCACTCGCGCGATGAGGGGCGCGTCCGCGATGGGCGCACGAGCCCCTGAATCGCGCACGTTCAATGGCGAGGAGAAGGTGCGAGGGCAGTGCAAACACAATCCACGGCGAATCGCCACGGCACGGAACCGGTGCAGACGCCCCAGGCGAGAGGCAACGGTTCCGACAACGGCGGTACCGAGCCGGGCAATACCGATCCGGGCCCCGCGCGTGCAGGTGGAGGGCGTCGCCCGTACAGGGGCAGCAACCATGCGGAGTTCGCCCCGAGTAACTGGAGTGTGCGTACCCAGCTGGTGGCTGTGGTGCTCATCCCGATCATCGTCACGCTCGTACTCGGCGGTCTGCGGATCGGCTCGGCCGTGCAGAACGCACAGGACGTCAACAACGTCCGCCAGCTCGTTCGTACCCTCGACAAGGGCACGGGGCTGTTGGAGGAGCTTGAGGACGAACGCGATCTCACCGCGCTCTACGTTGCGGCCGGGCGTAGGGGCGACACGAGCCGGCTGGACACTCAGCGCTCCCAGGTCGACGCGGCGCTCGCCCGGGTCCGTACCGAGGTCGCCCATGTCCACCGCGGGACGAACCCCGTCCTGGCCACCCGGCTCGCGGTGCTCAACGCCTCTGGCGGGAAAGTGGCGTCACTGCGCGACACGGCAGCCCGCTCGAAAATGCGCTTGCTGCCCGTGGTCAACGCATACACGGAGTTGATCACCGAGCTCACCGACGCCCTTGACCTTCTCACGCCGGACATCGCCCACCAGACCCTTGCCGTGAGGGCCGGTGCGCTCGAGACCTTCGCACAGGCCACGGAGGCAGCCTCCCGGCAACGCGCGCTGCTCGGCGGGGTGCTGACCCAGGCACACTTCGATTCGAGCGAGGCCCAGGGCCTGACCCTCGCCAGCCGGCAGCAACAGGCGTTGATCGGCGAGTTCCGGTCCGACGCGCCGCCGGCCCAGCGTCAGTTCTACGAGCGCACCGTCACCGAAAGGGACGTCAACAAGGTTGAGATGCTCCAGAAGCAGGTGCTCGCCCGGCATGGCACCAGCCGCCTCCGCCTCGACGCCGGCGAGCGGTTCGACACCATGACGAGCAAGCTCGAGCTGATGCGCCTGGTCGAGAAGCGGCTCGTCGGATCGGTCGAAGACGAGAGCTCGCGCGAGCAGCACCAGGCCGAGCGCTCAGTGTTCATCACCTCGCTCGTCGTGCTGCTGATCCTCCTGCTCACGTTCGGTGTGACGCACGTCGTCATGCAGTCGATTGTCGGCCCGCTGCACACCCTGCGCGCCTCCGCGCTCGATATCACGGAACGCCGCCTGCCCGAGGTGGTCCGGCTGTTGCGGGGCTCCGGCGACACGCAACTGGAGGCCATCAAGGTCGAGCCCGCGGGCATCAACTCGGTCGACGAGATCGGCCGTGTCGCCCAGGCGTTCGACGAAGTCCATCGCGACTCCGTACGGCTGACGTTCGAGCAAGCGCAACTGCGAGGCCGCATCAACGCGATGTTCGTCAACCTCTCGCAGCGCAGCCAGTACCTCGTGGAACGGCAGCTGGAGCTGATCGACCATCTGGAGAACGGCGAGCAGGACCCCGACCTGCTCGCCAGCCTCTTCAAGATCGACCACCTGGCCACCCGCATGCGCCGCAATGGGGAAAACCTACTCGTCCTCGCGGGCGAGGAGGCGGGCCGCCGCTGGAGTGCCCCAGTCCGGCTCGTGGATGTCCTCCGGGCCGCCACCAGTGAGGTCGAGCAGTACCAGCGTGTGCAGCTACGCGGACTGGTGACCGCGGACGTCGACGGCCGGGCAGTGAACGACATCGTTCACCTCATCGCAGAGCTGCTGGAGAACGCGACCACGTTCTCCTCTCCGGACACCGAGGTGCTCGTCAGGAGCCAGCTGCTGTCCGGCGGCGGCGCGACGGTCGAAATCCAGGACAGCGGCATCGGCATGACCGCAAAGGACCTTGAGGAGGCCAACGACAGGCTCCTGAACCCGCCAGTCGTCGACGTCTCGGTGGCGCGGCGCATGGGTGTGTTCGTCGTCGGCCAGCTCTCCGCCCGCCACGGCATACGCGTCCAGCTCCGCAGTTCATCCACTCGCGGCATCACAGCAGTGGTCATGCTGCCCCAGAAGGTGGTCCGGGAACACGGAGATCACATGGATCCTCCCGGACTGTCAGCCAGGTACGACCCGGAAGGACGCCTCACCGGCTGGCGCAACTACGACACAACCGAGCAACTCGACGAGAGCACGCTGACCAAACGCGCGTACCGGACACGCCGTACCGGCACCCGCCTGGCCGGCAAGGAGTAAGGGCTACCGCGACCCTCTCCGCGCCATGGGGCCGTAACGCGGCACCGCGTCCTGGACACGTCCATGTCCGGTGACAGGCTCAACATTGAGGACGGGTTGCTCAACTCGGAGGCATGAAGAACTCCTTGGCCCGGGCGGTCGCGTCGCTGTCGTTCTCCACCTGACCCGGCCGGGTGCCGTTGCCGAGCAGGACGCCGCCGAAGTGCATGCCCATGAAGGCGGCGGTGTTGCGCAGGGTGCCGATGAGTGGCTCGGCCTTGTCGGCCGTGCTCGCGTACGAGGTCACACCCCAAAGCGTGCGCCCGGCCATCCGTGCCCTGAAGTCCGTACCCGGCACGCGCAGCCAGCCCGACCAGTGGTCCAGATAGCGCTTGACCGATGTCGAGACGCTGTACCAGTACAGCGGCGACGCGATGACGAGGTCGGTCGCCTCCAGTGTGGCGTCCAGCAGCGTCGCGGCATGCCCGGTGGGTACGGGGTAACTGCCCTCGCCCTCGTGGCGCAGGTCCTCGAACTCGGGCAGTGGGAGCTCGGACAGCCGCAGCCAGATCTGCTCGGCCCCGGCGGGAAGCTGTTCGGCGGCCAGGCGGGCCAGCGTCTCGGTGTTGCCGCCGTTGCGGCTGCTGCCCAGCAGGAACAGGAACTTCCGGGTCATGACTTTGTGCCCCTCGCGTGTGTACTCCAAAGATGACTGCATGCGTGTGCAGTATATGCACACGCATGCAGTCTGTGGGGGGTGGCGGTCTTGGGACCTCTCAGAAGGTGAGCTTGACGCTGTTGATGTAGCCGGTGTCCTGCGCCGCCCTGTCCTGGACGCGGAGCTTCCAGGCGCCGTTGGCGACCTCGGAGGAGGCGTTGACCGTGTAGGTCGCCTGGACGTTGTCCGCCGAGTCGGAGGAGCTGAACGGCTTCAGGTTGTAGACCGTTCCGTCCGGGGCGACCAGGTCGACGACCAGGTCGCCGCGCCAGGTGTGGATGATGTCCACGCCGACCTTGAGGGTGGCCGGGGCGTTGCCCGTACGGCCCGTGACGTTGACCGTCGAGGTGACAGCAGCGCCGTTGTCCGGGATCGCGACGTCGGCGGTGTTCTCGTACACGTCACCCGGCGGTGTGGTCGTCCCGGCGGACAGTGTCCAGATCGCGTGCGCGATCGCATCGCTGTTGCGGTCGAGCGCGGTGTCGTTGATGTTCGCCGCGGTGTCGCAGGAGGAGTGGTAGCAGCGGTCGAATGCCTGGCCGGCCGTGCCGCCCCACTTCTGGGCCTGGGCCGCCGTCTTGGTGTAGTCGGCGCCGGTGAACAGGCCGCCGACGGGGACGCCCGCGTTCTTGAACGGGGCGTGGTCGGAGCGGCCGTCGCCCTCGGTCTCGATCTCGGTCGGGATGCTGAGCCCCGCGAAGTAGTCCTTGAAGGTCTTCTCGATGGCCGGGTCGTCGTCGTAGACGAAGTAACCGGGGTTCGGTGAGCCGATCATGTCGAAGTTCAGATAGCCCGAGATCTTCGAACGCTCGGCGGCGGGAAGGTTGTTGACGTAGTACTTCGACCCGACCAGACCCAGCTCCTCGGCGCCCCACCAGCCGAACCGCAGATGCTTTTCCGGCTTGAACTGGGCGCGGGAGACGGCCAGCGCGGTCTCCAGGACGGCCGCCGAGCCGGAGCCGTTGTCGTTGATCCCGGCGCCCGCGCCGACGGAGTCGAGGTGCGAGCCGGCCATCAGGGTCTGGTTGGCGTCACCGCCCGGCCAGTCGGCGATCAGGTTGTAGCCGGTCGCGCCGCTCGAGGTGAACTGCTGGAGGGACGTGGTGAATCCGGCCGCGTCCAGCTTGGCCTTCACGTAGTCGATGGACGCCTTGTAGCCGGTCCGGCCGTGCGCGCGGTTGCCGCCGTTGGCGGTGGCTATCGACTGGAGCTGGGTGAGATGCGCCTTGACGTTGGCGAGCGGTATGTCGGGAGCGGCAAGCGCGGGTGCCGGGGCCGCGGGTGCCGCGGGCGCCGCGCCGACGAGCAGTCCGGCGAGGGCGAGTGCGGCGGCCGCGGCCGCGCGTCTGGGGGCAGAAGAGTTCATGTGTGGGGGCTCCGGATTCCGTACGGGGACAGGACGGAACGTGCGAGACGCCCCGGGATGGCGGGTCCCAGGGCGTTGGAGCTGGTGGTGCGCAGTGCGTGTTGAGAGTTCAGCGAGAGTTTGACTAACCGTCAAGGGCGGAAACCGGACAGCCGCGTTCGTATAGCGGACTGGACGGATCGCGGAATGGTCAATGCCGTGGCGCTGTTGGAGCACGAGGTCCGCAGGTCGGGAGCGGATGGCGGTATCGAGCCGCAAGCTGTGGGCATGACCAAGCCCGCGCCGGTGCCCATGCATATGCACGTGGACCCGTTCCCCATCCTGGAGGCCCTGGTCCGGCAGGTTCTGCGCGTCGGTGTGATCGCACTGCTCCTCACCGTGTGCGCGATGGGTCTGCTGGTGGGCGTCCTTGCGCTGGGCACACGGCGGGTTCGCCGCCGTCGGCGAGGGTCCGAGGAGGAGTGCGAGGGGTTGGAGTCCTTCACCTGGAAGGAATCGGAGTAGGAGGATCCGCTGTCCGGCTACTCCACGCAGAACTCATTGCCCTCGGGGTCGGCCATGGTCGACCAGACGCCCACCGGTTCGTCCGCGTGGTACAGAACCCTCGCTCCCAGGCCCTCCAGCCGTGCGACTTCCGCCTCGCGGCGCTCCGGGCCGACGTGCAGGTCGAGATGGAGCCGGTTCTTCGCCGTCTTCCCCGCCGGTACGCGCTGGAAGAGGAGCCTGCGGCCGAGGCCCATCCCGCTGTCCTTGTCGAAGGGGTCGTCCGGATGCCGGACGGCGGCGTAATCGCGCAAGGCGTCCCGGCCGTGTGAACGGACCGTCGAATCGTCCGGCAGTTGACTGTATCCGCGCAGGCGCTTGATAAGGGGGGCTGTGGTCCTCGAGCTCGTAGCCGAGGGCCGCGCGGCCTGCCGCGCAACGCGGGGCTCGGCCGCAGCAGCGCCCACGAGGCCGCGCGTCAGGCGGTCGGTTCAGTCTGTGGCGCGAGAGCCGACGCGGGAGCCGGCGCGAGAGCCGGCGCGGGAGCCGATGACGGAGCGGCTGCGGCCGCCGCGGCCGCGCGCGCCGCAGCCGCGAGGCGCAGCGCTGCCTTCGTACGCCGAGCCGTCCGCAGCGCGTCCCACGTCAGACAGGTCAGCGCCAGCCACACCAGCGCGAAGCCCGCCCACCGCTCCGCGGGCATCGCCTCGTGGAAGTACAGGATCCCCAGCAGGAACTGGAAGACCGGGGCCAGATACTGCAGCAGCCCCAGCGTGGAGAGCGGCACCCGGATCGCCGCCGCGCCGAAGCAGACCAGCGGCGCGGCGGTCACCACGCCGGTCGCGGCCAGCAGCGCCGCATGGCCCGCGCCGTGGGCGCCGAAGGTGGCCGAGCCGTCCGCGCCGAGCCAGAGCAGAAAGCCCAGCGCCGGGAGGAACTGGATCGCGGTCTCCGCGGCCAGCGACTCGAGACCGCCGATGTTGACCTTCTTCTTGACCAGGCCGTACGTGGCGAACGAGAACGCGAGCGTGAGCGAGATCCACGGCGGCTGTCCGTAGCCGATCGCCAGCACCAGCACCGCCGCGCAGCCCGTGGCGACCGCCGCCCACTGCATCGGGCGCAGCCGCTCCTTCAGCAGCAGTACACCCATCGCGATGGTGACCAGCGGGTTGATGAAGTAGCCGAGCGAGGCCTCGACGACATGGCCCGAGTTGACGGCCCAGATGTAGACGCCCCAGTTGACGGTGATGACCGCCGCCGCGACCGTGATGAGCCCCAGTTTCCGGGGCTGCCGTATCAGCTCACGGATCCAGCCCCACCGCTTCAGCGCCAGCAGCGCGATGCCGACGACGACCAGTGACCAGACCATCCGATGGGCGAGGATCTCCGCCGCCCCGGACGGCTTCAGCAGCGGCCAGAAGAGCGGGACCAGGCCCCACATCCCGTAGGCCCCGATCCCGTACAGCAGCCCCGCCCGCTGTTCGCCGTCCGCCTTCACTGGCCCTCCCGCCCTGGGTGCATCACCTCGTCGAAGGTACGCGGCGCGGGGGCAGGCTGTCATGTCCGTATCGCCATACGGTCATGACGGATCTTGGTCCGCCGTACGGTGTCGTCCGGACGGTTCGGACCGTCGCGAGAGCCGCCGTGACCGGGTCGGCAAGCGCGGTCGTGGGACGGCCGGCCGTGCCAGGTCGCCCGTCGTGCGGGCCGGCAGGCCGCGCCCGAGGAGCCGGTCCGCCGGACGGAGCGGCGGACGGAGGAGGTCCTGGTGGCGCGCGCGGCGTACGACGAAGCCCGGACCTCCTGACGGGAGATCCGGGCCTCGGACAGGTGCGTGGTGGTGGGTCAGCCGACGACGGTCCAGGTGTCGTTGCCGGCGAGCAGCGCAGCCAGGTCGCCCTTGCCGTTCTGTTCGATGGCGGTGTCGAGCTGGTCGGACATCATCGTGTCGTAGACCGGCCGGTCCACACTGCGCAGTACCCCGATGGGGGTGTGGTGCAGGGTGTCCGGGTCGGCGAGGCGGGAGAGCGCGAAGGCCGTGGTCGGGCTGGCGCTGTGCGCGTCGTGGACCAGGATCTGCGACTCGTTCTCGGGGGTGACGGCGACGACCTTCAGATCGCCGGTTGCCGCGTCCCTCACGACACCCTTGTTGCCGTCGTTTCCGAAGCGGATCGGAGCCCCGTGCTCGAGGCGGATCACGGCCTCCTCCGCCTGCTGCTTGTCCTTGAGTACCTCGAAGGCGCCGTCGTTGAAGATGTTGCAGTTCTGGTAGATCTCCACCAGCGCCGTGCCCCGGTGGTCGGCGGCCTGGCGCAGCACCTCGGTGAGGTGCTTGCGGTCGGAGTCGACGGTGCGGGCGACGAAGGACGCCTCGGCGCCGATCGCCAGCGACACCGGGTTGAAGGGCGCGTCCAGCGAGCCCATCGGCGTCGACTTGGTGATCTTGCCGACCTCGGAGGTCGGGCTGTACTGGCCCTTGGTGAGTCCGTAGATGCGGTTGTTGAACAGCAGGATCTTGAGATTCACATTGCGGCGCAGCGCATGGATCAGGTGGTTGCCGCCGATGGAGAGGGCGTCGCCGTCGCCGGTGACGACCCAGACCGACAGATCGCGGCGCGAGGAGGCGAGCCCGGTCGCGATGGCGGGAGCACGGCCGTGGATGGAGTGCATCCCGTAGGTGTTCATGTAGTACGGGAAGCGGGAGGAGCAGCCGATTCCGGAGACGAAGACGATGTTCTCCTTCGCCAGGCCGAGCTCGGGCATGAAGCCCTGCACGGCGGCGAGGATCGCGTAGTCACCGCAGCCTGGGCACCAGCGCACTTCCTGGTCGGACTTGAAGTCCTTCATGGACTGCTTGGCGTCGGCCTTGGGCACCAGCGAGAGCGCCTCAGTCATTGATGGCCTCCTTGAGAGCTTCTGCGAGCTGCTCGGCCTTGAACGGCATGCCGTTGACCTGGTTGTAGCTCTTCGCGTCGACCAGATACCTCGCCCGGATCAGGGTGGCGAGCTGGCCGAGGTTCATCTCGGGTACCACTACCTTCTGGTAACGCCCCAGCACCTCCCCGAGATTCCTCGGGAACGGGTTGAGGTGGCGCAGATGGGCCTGCGCGATGGGAAGGCCGGCGGTGCGCAGCCGGCGTACGGCGGCGGTGATCGGACCGTATGTCGAGCCCCAGCCCAGGACCAGTGTGGTCGCGCTGTGCGGGTCGTCGACCGCTACGTCGTCGACCTCGATGCCGTCGATCTTGGCCTGGCGGGTGCGGACCATGAAGTCGTGGTTGGCAGGGTCGTAGGAGATATTGCCGGTGCCGTCCTGCTTCTCGATACCGCCGACGCGGTGCTCGAGTCCTGGCGTCCCCGGAACCGCCCAGGGACGCGCAAGGGTCTGCGGATCACGCTTGTACGGCCAGAACACCTCCGTTCCGTCCGCCAGCTCGTGGTTGGGGCCGGTCGCGAACTGCACGCGCAGATCGGGGAGTTCGTCGATGTCGGGGATACGCCACGGCTCGGAGCCGTTGGCCAGGTAGCCGTCGCTCAGCAGCAGCACCGGGGTGCGGTAGGCGAGCGCGATCCGGGCCGCCTCGAGAGCGGCGTCGAAGCAGTCGCCGGGCGTACGGGGCGCGACGATCGGGACCGGTGCCTCGCCGTTGCGTCCGTACATCGCCTGCAGTAGATCGGCCTGCTCGGTCTTGGTGGGCAGACCGGTCGAGGGGCCGCCGCGCTGGATGTCCACGATCAGCAGCGGCAGCTCCAGGGAGACCGCCAGCCCGATGGTCTCCGACTTGAGCGCGACACCGGGGCCGGAGGTGGTGGTGACGCCGAGCGCGCCGCCGAAGGCCGCGCCCAGCGCCGCGCCGATGCCTGCGATCTCGTCCTCGGCCTGGAAGGTCCGTACGCCGAAATTCTTGTGCTTGGAGAGCTCGTGCAGGATGTCGGAGGCCGGGGTGATGGGGTACGAGCCCAGGTAGAGCGGCAGATCGGCCTGCTTGCTCGCGGCGATCAGCCCGTAGGAGAGGGCCAGGTTGCCGGAGATATTGCGGTAGGTGCCGGTGGGGAACGCCTTGCTCGCGGGCGCGACCTCGTAGGAGACGGCGAAGTCCTCGGTCGTCTCGCCGAAGTTCCAGCCTGCCCGGAACGCCGCGATGTTCGCCTCGGCGATCTGCGGCTTCTTGGCGAACTTGGTGCGCAGGAAGGTCTCGGTGCCCTCGGTCGGCCGGTGGTACATCCAGCTCAGGAGCCCCAGCGCGAACATGTTCTTGGAGCGCTCGGCCTCCTTGCGGGAGAGCCCGTGCTCCTTCAGCGCCTCGACGGTGAGCGTCGTCAGCGGCACCGGGTGGACGCGGTAGGCCTGCAGCGAGCCGTCGTCCAGGGGCGAGGTGTCGTAGCCGACCTTGGCCATCGCCCGCTTGGCGAACTCGTCGGTGTTGACGATGATCTCGCCGCCGCGCGGCACATCGGCGATGTTCGCCTTGAGGGCGGCGGGGTTCATGGCGACCAGCACGTTCGGCGCGTCGCCCGGGGTGAGGATGTCGTGGTCTGCGAAATGCAGCTGGAAGCTGGAGACGCCCGGGAGTGTTCCGGCAGGCGCCCGGATCTCGGCGGGGAAGTTCGGAAGCGTGGAGAGGTCGTTGCCGAACGACGCGGTCTCCGAGGTGAACCTGTCACCCGTGAGCTGCATACCGTCACCGGAGTCACCCGCGAAGCGGATGATCACCCGATCCAGGCGGCGGACTTCCTTCTCGCCGGCGGGTCTGCGCTGCTCCCCGACGAGAGCCTCATCGGCCTCGTCATCGGCCTGCTCGGCTGGGCTACTGACCTGGCTGGTCACTGAACTGGACCTCCCTCGAGGCGGCTGCTCGGGCCCGGCCGGCCCACCGGCCGTCCCAATGCCACCCTACGTCCGTAAGGGTGGCCTTCCCTGGACCGCTCATATGCCGGACGTCTTTTTGAGACGCACTGATGCCCTGGTTTGCCATGCTCCGCTCCGCCCCCCTGGTCCGTGTGTAAAGACGCTCCCTGTTCATTATTTGGTTCTGTGTCTGCCGTTCCACTCGATGTCTGACAGAGTGTCAGTCAATTAGGAGTTGAGGTAGGTCAGCACCGCCAGTACACGCCGATGATCCCCATTACTGGGGGAGAGTCCGAGCTTCAGGAAGATACTGCTGACGTGCTTCTCGACCGCGCCGTCGCTCACCACGAGCTGCTTGGCGACCGCGGAGTTCGTCCGGCCCTCGGCCATGAGACCGAGGACTTCACGCTCGCGCGGCGTGAGCCCGGTGAGCACATCCTGCTTACGACTGCGGCCCAGCAGCTGCGCCACGACCTCGGGGTCCAGCGCGGTGCCGCCCCGCGCCACCCGGACCACGGCGTCCACGAACTCACGGACCTCGGCGACCCGGTCCTTGAGCAGATAGCCCACGCCGCGGCTGCTGCTCGCGAGCAGCTCGGTGGCGTACTGCTCCTCTACGTACTGCGAAAGGACCAGCACCCCGATCCCGGGGTGGTCCTTGCGCAGCCGCACCGCCGCCCGTACGCCCTCATCCGTATGAGTGGGCGGCATCCGCACATCCGCGACCACCACATCCGGCAGCGCGTCCTGCGCGGCCAGGTCACCGACCGTCTTGAGCAGCGCTTCCGCGTCCCCCACGCCGGCCACGACATCGTGCCCGCGGTCGGTCAGCAGCCGGGTCAGGCCCTCCCGAAGCAGCACTGAATCCTCGGCGATGACGACCCGCACTCTGTCCTCCACGACCCTGAAGCCCCCATGTCGATCCGCTTCCCACCCCTGCGCCCTCCAGCATCCCAGTATCCGGACCGGACCGCGCCCAGGCTCGGGGAATCGACGGGATTGGGGGCTTGCTGGGCGTGTCCGGGGGCGTTTTTGTGGGGTGGGTGCGGTTCAGTTTCATGGGGCGGGGGCGGTTCAGCCGCGCCAGGGAAGCTCGGCCGTCACGGTCGTCGGGCCGCCGGCCGGTGAGTCAACGGCCAGGATTCCGTCCACCGCGTCGAGCCGCTCCGCCAGACCCGCGAGGCCGCTGCCGGCCGAGGTGTCCGCGCCGCCCCGGCCGTCGTCCGTGACCTGCAGCATCAGCCGGTCCTGGGAGCGCCAGACATCCACCGTGGCACGGGCTGCCTGCGCATGCTTGCTGACGTTCTGCAGCAGCTCGGACACGGTGAAGTAGGCGATTCCCTCGATGGCGGGAGCCGGCCTGGCGGGCAGCTCCACCTCCACGCTCACCGGGACGGTGCAGCGCGAGGCGACGGAGGAGAGCGCTGCGTCCAGTCCGCGGTCGGTCAGTACGGCGGGATGGATGCCGCGGGCCAGATCGCGCAGCTCCTGGAGCGCCACCTTCACCTCGCCGTGCGCCTCGTCCACCATGCGGGCGGCCGCGTCGGGATCCTCGAGCAGCTTCTCCTTGGCGAGACCGAGGTCCATGGCGAGTGCGACCAGGCGGGCCTGCGCGCCGTCGTGAAGATCGCGTTCGATACGGCGCAGATCGGCGGCCGCCGTGTCGACGACCACGCCGCGGTCCGACTCCAGCTCGACGACGCGCGTGTCGAGCCTGGAGGGCCCGAGGAGCCCGGCGACCATCACTCGGTCCACGGCGGCCAGACCGCGAACCAGCCAGGGGGTCGCGAGGACGAGGACCAGGCCGACCACGGTGATGGCGCCGATCTCGAAGGGTGTGTCGAGGTACAGCTGGTTTCCGTGACTGTCGCCGTAGATCGAGATGCCCGGCTCGTCGAGGTAGCGCGGGAAGACCCACCCCCACAGCGGATACGTCAGCAGAGCCAAGCCGTTGACCCAGAAGACCGTCGCGACGACGAAGGCGAAGATCGCCCACGGGAAGTGCAGCACCGCATAGAGCAGGTGGCGCCAGGACGCCCCGCTCTTGAGGACGGCGCCGACCCAGGACATCAGCCCATGCGTACGGGCGCGCACCGGAGCGGGGTCGCCGACATCGAGGTCCAGCAGGCCCCGGGCCCGGGCCCGCTCCACCGCGCCGAGACCGCGGAGGCCGGCCAGACCGGCGGCCAGCACCGGGATGCCGAGGAAGGTGATGAGCAGCCCGGCGCCGAGCGAAACGGTCGCGATGGCGAAGGTGAAGAACACGATGCTCATCGGGAGGCTCAGCAGCAGATAGCCGAACTCGCGCCAGGTACGGCCCTCCAGCGGCGCGCGCAGCGCCGGAGGGAGGAAGTGGTCCCGGGGCTCCGGTCGGTAATCCGTGGCCATCGAAGTCGTCCGTTCTGCGCTGCGGGCTGTCATGACTCAAGACTGCTGGGGGCGCGGGCCGCACACCATGAGGGCGGTTACCGTCTTGAGGCGGGGGTTTTCCCCACCATGGGGGCGCCTTGTGGCCCTCTTCGGAGTGCGGGGCGCGGGCTGCCGGACGCGTCGGGGCGGGGTGTTAGGGCGCGGGCTGGCGGACATCGCAGCGCGGGCTGCGGCACGCGAGGTGTCAGCGCATGCCGCGCTCGCGCCAGGGCAGCTCCGCCGTGACGACGGTCGGCCCGCCGACCGGCGAGTCCAGAACGAAGAGCCCGTCCACCGCCCCCAGCCGCTCGGCCAGACCCGCCATGCCCGTACCGCCGTCCAGTGACGCACCGCCGCGTCCGTCGTCCTGGACCTGGATCAGCAACCGCTCGTTCGCCCGCCAGACATCCACCGAGACGTTCTTCGCCTCCGCGTGCTTGCTGACGTTCTGGAGCAGCTCGGAGACCGTGAAGTACGCGATGCCCTCGATGGCCTCGGCCGGCCGCTCCGTCAGATCGACCGTCACCTTCACCGGGGCCGTACAGCGTGCGGCGACGGAGGAGAGCGCTGCGTCCAGTCCGCGGTCGGTCAGTACGGCGGGATGGATGCCGCGTGCCAGATCGCGCAGCTCCTGGAGCGCCAGCTTCACTTCGCCGTGCGCCTCGTCGACCATCGCCGCGGCGGCGGCTGTGTCCAGTGCGTCCCCGCTCAGCTTCTCCTTGGCGAGACCGAGCCCCATGGCGAGTGCCACGAGCCGGGCCTGTGCGCCGTCGTGCAGATCGCGTTCGATACGGCGCAGATCCGCCGCGGCCGTGTCGACCACCACGCCACGGTCCGACTCCAACTCGGCGATACGCCGCTCCAGTTCGTCGGAGGGGGAGAGCAGACCGCGGACCATCGCCCGGTCGGCGTTGGTCAGTCCGCGCACGATGAAGGGGAGTATGGGCCAGAGCACGAACAAGCCCACCAGCGTGATCGTGAAGGTCAGCACGCCCCAGGGCAGCCGGATGAAGGAATACAGCACCGACCGCCACGCCACGGGGTCCTTCAGGCCCGCCCACAGCCAGGGGACGATTCCCTCGCGGCGCCGGGATCCGCGCAGCGGGCTCGGCTCGTCCATCCGTACACCGAGCAGCGCGCGGGCCCGGGCCCGCTCCGCCTTGCCGAGCCCGCGCGCGCCCGCGAGTCCCAAGGCGAGGAGCGGCAGACCGATCACCGTCACCGACAGTGCCGCACCGGTGGAAATCATGAACACCACGTAAACAAACCCGGCCAGGGCGATCGGCAGATTGGCGAGGAGATACGCGATCTCCGTCCAGGTGTGGCGGCCGAAGGCGAAGAGCGCGGGTGGCGGCCGGTCGTTGTCGGGAACGGCGATGCTTGCGGTCATGCGCCCACCCTGCCGGGCCGGGTCGCCGCACGCCATGGGGTACATGGGTGGGACGAAGTAGGGATAACCCCACCTGATGCGAGACGTGACTGCTTACCGTCTCTTTAGCAGGGCCTAGACTCGCGTGCGTAGAGATCGTCGAATAGATCGTCGAATAGATCACCTAGATCATCAACGAGCTCAGGGAGCGAGGGGCGGACGTGCCGGAACCGACCGTGGCCGTGCTCGCGGCGGACCACTTCGCCAGCTATTTCGAGAGCTATTCGGTCGTCGGACTGCTCGCGCTGATCGGCGTGCTGTTCGTCGCCGTGGCCTTCGGGGCGGGGCGGCTGCTGCGGCCCGTGGTACCCACGCCGGAGAAGCTGCTGACGTACGAATGCGGAGTGGACCCGGTGGGTGAGGGCTGGGCACACACCCAGGTCCGCTACTACGTCTATGCCTTTCTGTACGTGATCTTCGCCGTCGACTCGATCTTCCTCTTCCCCTGGGCGACGATCTTCGCCGCCGCCGGATACGGCGCGACGACGCTCGTGGAGATGTTCATCTTCCTCGGCTTCCTGGCCGTGGGTCTGCTTTACGCATGGAAGAAGGGCGTCCTGACATGGACGTGACCCCGGAGATCCCCTCGACCACGGAGATCCCCTCCACCTCGACCACGAAGACCCCGCAACTCCTGCCGGAGCCGAAGCGCCTGGGCGTCCTCTCGCGCCTCGCCCCGGAACCGATGAAGGTGGTCCTCAACTGGGGTCGCCGCTACAGCCTGTGGGTCTTCAACTTCGGGCTCGCCTGCTGTGCGATCGAGTTCATCGCCGCCTCGATGGCGCGCCACGACTTCATCCGGCTCGGCGTGATCCCCTTCGCGCCCGGCCCGCGCCAGGCGGACCTGATGGTCGTCTCGGGCACCGTGACGGACAAGATGGCGCCCGCGGTGAAGCGCCTGTACGAGCAGATGCCCGAGCCCAAGTACGTCATCTCCTTCGGGGCCTGCTCCAACTGCGGCGGCCCGTACTGGGATTCGTACTCCGTGACCAAGGGCGTCGACCAGATCATTCCGGTCGATGTGTACGTGCCCGGCTGCCCGCCGCGGCCCGAGGCGCTGCTGCAGGGCATCCTGAAGCTGCAGGAGAAGATCGCGCGCGAGTCGCTGAGCGAGCGGTACTCCGCGCGTCCCTCCGCCGCTGCTCTGCAGAGCGGCCTGGTGCGGCCGCCGGCCGCGCCGGCTCCGGCCACGGGCACGGGTCCGGCTCCGGATCCGGCTCCGGGGGAGAGTGCCGAGTGACCGCCACCGCCTACGACCGCCTTCCGGAAGCCGCCGCCGAGATCTTCGGCGAGGAGGCCACCGCCGAGCGGGCCTACGACCTGCTTACGGTCGACGTCCCCGTCGGCTCCTGGATCGCCGCGCTCGAGATCGCGCGCGACAAGCTGGGCTGCACCTATTTCGACTGGCTGAGCGCGGTCGACGAACCGGGCACGGGCTTCCGGGTCTGCGCGCACGTCGTGTCCCTCGAGGGCCGGAGCGTGCGCCGCCTGCTGGTGCGCACCACGGTCCCGCACGAGGCACCCGAACTCCCGTCCGCCGTCGAGATCTACGCGGGCGCCGCCTGGCACGAGCGTGAGACGCACGAGATGTTCGGCGTCTCCTTCACCGATCACCCGCACCTCGTCCCGCTGCTTCTGCCGGACGGCTTCGAGGGCCACCCGCTGCGCAAGGACTTCGTCCTGGCGGCCCGGGTCGTGAAGGCGTGGCCGGGTGCGAAGGAGCCGGGGGAGTCGGAGCACGGCGGCCCCAAGCGCCGCCAGATGCTCCCGCCCGGCGTCCCGGACCCGAACGAATGGGGCCCCCTCAAGGGCCAGCTCCCGCCGGCCCCCGCCCGCCCGGCGAGGGCGGGGCGCACGGCCGGCGCCACCGGCGACCGCCCGCCGCGTCGTGCCCGGAGCGTCTCGGAGGGCTCGGCGTCCCAGGCACCGGAGGCGACGCCGACGACTCCCGAGGCTCCGGCCGCTCCGGCCACGCCGCGTCGTGCCCGGAGCGTGTCGGAGGGCTCGGCGGCGCAGCGGACAGAGACGACGGAGGGCTCAGAGTCGACGGAGGGCAAGCCCGCGACGCCCGCGACGCCCAGTGAGCCCGAGGCGCATTCGCAGGACTCGGCGAAGGGGACCGGCGGTTCGGAAGCCCCCTGGCACAAGCCGCGCCCCGCCTTCGACGACGCAGCCGCACCTGAAGCTCCGGCATCTGGGACTCCGGCACCTGAGGCTCCCGCATCTGGGACTCCGGCACCTGAGACTCCCGCATCTGGGACTCCGGCACCTGAGACTCCCGCAGCTGGGACTCCCGCGGCAGAGGGCCCGGCACCTGAGGCGCCCGCAGCTGCCGAAGACCCCGCCCCCACCGGGCCCGCCCCGGACGGACCCACCCCGCCCGAGACCGACGAATCCGCACCCGGCTCGGCCGAACGCCCCGGAGGAGACGCGTGAACGACGCTCTCGACGTCGCCAGCCGGCTGGTCATCATCTTCGCCGTGTTCCTCGTCCTTCCCCTCGTCATCGGGCAGACCGAGCACAAGGTGATGGCCCATATGCAGGGCCGCCTCGGCCCCATGTACGCGGGCGGTTTCCACGGCTGGGCCCAGCTTGTCGCTGACGGTGTGAAGTTCGCGCAGAAGGAGGACGTGGTCCCGGCCAACGCCGACCGCCGTATCTTCCAGCTCGCCCCCGCAGTCGCCCTCCTTCCGTACCTCCTTGTTCTGGTCGCGATCCCGATCGGCCCCGGGGAGAGCGCGGTCGGGATGGTCGTCGACGCGGGCATCTTCTTCGTGCTCGCCGTGATGGGTGTCGGCGTGCTCGGCTCGCTGATGGCGGGCTGGGCATCGGCCAACAAGTTCTCCCTCCTGGGCGGTCTCCGTACCGCCGCACAACTGCTGGCGTACGAGTTGCCGATGCTGCTGACCGCCGCCTCCGTCGCCATGGCGGCCGGCACCGTCTCGCTGCCCGGCATCCTGAACGCCTTCGAGTGGTGGTGGCTGCCCTGGCAGATCGTGGGCGCCATGGTCTTCTTCGTCGCGGGCCTCGCCGAACTCCAGCGCCCACCGTTCGACATGCCGGTCGCCGATTCCGAGATCATTTTCGGTGCGTACACCGAGTACACCGGCCTTCGTTTCGCGCTTTTCCTGCTCGCCGAGTACGCGGGCATCGTCGTCCTGTGCGCTCTGACCACCGTCCTTTTCCTGGGTGGCTGGCACGGCCCGTTCGGGGCCGACGGCCTCGGCTGGGTCTGGACCCTGCTCAAGACGGCCGTGCTCGCCTTCGTCGTCATCTGGCTGCGCGTGACCTATCCACGGATGCGCGAGGACCAGCTGCAAAAACTCGCCTGGACCACGCTCGTCCCGCTCGCCCTCGCCCAGATCGCCCTCACCGGCATCGTGAAGGTGGTGATCCAGTAATGCCTCCGATCCCCGGATCCGGCCTCGCGAAGGGCCTCGCCGTCACCCTGCGGACGATGACGAAGAAGACCGTCACCGCGCAGTACCCGGACGTCCAGCCCGAACTCCCGCCCCGCAGCCGCGGCGTGATCGCTCTCTTCGACGAGAACTGCACGGTCTGCATGCTCTGCGCCCGTGAGTGCCCCGACTGGTGCATCTACATCGACTCCCACAAGGAGACGGTCCCGGCCGCGGCCCCCGGCGGCCGCGAGCGCAGCCGCAATGTCCTCGACCGGTTCGCCATCGACTTCGCGCTCTGTATGTACTGCGGTATCTGCATCGAGGTCTGTCCGTTCGACGCGCTGTTCTGGTCACCGGAATTCGAGTACGCGGAGACGGACATCCGCGAGCTCACCCATGAACGCGACAAGCTCCGCGAGTGGATGTGGACGGTACCCGCGCCGCCCGCGCTCGATCCTGCCGCCGAGGAGCCGAAGGAGATCGGCGCCGCCCGCAAGGCGGCCGAGAAGCTCGCGGCAGCGCAGGCGGAGGCGGAGGCAACCACCGAGGCACCGGCCGACGGCACCGCCACCCGAGCCGACGGCACCACCCGGGCCGGGAGCACGCCACCGTCCGACGGCAGCCCACCGGCCACGCCGCCCGCGGGCGAGGGAGGCCCGGCATGATGCTCGCCGCAGCCGCAACCCACGGCTTCCTCTCCCCGACGGGCGTCGAGATCGCCTTCGTCCTCGTCGGCCTCGCCACACTCGGCGCGGCCGTCATAACCGTCAGGACCACGCAGCTGGTGCACGCGGCCCTCTGGCTGGTCGTGGCGCTCGGTGGCCTCGCCGTCGAGTACCTGCTGCTGACGGCGGAGTTCATCGCCTGGGTGCAAGTCCTGATCTACGTCGGTTCCGTGGTCGTCCTCCTTCTCTTCGGGCTGATGCTCACCAAGGCCCCCATCGGCCGCTCCCCGGACGCCGACTCCGGCAACCGCTGGGTCGCCCTCGCCGTGGCCGTTGCCGCCGGGGGCTCCCTGGTCTGGGTGGTCGTGGACGCGTTCCGTACGACCTGGATCGACCTGGACGGTCCGGCCCAGGGCTCCACCCGGGTGTCCGGCGAGATCCTTTTCCGGCACTGGGTGCTGCCTTTCGAGGCGCTCTCCGTACTGCTGCTCGCCGCCCTCGTCGGCGCGATTGTCCTGTCCCGCAAGGACGCCAAGGATCCCGAGGGGAAGAGCTGATGCACCTCGCCTATCCCGCCGTGCTCGCCGTCCTCCTTTTCAGCGTCGGGCTGTTCGGAGTACTCGCACGCCGCAACGCGATCCTCGTGCTGATGTCCGTCGAGCTGATGCTCAACGCCGTCAACCTCAACCTCGTCGCCTTCGACGTCTGGCTGCGCGACACCCTGCACGCCGGCCAGGCGCTCACCCTCTTCACCATCGCCATCGCCGCCGCGGAGATCGGCATCGGCCTGGCGATCGTCCTGTCGGTCTACCGCAACCGCGGAACCTCGGACGTCGACAGACTCCGCGACACGGTCGAGGGCCCGGACGACACTCCCGACGCTGCCGACGCGACTGCCCTGGCGAACAAGGCGGAGGCCGCCGCGTGACCACCACGACCCTCGCTGTCCTCGTCCCCCTCCTTCCCTTCCTGGGTGCCGCGGCCGGCCTGTTGCTCGGCCGCACCGCCCCCGGTTTCGTGCGGCCCCTGGCCGTCCTGCCGACCCTTGCCGCGGCCGCCATCGCCGTCGTCGTGGCGATCCGCCAGGGCGGGGGGAAGGCGATCGAGGCCTCCACTCAGCTCACCCCCACCGGGTCGGTCCCTATCGACCTCGCCCTGTACCTCGACGGATTCGCGGTCCTCGTAGCCGTGCTGGTCGGGGTGGTCGCGTCCTGTGTGCAGATCTACTCGACGGGCTATCTCCGCGACGACCCGCGCTACCCCTCCTACGCGGCCCTCGTCTCCCTCTTCACCTCCGCGATGCTGCTCGTCGTCTACTCCGGCGACCTGATGGTCCTCCTGGTCGGCTGGGAGATCATGGGCATCTGCTCGTACTTCCTCGTCGGCCACTACTGGGAGACGGCCGAGGCGCGCGCCGCCTCCCTCAAGGCCTTCCTGGTAACCAAACTCGGCGATGTCCCCTTTCTGATCGGTCTGTTCGCGCTCGCTGCCGACGCCGGCACGTTCCGGATCACCGGGATCCTCGGCTCGGTCGCGGCCGGTGGCATCCAGCACCCCACCCTCGTCGCGCTGCTGCTCCTCGCGGGTGTGGCGGGCAAGTCGGCGCAGTTCCCGCTGCACACCTGGCTGCCCGACGCGATGGCGGGCCCCACCCCCGTCTCCGCGCTGATCCACGCCGCGACGATGGTCGCGGCCGGTATCTACTTTGTTGCCCGTCTCCTTCCTGTCTTCGCCGCTTCCGCGGCGGCCCTCATCGTCCTCGCCGTGATGGCCGCGATCACCATGGTCGGCTCGGGGCTGGCGGCCCTCGCCCAGGACGACATCAAGCGCGTCCTCGCCTACTCGACGATCGGCCAGCTCGGCTATATGTCGGGTGCCCTGGCCGTCGGTGACCGTGGTGCCGCCGTCTTCCACCTCATGTCACACGGAGCGTTCAAGGCACTGCTCTTCCTTGCCGCCGGCGTGATCATCCACGCCTCCGGCACCAACTCGCTCGCCACCATGTCCCGGATGAGCGGCCTCGCGAAGCGCGTTCCCGACGCCTACTGGACGATGACCATCGCCCTGTTCGCGCTCGCCGCGATCCCTCCCTTCGCCGGCTTCTTCTCCAAGGAAGCCGTCCTCGTGGCCGCCGAGCACGCCGCGCTCGGCGAAACCGACATCGCACCCGGGGCCGCTGGGTGGACAGTGCTCGTCGCCGGTCTGCTGACCGCACTCCTCACCGCCGCGTACGCGACCCGCCTCTGGCTGCTCACCTTCCGCGGCCGAGGAGCCGAGGCCCCCGAACACCGCAGGGAGCCCATCGCCATGAACGCCGTGCTCTGGGTTCTGGCCATCCCCTCACTCGGCTTCGGGCTGACCCTGGCCTACATCGACGACTGGTTCGACGGCCGCGGTCTCACCCCGACCGTCACCACCGCCGTACTCGGCACCGGTATCGCCCTCGTCGGCGGACTCATCACCTACGGCACCTGGCGCGCCCTGCAGTTCCGGCAGGGCCCCGCTCCCACGCCCCTGGGTGCCGTCGCCGCCCACCCGGACGCCGCGCCGTCGGTTTCCGAGGCCGAAGCCATCGCCGCCCACACCGCCGCCTTCGGTGATGCCGCGGCCGCCCCCGATCCGAGCGACCCCGGCCGCCTCCTGCTCGGCCCGCTCCACCGCCACGCCGCAGTCGGCTTCCACCTCGACGCCGTCTACTCCGCTCTGTTCGTACGCCCCGTCCTGGCCGCTGCCCAACTGGTCCGCTTCCTCGACCGCGAGGTCGTCGAGACATACGTACGCGGCTCGGGTACCGGCGCGGGCTGGCTCGGCGCCGCCGTGCGCCGAGCCCAGACCGGAAATGTGCAGACCTACCTCGGCGCGCTGCTTGCCGGTTCCGTCGCCCTGGCGATCGCCGCCGTCGTCCTTGCCAACGTCAACGCCGGATCGTGAGCCGTGATCGATATCAGCGAGTCCGTGATGCAGTTCCTTCTCGCGTTCATCGTCGTCGGCCCGCTCGTCGGTGCCGCGGCCGCGCTCCTGCCCGCCCCGCCCGGCCTGCGGGGCAAGGGCCCGGACCAGGCTGTCCTGCGCCACGGCGTGACCGTCACCGGTGTCATCCTCGTCGCTGCGGTCGTCCTGGCCCTCGGCTTCGACCATGACAACCCGTCCAGGATGCAAGCCACGACGAACATCAGCTGGATCGCCGCACTCGATGTGCGGATCCACTTGGGCATCGACGGCATTTCTCTCCCCCTGGTCGTCCTGACCGCGCTGCTGACCTTCCTCTGCGCGCTGTACAGCTACTTCAAGATGCCTTCGGGCCCGTCCCCGAAGGCCTTCGTCGCGCTGCTGCTCGTCCTCGAATCCGGGACTCTCGCGACCTTCGCAGTCCTCGATCTGCTGCTCTTTTTCCTGGCCTTCGAGATGGTCCTCATCCCGATGTACTTCCTCATCGCCCGCTGGGGCGGCGAGGCACGGCAGGCCGCCGCCTGGAGGTTCATCCTCTATACGCTGCTCGGCTCCGTCGTGATGCTGCTCGGCCTGCTGCTGATCGGGCTGAAGACCGGCACCTTCGACATGGTGGCACTCGCCACTGACAACGGCCGCGAGCTCACGGCATCCGTGCAGGTCATTGCGGTTCTGGCGATCGGTATCGGCCTCGCCGTGAAGACTCCGATGTGGCCGCTGCACAGCTGGCTTCCCGACGCCCACACCGCTGCGCCGACCGTCGGCTCCGTCCTCCTCGCCGGCGTGCTGCTGAAGATGGGTACGTACGGATTCGTCCGTATCGTGCTCCCGATCGCCCCCGGCGGTATGCAGACATTCGCGCCGTATCTCGCCGCCTTCGCCGTCGCCGGCATCATCTACGGATCCCTCGCCTGCCTCGCACTCGCCAAGCAGGGTGCGGGTGGCGATCTCAAGCGCCTGATCGCGTACTCCTCCGTCGGCCACATGGGCTTCGTGCTCCTCGGTATCGCCTCGATGACCCCCACCGGCGTCAACGGCGCGCTCTTCGCCAACATCGCCCACGGCCTCATCACCGGCCTGCTCTTCTTCCTGGTCGGAGCACTCAAGGACCGTTACGGCACCGCCGACCTCGACACCCTCGCCGGCGCGACCGGCGCCGCGCTCTACGGCCACGCTCCGCGCCTCGGCGGTTTCCTCGCCTTCGGCGCCGTCGCCTCCCTCGGTCTGCCCGGCCTGGCCGGTTTCTGGGGCGAGATGCTCGCGATGTTCGGGGCCTTCGACCCCGCCGACGGTCTCAGCCGCCCCGCCTTCCTCACCTTCATGGCGATCGCCGGCTTCGGGACGCTGCTCACCGCCGCGTACCTCCTCGTCGTCGTACGCCGTGTCTGCATGGGTGCGAAGCCCGCCGAGGAGACACCGGAGCTCGCCGACATCCAGACGTACGAATTCGCCGCCTGGACCCCGCTCGTCGCCCTCACCGTCCTCGCTGGACTGTGGCCCGCGGCCCTCCTCGGCCTCACCGACCCCGCCGTGCAGAAGCTCCTCGCAGGAGGCAAGTCGTGACCGTGGCAGCCGACAGCGTCACCAGCCTCGTCCAGTCCGTCGACTGGCTCGCGATCGCGCCGCCCACCATCACCGCGGTGGTCGCCCTGATCGTGCTGGTCGCCGACCTCTTCGTGCCGGAGAAGCGCAAGCAGCTGCTCGGAGCAGTCGCGATCGCCGGCCTCGCCGCCGCGCTCGTCACCCTCCTGCCGCTGCGCAAGGGCAACCGCGCGACGTTCTGCCTCACGACGGACGCCGACGCCTGCAGCTACACAGCCGATCACTTCGCGCTGGTCATCCAGTTCCTGGTACTCGGGGGTGCGCTGCTCACCGGGCTGCTCTCGCTCCACGACACCAGGAAGAAGCTTCCCGCAGGGGAGTTCTGGTTCCTGCTGCTCTCCTCCGCGGCCGGCGCCGCCCTGCTGCCCGCCTCGCGCGACCTCGCCACCCTCGTCGTCGCCCTCGAGGTGGCCTCGCTGCCCGCCTTCGCGCTCGTCGGCCTGAGGCGCGGGGACCGGCTCTCGAGCGAAGCAGCCCTCAAGTTCTTCCTCTCCTCGGTCACCGCGACCGCGGTGATGCTCCTCGGCGTGAGCTTCGTGTACGCGGCGACGGGCACCCTCCACCTCACGCAGATCGCCGCCGGACTCGACAACGTCCCCGGTCAGCTGGACACCGTCGCCAAAACAGGTGTCGTCCTGACCCTCGTCGGCTTCGCTTTCAAGACGGCCGCGGTTCCCTTCCACTTCTGGGTCCCCGACACCTATGTGGGTGCCCCGCTGCCCATCGCCGCGTACCTCTCCGTCGTCGGAAAGGCGGTCGGTTTCTCGGGCCTCATCCTGGTGACGGTGATCGCGTTCCCCGGGTACGCGGACGTCTGGGGTCCGGCCATCGCCGTCCTCGCCGGTCTCACCATGACGGCGGGCAATGTCGCGGCGCTGCGCCAGTCGGCCACGCGCGCGTGGAGCGCGGTACGCCTGCTGGCCTGGTCCTCTGTGGGGCAGGCCGGCTACCTCCTGGTGCCGATCGCGGCCGCCGCGTACTCCACAGACGACCAGATCGGCGCGACCGTCGCGTACGCCCTGATGTACGCCGTGGTGAACCTCGGGGCCTTCGCGGTCGCGGCGCTCGTCGCCCGTACGAAGCCGCTGAACCGGATCTCCGACTACCGCGGCCTCTACGCCACCCGCCCGTTCGCCGCCCTCGCCATGGGCTTCTTCCTGCTCTGCCTGGCCGGTCTGCCGCCCGGCATCATCGGGCTGTTCGCCAAGGTGACCGTCTTCTCCTCGGCCGTCGACGCGGGCCTCGGCTGGCTGGCCGTCATCATGGCCATCAATGTCGTGATCGCCCTCTACTACTACCTGCAGTGGACGGCGATCCTCTTCCGCGCCCCCGAGGCTGCCACGGAGCCCGCCGAAGAGGATGCCGAGAAGGCCGAACCGGTCCGCAGGAGTGCCCCCACGCCCATCACGGTCGCCATCGTTCTGACCGCCGTCGCCGGCATCGTCCTCTCCGGCTATCCCGAGCTGGTTCTTCGCTTCGCGGCGAGCAGCCTGTTCTGAGCGCGCCACCCGAACGGCCCAGTCCAGGGCCGGAAGCACAAGGGAACTAGCGTCCTTCGCCTGGCGTTGACCAGTAGAGAAGGGTCCACTGGTGAGTGGAGCACCACCACGCAAAGGGTTCCCCTGCCGCACCATTTGGAGGGCGTACCGTGCACCGCCGGCACAACGGGCTGAAGACCGCCGTACTCCTCGGAGGACTGTCCGCACTCATCCTCGTCATCGGCAGCTTCTTCGGCCGTACGGGCCTGCTCATCGCGCTCGTCGTGGCGCTCGGCACCAATGCGTATGCCTACTGGAACAGCGACAAGCTGGCCCTGCGGGCCATGCGCGCCCGTCCCGTAAGCGAATTCGAGGCACCCGCGCTCTACCGCATCGTCCGCGAGCTCTCGACCGCCGCCCGCCAGCCCATGCCCCGCCTCTACATCTCGCCGACCCAGGCCCCCAATGCCTTTGCCACCGGCCGCAACCCGCGCAATGCCGCGGTCTGTTGCACCGAGGGGATCCTGCGGATCCTCGACGAACGCGAACTGCGCGGCGTCATCGGCCACGAGCTGAGCCATGTCTACAACCGCGACATCCTCATCTCCTCGGTCGCCGGCGCGCTCGCCTCCGTGGTGATGTTCCTGGTGAACTTCGCCTGGCTGATCCCCATCGGCCGTTCCGACGACGACGACGGGCCGGGCCTCCTCGGCATGCTGCTGCTCATGATCCTGGGCCCGCTGGCCGCTTCCGTGATTCAGCTTGCCGTCAGCCGCTCGCGCGAGTACGAGGCCGACGCTTCAGGCGCTCAGCTCACCGGCGACCCGCTCGCCCTGGCAGGCGCCCTGCGCAAACTCGACGCCGGTACCAAGCAGTTGCCGCTGCCCGCCGAGCCGCGACTCGAGACCGCGAGCCACATGATGATCGCGAATCCCTTCGGCCAGGGCCAAGGTCTCTCCAGAATGTTCTCCACCCACCCACCGATGACTGAACGCATCGCCCGACTCGAGCAAATGGCAGGTCACCGACCGTGAAGACAATCCTGAACGTCATATGGCTGGTCCTGAGCGGCTTCTGGCTCTTCCTCGCCTATCTGCTCGCCGGCGTCCTTCTCTGCATCACGGTCATCGGCATCCCATTCGGCCTGGCGGCCTTCCGGATCGGTGTCTACGCTCTTTGGCCCTTCGGCTACACCGTGGTCGAGCGCCACGACGCGGGCGCGCCGTCCTGCGTCGGCAATGTGCTGTGGCTTGTCCTGGCGGGCTGGTGGCTGGCGCTCGGCCATATCTTCACCGGCATCGCCCTGTGCCTCACGATCATCGGCATCCCGCTGGGCATCGCCAACTTCAAGCTGCTCCCGGTCTCCCTGCTGCCCTTCGGCAAGGAGATCGTCCGCACGGACCAGCCGTTCACCTCCCAATAGCCATGGAGGCGGAAGTGGCCGGGGTGGCCGGGGCGGTCAACTGCCGAGCAGCACGCGCCGATCCACGGATGTGAGGCCTCAGCGCCGCCTCACCGCGTACACAGCCGCGCCCACCGCCAGCACCGCAGCGCCGGCGACCACGGACGAAAGCGGTAGCGCGAAGGCCAGCACCAGGCAACCCACAAGGCCAGTACTCGCCACCACCCGGCCCCGGGAACTCAGCGTCCAGGCCGAGGCGTTGGCGATTGTGTAGTACACCAGCACTCCGAACGACGAGAAGCCGATCGCCCCGCGCACATCCGCCGTCGCCGCCGCCACCGCGACGACCGCTCCCACGGCCAGCTCCGCGCGGTGCGGCACCTGGAACCGCGGGTGCACAGCGGCCAGCGCTCCCGGCAGATGGCCGTCCCGTGCCATTGCCAGCGTCGTACGGGAGACGCCGAGAATCAGCGCGAGCAGAGACCCGAGCGCCGCCACCGCGGCCCCCACCTGAACGACGGGCGCCATCCACGGAGCGTCCGCCGCCCGTACGGCATCGGCGAGCGGAGCCGTCGCCCGCCCCACATCAGCGACTCCCAGCACAGAGAGGACCGAGACCGCGACGCACACATAGACCAGCAGCGCGATCCCCAGCGCCAGCGGGACGGCGCGCGGGATGGTCCGTGCCGGATCGCGCACCTCCTCGCCCAGCGTGGCGATCCGCGCGTACCCGGCGAAGGCGAAGAACAGCAGCCCCGCCGCCTGCAGCACCCCGCCGGCCGAGGCGTCCGCGCCCACGTCCAGCCGTCCGAAGTCCGCAGCCCCCGACCCGAGGGAGACCACCACGACCGCAGCGAGGACCGCCAGCACCACCGCCACGATCGCCCGCGTCAGCCACGCCGACTTCTGAACACCCCGGTAGTTCACGGCAGTCAGCGCCACCACCGCGGCGACCGCCACCGCATGCGCCTGCGCCGGCCACGCATATGCTCCGACCGTCAGCGCCATCGCCGCACACGACGCGGTCTTCCCCACGACGAATGCCCAGCCCGCCAGGTACCCCCAGAACTCGCCGAGCCGCTCCCGTCCGTACACATAGGTACCGCCGGATTCCGGATACAGAGCGGCGAGCCGTGCCGACGACATGGCGTTGCAGTACGCGACCACCGCGGCCAGCGCCAGCCCGAGCAGCAGTCCCGACCCGGCCGCCCTTGCCGCCGGGCCCAGTGCCACGAAGATGCCCGCCCCGACCATCGACCCCAGCCCGATCACGACCGCGTCGAAGACCCCCAGTGACCGCCGCAACTCCTCCGCCATGTGTCGCAGGCTACTGATCTCCGCAACCGCGGCGTATCCGCCCGGCGTCCTCCACAGCAACACCGTACGAAAGGCAGGTTCACGGCATGGGAATCATCAGCTGGATCATCCTCGGACTGCTTGCCGGGGCCATAGCCAAGATCCTGCTCCCGGGACGTGACCCCGGCGGCCTGATCGGCACCACTCTCATCGGCATCGCCGGGGCCTTCACCGGCGGATGGATATCGGCCCGCTTCCTGGACCGGCCGATCACCAACGAGTTCTACGACGGCGCCACTTGGGCCGCGGCCATCGGCGGTGCGCTCGTCCTGCTGATCGCCTACCGGATCCTCTTCGGCCACTCCCGCTCGCGCTAGCCGGCGCTGCCCGGACCCGCAGTAGCCCGGCCCGCCTGCCCCCGCCGAGAACCGTGGAGGACCCGGGACCCGGACCCGGGACCCGGACCCGCCCGGGGCCGATCAGTCCGCCAGTCCCGTCTCCCGCAGGGTGATGTTCAGACGCCCACCGCTCATCCCCGTCGCCGGGTCGGCCGTCCCCGCGTACACCTTCGGCACCCCGTGGTACGCGAAGCGCGACGGCCCTCCGAAGACGAACAGGTCTCCGGACGCCAGCTCCACATCCGTGTACGGCCGCCCTCGCGTCTCGGTGTTCCCGAACCGGAAGACGCAGGTGTCGCCGATGCTCAGCGAAATCACCGGCGCACCGGACCGCTCTTCCTTGTCCCGGTGCATGCCCATCCTCGCCGCGCCGTCATAGAAGTTGATCAGCGCAGTGTCGGGGCTGTAGTCGGCGGGGGATTGACCCTGATCCCCGCCGTACGCCCCGACCAGCGCAGCACGCCCCAAATCCGCCAGCCAGTCCGGGAATTCGGCGACCCGTGCGCCGTTCACATCGTCCGCGGTACGGGAGTACCGGTACGGCTGCCAGTGCCATCCGACGCACACGGTCCGTACGGACATCACGCCGCCGCCCGGCAGCGCGGTGTGCCGGAGAGGTACGGGGCCGCACGCCCAGGCCCGGCAGGCCTCGACCAGTTCCCGCTGCCGGTCCACGGGGAGCCACCCCGGCACATGGACGGCGCCGGGAGCGACGACCGCCCGCTCCCTGGGGAACAGGGTTCCGCTCACGATGCCGCCAGTGCGCCTTCGAGCCCGAGGAGTCGCCGCTTGCGCTCGATCCCGCCCGCGTAACCCCGAAGGGCCCCGTCCGCCCCGATCACCCGGTGGCACGGCCGTACGACCAGCAGCGGATTGCGACCGATCGCGGTCCCCACGGCGCGTACGCCCACCGCCGATGTACCGACCCGCCGGGCGATCTCCCCGTAGCTCGCAGTCTCCCCGTACGGAATCTCCTCCAGCGCCTGCCACACCCGCCGCTGGAACTCCGTCCCGCCGTCGACGTACTCGATTTCGAAGTGCGTCAGCAGACCCCCGAAGTACGACCTGAGCTGGTTGGCGATCTCCTCGAAGGCCTCCGGGGCACGCCGCCACCCGTCCTGGACGGCGGCGGCGCCCTTGTGTCCGGTCAGCGAGAGCGAGGCGAGTGCGGTGCCGCCCTTCGCCGTGGCGGACTCCTCGCCGACCAGCAGCAATGTGCCCAGCGGGCTGTCGATGGTCGCGTAGACCGTCATGGCTTGTTCCCTTTCTCGCAGCGTGTCCTATCGCCCTACGCCTACGAGTCTGCGACCCCGGTCCCGCCGAAGCTGGCGGGATTCGGACGTCACACCACACAGGGCGGGGGCGGAGCGACCCGGTCACTCCGCCCCCGGTCCGCCCGGCGCGCGGCCGCCGGAGTCAGCGGTAGTTCACGAACTGCAGCGCGAACTCGAAGTCCTGCCCCTTCAGCAGCGCCTGCACGGCCTGCAGGTCGTCCCGGCTCTTCGAGCTGACCCGCAGCTCATCGCCCTGGACCTGCGCCTTGACGCCCTTCGGGCCCTCATCGCGGATGATCTTCGCGACCTTCTTGGCGTTCTCCTGGGAGATGCCCTCCTCGATCGAGGCGAAGATCTTGTACTCCTTGCCGGACAGCTGCGGCTCGCCCGCGTCCAGCGCCTTGAGTGAGATCCCGCGCTTGACCAGCTTGGACTGGAAGACGTCGAGGATGGCGGTGACCCGCTCCTCGGAATTGGCCTGCATAAGGATCTTCTCGCCGGACCAGGCGATCGAAGCCCCGACGTTCTTGAAGTCGTAGCGCTGAGAGATCTCCTTCGCGGCCTGGTTGAGGGCGTTGTCGACCTCCTGCCGCTCGACCTTCGAGACGATGTCGAAACTGGAGTCGGCCATGTCCTGTGGCTCCTTGTATCGGGTGCGTGGAGGCGCGGCCGGAACTGCCCGAACCGCTCCCGCAAGCCTAGCCACCCGCACCCGTCCCGAGTGCTGATCAATCCGGTCGCCAAGCACCCCCGGGCATCAGGTATCGTTTACGTCGTTGCCACGGAGCACCACCCCACAGCGGGTGACAATCCGGGCGACATCCCATGGCGGTGTGCCCGAGTGGCCAATGGGAACGGACTGTAAATCCGTCGGCTCTGCCTACCCAGGTTCGAATCCTGGCGCCGCCACGTGATGACGATGGCCCCTGATCTGCGGAAACGCGGATCGGGGGCCATCGTCATGTACGGGATCAAGCAGGAAGCAGCGGTCCGGCTCGGGAGTCCCGAACCTCTTCCGCCGCTTCGACCTCCGACATCCCGTGCATGCAGATGCCGATGCCGATGCCGATGGCGTTGAAGCGGAAGAACCGGGTCATGACGTCAAGGACCGTGCGGGGGCCGGAAATTCGTCGGGACAGCCCCCAGCCGCTCAGTTTCCGGCGACGTCCTTGACAGCGACGGCGACGGGCACCGAGCCGCTGATCAGTTCCAGCGTCAGCCCGGCCGTTGCCGGCGACTCCACGAGCTCCGCGAGCACCGCTGCCACATCGTCACGCGGCACTGTCCCGCGGCCCGTCGAGGCTTTCAGCTGTACGAGACCGGTGCCCGCGTCGTTCGTCAGGGTGCCCGGCCGCAGAATCGTCCACTCGAGCCCGGACTTGCACCGTACGTAAGCGTCTGCGGCTCCCTTCGCCCGAAGATAGGCGTCGAACTCCGTGTCGCCCGGGTGCTGTGCGTCCGCGCCCATCGACGACACAACAAGGAACCGCCTTACGCCTGCCCGTTCCGCCGCGTCCACGAAGAGCATCGCGGCGCCCTGGTCGACCGTCTCCTTGCGGACGATGCCGCTGCCCGGGCCCGCGCCCGCCGCGAACACCGCTGCGTCGGCGCCCTGCAGCACCGCCGCGACCTCCTCGACCGAGGCCGACTCCAGGTCCAGGAGGACCGGTTCGGCCCCCGCTGCCCGTAGGTCGTCGCCCTGTTCCGGCTTGCGGATGATGCCCGCGACCTCGTGTCCGCGCGTCGAGAGCAGCCGCTCAAGACGGAGCGCGATCTGACCATGTCCTCCAGCGATGACAATGCGCATGACTACGACGGTACGTCCCAAGCGCGGTGCTCGCTCAGGGACCGGAGTGCTCTCCGCGCACCGGCCGGTCGTTCCGGGGCGTGGTCGCGGCTCAGGGACCGGTATCCGGCCGCCCCTGCCGCGGCAGTTCGAGCGCGACGGCGACCGCCGAGTCGCAGTACTCACGCACCGCGCTGGTACGGGCCACCACCCGCCCGCGGTGAATGACGATCCGGCTGTACGCGAGCGACAGCACGCCCGAGATCCGCTCGCCGCGCACCGCCAGCAGCTCCGCCGGGAAACCGGCCTCCACCCGCACCTCGGGCAGCCCCATCGCCTCCCGGGCGGACCCGGCCACGGCCCCGTACGCGTCCTTGGCCCGCATCCTGCCCTGCGAGGCCAGCAGGTACGCGGCCTCGAGCGGATCCCCGCGGCCCACCGGGTTCGAGACGTCCCGCAGCGCCCCGCTGCCCGCCGCGACCCGCACTCCGGCCGCGCGCAGCAGCCGCACCGGTGCGTTGCCCCGGTGTTCTACGGCCGCGCAGCCGCCCTGAGGCACGCAGACCACCGTCACGCCGGCCGCCGCGAGCTGGTCGGCGACCCTGGACGCCGACTCGCGCGGCAGCCGGGCGAGCCCCGCGCACGGCCCGATCACCACTCCGGGCCGCAGCCCGCCCGCCATTGCCACCAGCCGTGCGAGCCGGGCCGGATCGTCGCCGTGGGTATGCAGGTCGACGGGGCAGCCGTGCTCGGCGGCGACCTCCAGCACCGCTTCCGCGTACCCGGTCGGATCGGGATCGGCGTCCGGACAGCCGCCCACCACCCCGGCGCCCATCTTCACCGCGTCGCGCAGTATCGCCAGACCGTCCGCCCCGGCGACGCCCGTGAGCAGCCCGGGCACTGCGACGGCCGTCAGATCCGCCAGACCGCGCAGCGAGCGTCGCGCCTGAAGCACCGCCTCGAGCGGGCCGAGACCCTGCACATCTCCGATCCGTACGTGCGAGCGCAGCGCCGTCGCCCCGTGTCCGAGCTGCAGCAGCGCGGCCTCGGTGGCCCGCCGCTGAACGTCTTCGGTGTCGTACGAGACGGGGCCGGGGGAGTCGGCAGTGAGCGCGGTGTCGCCATGGGCGTGCGGCTCGGCCGGTGCGGGCAGCAGCAAATAGCCTCGCAGGTCCACGCGGGCGGAGTGCGGGGTGAGACTGCCCGCGGTGCCGACCGCCTCGATACGTCCGCCACTGAGCCGTACGTCGACGGTGCGGCCGTCCGTGAGCCGGGCGCCGCACAGGAGCAGCACAGTGGTGTCCGCGGTGGCGCCGTCGGGGGGCTGCGGCTGGCTGTCGGGCATCGCGCTCCTGCGTGGGGCGGTGGGGCTCGGGCGGCGTGACGAAGGGCAGGATCACGCAGCGTGAGACGAGCCTAGGGGCGCTCGGAGCGCGCTTCGCGGAGGAGCGCAATAGTCGTACCGATGTGGCCACCAGTGGCGTACGGGACAGGCGGGGCGGAAGCCGGGCCGGGCGCCGGGCAGCGGGCCACGAAACGGATTTGGGCGATCGGCGACCGACCGTGTAATGTCTTCATCGCTCGCCCCAATAGCTCAGTCGGTAGAGCGTCTCCATGGTAAGGAGAAGGTCTACGGTTCGATTCCGTATTGGGGCTCTGATGTCGGAGATCCTCACCTTCGGGTGAGGTGATCCGGTATCGCAGCGGTGTAGCTCAGTCGGTAGAGCAAGCGGCTCATAATCGCTGTGTCACCGGTTCAAGTCCGGTCACCGCTACAGACAGTAGCCGATTGTGGGGTCGGTCCTCCGATCGGCTACTCTTTTATGCGTTCATCCGTTCATTAGTCCGTCCAAGGAGCACTCACGTGGCTGCCACCGACGTCCGCCCGAAGATCACGCTGGCCTGCGTGGAGTGCAAGGAGCGGAACTACATCACCAAGAAGAACCGGCGCAACAACCCGGACCGTCTTGAGATGAAGAAGCACTGCCCGCGCTGCAACTCGCACACGGCGCACCGCGAAACGCGCTGAATCAGGCTCGTATACGAGGCCGTCCCCACTGGGGGCGGCCTCGTGTCGTTTGTTGTGGTCAATCCAGCTGTTGTGGTCAATCCAGCAGGGTCAATCCATCAGGAGGGAGCCAGTCCATGGCGCTCGACCAGTCCTTCGTGGGGCGGACCTATCCGCCCACCCCGCCTTACGAGGTCGGCCGGGAAAAGATCCGGGAGTTCGCCGAGGCGGTGGGTGACACCAACCCCGCGTACACCGACCAGGAGGCCGCCAAGGCGCTCGGCCACGCCGATGTGATCGCTCCGCCGACTTTCGCCTTCGCGATCACTTTCAAGGCTGCGGAACAGGTTATCCAGGATCCGCACTTGGGACTGGACTACAGCCGCGTGGTGCACGGCGACCAGAAGTTCGCGTACACGCGGCCGGTGCGGGCCGGGGACCGGCTGACGGTCACCTCGACCATCGAGGCCATCAAGTCCCTTGCCGGCAACGACATCGTGGATATCCGCGGTGAGGTGCGCGACGAGTCGGGCGAGCATGTCGTGACCGCGTGGACCAAGCTGGTGGCGCGCGGCGCCGAGGAGGCGTGATGACGGCGAAGATCTCTTACGCGGACGTCGAGGTCGGCACCGAGCTGCCGGCGCAGAACTTTCCCGTGACGCGCGCCACACTGGTGCAGTACGCGGGCGCCTCCGGGGACTTCAACCCGATCCACTGGAACGAGAAGTTCGCCACAGAGGTCGGGCTTCCGGATGTGATCGCGCACGGAATGTTCACCATGGCCGAGGCGGTCCGGGTGGTGACGGACTGGGTCGGCGACCCGGGCGCGGTCGTCGAGTACGGCGTCCGCTTCACCAGGCCCGTCATCGTGCCGAACGACGAGAACGGCGCGCTGATCGAGGTCAGCGGCAAGGTCGCGGTGAAGCTGGACGACAACCGGGTGCGCGTCGACCTGACGGCGATGAGTGCCGGGCAGAAGGTGCTGGGAATGTCCCGGGCCGTGGTCCGGCTCGCCTGAGGCACGAAGGCCGGTAGAGACGCGTAAGGGGCACCCGCAGTGGCGGGTGCCCCTTACTTCGTCCGTAGCCCCGTACTTCGTCTGCTGCTCCGTATCTCGTCTGCTGTTGTGACTGCCTCTTGACTTAGTTAGTGATTGGACACTAACTTAATCGCATGGCCAGGATGAGCGCAGACGAGCGACGCGAGAGCGTCATCCGCGCCGCGATCACCGAGTTCGCGCGCGGCGGCTACAACGGCACCTCCACCGAGGCGATCGCCAAGCGGGTCGGCGTATCGCAGCCGTACCTCTTCCGTCTCTTCAAGAACAAGCGGGAGCTGTTCCTCGCGGCCGCACTCCGCTGCCTGGAGGAGACCCCGAAGGCATTCGCCGACGCCCTCGAGCGGCGTCCCGACAGCTCACCGCTGGAGGCGATGGCGGCGGCGTACATGCGGCTCATCGAGGACAGGGACAAGCTGCTGATGCAGATGCAGACCTATGTCGCCGTGGCCTCCGCCGAGGTGGCGGGGGACTACGAGTTCGGTGAGCGGATCAGGGCAGCCTGGGTCGAGATCTGGGACCAGGCGCAGGTCGCCTTCGCCGGGGACGTGAACGAGGTGACCGACTTCCTCGGTTGCGGAATGCTGATCAACGTCCTGGTGGCGCTGGGCTTCCCGGAGGATCACCGGGTGTGGTCCGGGCTCGACATGTCCGACATCGGGGTTCCGCGCTAGTCGCAAAGCCGGTCGCAAGGTCCTGCCTCTTCGGGGGTGGGGGAGTCCCGTCCGCGAAAGTTAGTAATCAATAACTAACCCTATGGGGGAGCAGTGAACCAGCAAGCAGCCCGCCGCGGCAGCGCCGCCTGGGCCCTTGTCATCACCAGCGTCGCCGGCTTCATGGCGGCCCTCGACAACCTCGTCGTCACCACCGCACTCCCCTCCATCCGCAAGGATCTCGGCGGTGCGCTGGAGGACCTCGAATGGACGGTGAGCGCGTACACCCTCACCTTCGCCGTACTGCTGATGTTCGGTGCGGCCCTCGGTGACCGCTTCGGCCGCCGGAAGCTCTTCATCGCCGGCCTCGCGATCTTCACCGGCGCCTCCGCCGCGGCCGCGCTCGCACCCGGTATCGACGCCCTCATCGCCGCCCGCGCCGTCCAGGGCGTCGGCGCCGCGGTCATGATGCCGCTCACCCTGACCCTGCTCACGGCGGCCGTGCCCGCCGCTCGCCGCGGCGCGGCCCTCGGCATATTCAGCGCCGTCACCGGTCTCGCCGTCGCCAGCGGCCCCCTCATCGGTGGCAGCCTCACCGAACACATCTCGTGGCAGTGGATCTTCTGGCTGAACGTCCCGATCGGACTGGCCCTGCTGCCGCTCGCCCGGCTGCGCCTCGACGAGTCGCACGCCCCGCACGCCCGGATCGACGTCCCCGGCACCCTCCTCGTCAGCGGCGGCCTCTTCGGCATCGTCTACGCGCTGGTCAACGGCAACGCCGACGGCTGGTCCAGCACCCCGGTCCTCGCGGGCCTGATCGTGGGCGCCGCACTGCTCGCCGGCTTCGTCTACCACGGCTTCAACAACAAGAACCCCATGCTCCCCATGCGGCTCTTCCGTAACCGCGCATTCTTCGGGATCAATATCGCGAGCCTGCTGATGTTCCTGGGGATGTTCGGTTCGATCTTCCTGCTCAGCCAGTTCCTGCAGGGCGTCGCCGGCTACTCGCCCACCGAGGCCGGCCTGCGGATGCTCCCCTGGACCGGAATGCCGCTGATCGTCGCGCCGATCGCCGGATACCTCTCCGACAAGATCGGCGGCCGCCCGGTCGTCGCCACCGGCCTCGCCCTCCAGGCGGTCGGCCTCGGGCTCTTCGCCCTGGTCCTCGAACCCGGTGTCTCGTACGCGGCCCAGCTTCCCGGCCTGATCCTCGGCGGTATCGGCATGGCGCTCTACTTCGCCCCCGCTGCCAGCGTGGTCATGTCCAGCGTCCGCCCCGCCGAGCAGGGCATTGCCTCGGGCGCCAACAACGCCCTGCGTGAGGTCGGCGGTGCCCTCGGTGTCGCGGTTCTCGGCGCTGTCTTCGCGGCCCGGGGCGGCTACGAGTCCGCCGACGCCTTCACCGACGGCACCGTCCCGGCGCTCTGGATAGGCGCGGGAGCGGTGGCCCTTGCGGCACTGACCGCCCTGCTGATCCCCGGCCGCCGCCGCCCGGCGGACGCCGGTCCCCAGGAGGCGTCCCCGGCCGCCGAGGAGCGCGAGTCCATCGCCGTATGACGGCCGGAGTACGCATACGGTCCGTGGCCCCGTCCGAGCGGAGGGGCACGGACCGTACCCTTGTCCCCGTGCAGGAACTCCACGACGCTCCCCTCGCCCCCCTGACCACCTTCCGGCTCGGCGGCCCCGCGACCCGCCTCGTCACGGCCACCACCGACGACGAGGTGGTCGCTGTCGTACGCGAGGCGGACGCCGCAGGGATCCCGCTGCTGATCATCGGCGGTGGCAGCAATCTGGTCATCGGGGACAAGGGCTTCGACGGCACCGCGCTCCGCATCGCCACGCGGGGCTTCGAACTCTCCGGTACGAAGCTGGAGTTGGCGGCTGGTGAGGTCTGGACGGACGCGGTCACCCGCACTGTCGAAGCAGGGCTCGCCGGCATCGAGTGCCTGGCCGGTATCCCCGGCTCGGCCGGTGCGACGCCGATCCAGAACGTCGGCGCGTACGGTCAGGAAGTCTCCCGCACCATCACCGAGGTCGTCGCCTACGACCGCCGCGCCGGCGAGAAGGTCACCGTCCCGAATGCGGAGTGCGCCTTCTCGTACCGCCACAGCCGCTTCAAGCAGGACCCCGAGCGCTACGTCGTGCTGCGCGTCCGCTTCGAGCTGGAGGACGCGGACGGACTGTCGGCCCCTCTGAAGTACGCCGAGACGGCCCGCGCCCTGGGCGTCGGGGCCGGCGACCGCGTCCCGGCCGCCGCGGCCCGCGAGACCGTACTCAAGCTGCGCGCAGGCAAGGGCATGGTGCTGGACCCCGAGGACCACGACACCTGGTCCGCAGGGTCCTTCTTCACCAATCCGATCCTTGAGCAGGCCGCGTACGAGGCCTTTCTGGCACGCGTCCACGACCGCCTCGGCCCGGACACCGCGCCGCCCGCCTTCCCGGCGGGGGAGGGGCGCACCAAGACCTCGGCGGCCTGGCTGATCGACAAGGCCGGCTTCACCAAGGGATACGGCACCGGGCCCGCGCGGATCTCCACCAAGCACACGCTCGCCCTCACCAACCGGGGCGAGGCCACCACCGAGGACCTGCTGGCGCTCGCCCGCGAGGTCGTGGCGGGTGTGCGCGAGGCGTTCGGCGTGACGCTGGTCAATGAGCCGGTGACGGTCGGCGTCAGCCTGTAAGAGCTGACTCCCTCAGTACGCCACTAGTACGCGACCCCGACTCCCTGCTTCACCGTCGCCGGATCGTCGACCATCGCCAGCATCGCGTGTGCCACATCCGCCCTGCCGATCACCCTGCCGCGGCGCGGACTGCCGCCGACGACCGTCCGGTACGAGCCCGTCAGCGCCTTGTCCAGCAGCCGCGGCGGGCGTACCGAAGTCCAGTCCGTCGCGCTGCGTGCCAACTCCTCCTCCATGTTCCGGAGGTCGTCGTACACAGCCTTCAGTGCCGCGCCGACGACCGCCAGAATCGCGCGGTCCAGCAGGGGCTGGCGCTCCGGGACCGGGCCGAGCGGGGCCGCGCTCACCACCAGCAGGCGACGTGTCCCCTCCGCCTCCATCGCCCAGAGCACCGAGCGCGTCAGCTTCGCCGCGATCCCGGCGTCCGCGCGCCTGCGTGCGCCGAGACCGGAGAGCACCGCGTCGCGCCCGGCGACGGCCTCCCGCAGCGACTCGCCCTCCTTCAGATCCGCGCGGAACACCTGCAGGCCGGGGCCCGTGACCGTGAACCGTGCAGGGTCGCGCACCACCGCGGTCACCTCGTGCCCCGCCGCCAGTGCCTGCGTGACGATCTCCTGCCCGATGCCGCCGGTAGCGCCGAAAACCGCGAGTCTCATGGCCCGCACCTCCAAGGTGGGTAAGTATTCACTCACCCCTAGAGTGGGTAAGTGTCTACTCACCCGTCAAGGTCCTGCCGGAGGTTCCATGCAGAAGCCGGCCCGCGCCCGGATCCTCGACGCCGCGCATGAGCTCCTGCTCACCATCGGCCTCGCCCGTGCCACCACCAAGGAGATCGCCAAGGCGGCCGGCTGCTCGGAAGCGGCGCTCTACAAGTACTTCGCGAGCAAGGAGGAGCTCTTCGTGACCGTACTGAGGGAGCGGCTGCCCAGGCTCACGCCGCTGCTGGACGGACTGACCGCCGACCCGGCGCGGCGCACCGTCGAGCAGAACCTCACGGAGATCGCCCGCGAGGCCGCGCTCTTCTACGCCCAGAGCTTCCCGATCGCCGCCTCGCTCTACGCCGAACCCCGGCTCAAGCAGCGCCACGACGCGGCCCTGCGCGAGCTGGGCGCGGGCCCGCACATGCCGATCCGGGGCCTCGACGCCTATCTGCGCGCCGAGCAGGATGCCGGCCGGGTGCGCGCCGACGCGGACACCTACGCGGGCGCGTCCCTGCTTCTCGGTGCCTGTGCCCAGCGGGCCTTCGCGTACGACATGACCGACGACGGAAAGCCTCCGCAGCCGCTCGACGAGTTCGCCGCCGGAATCGCCCGCACTCTGCTGCGCGGAATCAGCTGACCGGCGGGGCGGTCAGCCAGTCGTCGATGCCGGACAGCAGCTTGTTCCTGACCTCCTCCGGTGCCGCCGAGCCGCGCACGGACTGCCGGGCCAGCTCCGCCAGCTCCGTGTCGGTGAAACCGTGGTGCTTGCGCGCCAGCTCGTACTGCGCGGCCAGCCGTGAGCCGAAGAGCAGCGGGTCGTCCGCCCCGAGCGCCATCGGCACCCCGGCGTCGAACAGCGTCCGCAGCGGTACGTCCGCCGGCTTCTCGTACACCCCCAGGGCCACATTCGAGGAGGGGCACACCTCGCAGGTCACCGCCCGCTCGGCCAGCTTCCGCAGCAGCCGTGGGTCCTCCGCGGCCCGTACACCGTGGCCGATCCGCGAGGCGCGCAGATCGTCCAGGCAGTCCCGTACCGAGGCGGGTCCGGTCAGCTCGCCGCCGTGCGGCGCCGCCAGCAGACCGCCCTCCCTGGCGATCGCGAAGGCGCGGTCGAAGTCCCGTGCCATGCCCCGGCGTTCGTCGTTGGAGAGGCCGAAACCGACGACACCCCGGTCCGCGTACCGCACCGCCAGGCGGGCGAGGGTACGGGCGTCCAGCGGATGCTTCATACGGTTGGCGGCGACCAGCACCCGCATACCGAGACCGGTCTCCCGTCCGGCGCGCTCCACCGCGTCCAGGATGACCTCCAGCGCCGGGATCAGCCCGCCCAGCATGGGGGCGTACGAGGTCGGGTCGACCTGGATCTCAAGCCATCCCGAGCCGTCCCGCACGTCCTCCTCGGCCGCCTCGCGCACCAGCCGCTGGATGTCCTCGGGCGAGCGCAGACAGGACCGCGCGATGTCGTAGAGCCGCTGGAAGCGGAACCAGCCGCGCTCGTCGGTCGCCCGTAGCTTCGGCGGTTCGCCGCTCGTCAGGGCATCGGGCAGATGGACGCCGTACTTGTTGGCGAGCTCGAGCAAGGTGGTGGGCCGCATCGACCCGGTGAAGTGCAGATGCAGATGGGCTTTCGGCAGCAGCCTGAGGTCTCTTTCAGCGGCTCCGCCGCGGGCACGAACTTGCTCCATTGAAGGATCTTGCCGCACCTGCCCGCCGTCCGGCAGCCCCTTTCCCCGATCGGGTCCTTGCCCGAACGAAGAAACGGGAAGGGGAACGCGGAAGGGAAACGGGAAACGGGCCCCCGGCCGAAGCCGGGAGCCCGTCGGTCCGCTCACGGGAGGAGGTTCAGTCGCGCGCCTCGGCCAGCAGCTTCTGGATCCGCGAGACACCCTCGACCAGGTCCTCGTCGCCCAGCGCGTACGAAAGCCGCAGATAGCCCGGCGTACCGAATGCCTCGCCGGGGACCACTGCCACCTCGACCTCGTCCAGAATCAGCGCGGCAAGATCGACCGAGGTCTGCGGACGCTTCCCGCGGATCTCCTTGCCCAGCAGCGCCTTCACCGAGGGGTACGCGTAGAACGCGCCCTCGGGGGTCGGGCAGAGCACACCGTCGATCTCGTTCAGCATCCGCACGATGGTCTGGCGGCGCCGGTCGAAGGCGGTCCGCATCTCGGCGACCGCGTCCAGGTTCCCGGAGACCGCTGCCAGCGCCGCGACCTGCGCGACATTGGAGACGTTCGACGTGGCGTGCGACTGCAGGTTGGTCGCGGCCTTGATCACGTCCTTGGGGGCGATCATCCACCCCACGCGCCAGCCGGTCATCGCGTACGTCTTGGCGACACCGTTGACGACGATGCACTTCTCGCGCAGCTCGGGGACGATCGCGGGGAGCGAGGTGAACTTCGCGTCGCCGTAGACCAGGTGCTCGTAGATCTCGTCGGTGAGAACCCACAGGCCGTGTTCGGCGGCCCAGCGGCCGATCGCCTCGGCGTCGGCCTCGCTGTAGACCGCACCCGTCGGGTTCGAGGGCGAGACGAAGAGAACGACCTTCGTACGCTCCGTGCGCGCCGCCTCCAGCTGCTCGACGGAGACCCGGTAACCGGTGGTCTCGTCGGCCACGACGTCGATCGGTACACCGCCCGCGAGGCGGATCGACTCGGGGTAGGTCGTCCAGTACGGAGCCGGCACGATGACCTCGTCGCCCGGGTCCAGGATCGCCGCGAACGCCTCGTAGATCGCCTGCTTGCCACCGTTGGTGACCAGGATCTGGGAGGCCTCGACCTCGTAGCCGGAGTCGCGCAGCGTCTTCGCGGCGATGGCGGCCTTGAGCTCGGGGAGCCCGCCGGCCGGTGTGTAGCGGTGGTACTTCGGGTTGCGGCAGGCCTCGATCGCGGCCTCGACGATGTAGTCGGGTGTCGGGAAGTCCGGCTCACCCGCGCCGAAGCCGATCACCGGGCGCCCGGCGGCCTTGAGGGCCTTTGCCTTGGCGTCGACGGCGAGGGTCGCGGACTCGGAGATCGCGCCGATGCGGGCGGAGACCCGGCGCTCGGTGGGAGGGGTTGCAGCGCTCATACGGGCCATCGTCCCAGACCGCAAACGGACCCGGTACAGGGGTTTCGAGTAGCGGACAGGAACCGGCCAGGAGCTATCTGTTCGACGCCGGGCCTGCAACCACGTACACTCACTCGTCGTTGGCCCTCACCAACCACATCTACGGATGGGGTAGGTTGGGGAAACCACAAAGGGTCGTAGCTCAATTGGTAGAGCACTGGTCTCCAAAACCAGCGGTTGGGGGTTCAAGTCCCTCCGGCCCTGCTACACACACCTTCGCCAGGTTGTGTGCGCATGTACGTACATTCAATGAACCGCCGTGCGGCTCCACCGGGCGCGGCGCGGCCACGACCCGGAATCAGGTGAAAGATCGTGACGGACGCCGTGGGCTCCATCGACATGCCTGATGCCGATGACGAGGCGCCGGAGTCGAAGAAGAGGACCCGCAAGGGTGGCAAGCGCGGGAAGAAGGGCCCTCTGGGCCGTCTCGCGCTCTTCTACCGGCAGATCATCGCCGAGCTGCGCAAGGTCGTCTGGCCCACCCGCAGCCAGCTGACCACGTACACCACAGTGGTGATTGTCTTCGTAGTCGTCATGATTGGTCTGGTGACCGTGATTGACTATGGGTTCCAGGAAGCCGTCAAGTACGTCTTCGGCTGATCCCGCGGAGGGCGCCGGCAGCGGCGCCTCTTTCGCATGTTCCACCCCATCTGTATCCAGGAAGAAGCAGCCACCGTGTCTGACCCGAACCTGAACGACGCCGTCGAGCCCGTGGAGGGCGAAGAGACTGCGGCGACGGCCGAGGCGGCCGAGGCTGCGCCGGACACGGTCGACATCGACGCGCTCGACGACGACGCGCTCGACATCATCGAAGGGGCCGACGAGGTCGACCTCGCCGAGGCTGCCGACGACGCCGTGGGCGAGCCGGCCGAGCGGGTCGCGATGCACGTCGAGGGCGAAGCCACCGCCCTTGCCGAGGTGGAAGAGGACGAGGCCGCCGCGGCCGACGTCGACGTCGACGTCGAAGAGACTGCCGAGGCCGACGGCGATGCCGAAGAGGCTGCCGATGCCGAGGCGGCCGAGCCCGAGGCCCCGGTCGACGCGGTTACCGCTCTCCGTGACGAACTTCGCGGACTGCCCGGCGAGTGGTACGTCATCCACACGTACGCCGGGTACGAGAAGCGCGTGAAGGCGAATCTGGAGCAGCGTGCCGTCTCGCTGAACGTCGAGGACTTCATCTACCAGGCCGAAGTGCCCGAGGAAGAGATCGTCCAGATCAAGAACGGCGAGCGCAAGAACGTCCGCCAGAACAAGCTTCCCGGCTATGTGCTCGTTCGCATGGACCTGACCAACGAGTCCTGGGGCGTCGTCCGCAACACCCCTGGCGTCACCGGCTTCGTGGGCAACGCCTACGACCCGTACCCGCTGACCCTGGACGAGATCGTCAAGATGCTCGCCCCGGAGGCCGAGGAGAAGGCCGCCCGCGAGGCCGCCGAGGCCGAGGGCAAGCCGGCTCCGTCCCGCAAGGTCGAGGTCCAGGTGCTGGACTTCGAGGTCGGCGACTCGGTCACCGTCACCGACGGCCCGTTCGCGACGCTGCAGGCCACGATCAACGAGATCAACGCCGACTCGAAGAAGGTCAAGGGCCTCGTCGAGATCTTCGGCCGCGAGACCCCGGTCGAGCTCAGCTTCGACCAGATCCAGAAGAACTAGTCCCACCGGTTCCGCTGGAACATACGCCTCCGAACAGGTCAGAACGGCTTTCTCAGCCGCTCTGACCTGCTCGGTTTTTGGCCGCACAGCTATACCCGTTATCGTTGTGCGGTATGCCTCCGTCCGGACGACTGGATGGAGCGCTGAAAACTCTCACTAGGACCCGGAGAGAGCAATGCCTCCCAAGAAGAAGAAGGTCACGGGGCTTATCAAGCTCCAGATCCAGGCCGGCGCGGCCAACCCGGCTCCGCCGGTCGGCCCCGCACTCGGTCAGCACGGCGTCAACATCATGGAGTTCTGCAAGGCCTACAACGCCGCGACCGAGTCGCAGCGTGGCATGGTCGTGCCGGTGGAGATCACGGTCTACGAGGACCGCTCCTTCACCTTCATCACCAAGACTCCGCCGGCCGCCAAGCTGATCCTCAAGGCCGCGGGTGTGGACAAGGGCTCCGGCGAGCCGCACAAGACCAAGGTTGCCAAGCTCACCGGCGCCCAGGTCCGCGAGATCGCCACGGTCAAGATGCCCGACCTGAACGCCAACGACCTGGACGCCGCGTCGAAGATCATCGCCGGCACCGCCCGTTCCATGGGCATCACGGTCGAGGGCTGATCAGCTCCCCGTAGACCTCAGTGGTAGGGCCCGCGCTGGTCCGCACCACGACTCCACACTCGAAACCACAGGAGCAGAAGTGAAGCGCAGCAAGACTCTCCGCGCTGCGGACGCCAAGATCGACCGGGAGCGCAACTACGCCCCGCTCGAGGCTGTCCGTCTCGCCAAGGACACCGCAGGCACCAAGTTCGACGGCACCGTCGAGGTCGCCTTCCGCCTGGGCGTTGACCCGCGCAAGGCCGACCAGATGGTCCGTGGCACCGTCAACCTTCCGCACGGCACCGGCAAGACCGCCCGGGTCCTGGTCTTCGCGACCGGTGACCGTGCTGCGGCGGCGGAAGCCGCGGGCGCCGACATCGTCGGCTCCGACGAACTGATCGACGAGGTTGCGAAGGGCCGTCTGGACTTCGACGCCGTCGTCGCCACCCCGGACCTCATGGGCAAGGTCGGCCGCCTCGGCCGCGTGCTCGGTCCGCGTGGTCTGATGCCGAACCCGAAGACCGGCACCGTCACCCCCGATGTCACCAAGGCTGTCAACGACATCAAGGGCGGCAAGATCGAGTTCCGCGTCGACAAGCACTCGAACCTGCACTTCATCATCGGCAAGGTCTCCTTCGACGAGACGAAGCTGGTCGAGAACTACGCCGCGGCGCTGGAGGAGATCCTCCGTCTGAAGCCGTCCGCCGCGAAGGGCCGCTACATCAAGAAGGCGACCCTGGCCACGACGATGGGCCCCGGCATCCCGCTGGACTCCAACCGCACCCGCAACCTCCTCGTCGAGGAGGACCCGGCTTCCGTCTGAATCTGACGGCAGCCGCGGGTCTCGCGTAACGAAGCCGGTCCCCGCACCTCTCACCGAGGTGCGGGGACCGGCTTTATTCGTACGCGCTGTCGTAGGGCTGCGTTACGGTGCTGGGAGTTCGCTGAGAAACAAGGGGTGGGGTTCTATGAGCACGTCCGGATTCAGGCGCGCGGCCGTCTCGCTGGCGGCGGTCGCCGTGATCGCCGGAGCCGCGGGCTGCCAGGGCGGCAGCAGCAACGGCGGCGGAGGCGGGAAGAAGGCCGGGAGCGGGGGCGTGGCCGCGGTCAGCCCGATCGCCGCGCTGCGCGCCGCCGAGAAGAAGACCGAAGGAGCCAGCTCCGCCAAGGTCGACGGCACGATGGTGATGGGCTCTGCCATGTCCACGACGATGAGTGGTGCCCTGGACTGGGCCGACGGCGTGACCGGCACCATGGATATGCGGTACACCGGCGGCACCATGGCGGACGCCATGAAGCAGGCAGGTGGCGACGGGGCCGTGAAGGCCCGCTACCTGAGCGATGCGTACTACGCGAACCTGGGCGACGCCCTCGCCGCGCAGACCGGCGGCAAGCACTGGATCCGGTACGGCTACGCCGATCTGTCCAAGCTGATGGGCGCCTCCGGCGATGTCATGAAGGACCAGATGCAGAACGCCACTCCGGACAAGGGAGTGAAGGCTCTGCTCGCCTCGGGCGATGTGAAGAAGGTGGGCGAAGAGAAGGTGCGGGGCGTGTTGGCCACGCACTACTCCGGCACGGTCGACGTCGCGAAGCTGACGGAGAAGACCACCGCGCTCAGCCCCGACAAGCTGAGCGCCTTCAAGGAGCAGCTCAGCAAGGCAGGCGTCACGACCGAGAAGGTCGACATCTGGGTCGACAAGAACGATCTGCTGGTGAAGAAGTCCGAAAGCGGTCAGCTGAAGACCGGCGCGTTCAACTCGACGGTCTTCTACTCCGACTACGGCACCGCGGCCTCGGCCGAGGCTCCGCCGGCCTCCGACACCGTGGACTTCACCAAGCTCATGAAGCGGCAGGCGGGGGCCTCGTAAGCGCCGATTTGCCTGGCGCGGAACCCTTCGCGTACTCTTCCACAGAAGCCAAAGACCGCTGGTCGTTGCTGTGTCCTCGCAAGAGGGTGCAGTGACCGAAGGATCCGCTGACTGCGGACGTCCTGCGCAGGTGACTGTGGACAGTTCCCGGATTCACTCCGGTTGAGCTACGCCCCGTGCGCCTGCGCCGGGGCGTTTCGTTTTGTTCAGCCCCTTCTGAGCGGTCCTCATCACCCGGAAGGAGGCCGACGCTCTATGGCAAGGCCCGACAAGGCTGCCGCGGTAGCCGAGCTCGCGGACCAGTTCCGCAGCTCGAACGCCGCCGTGCTGACCGAGTACCGGGGTCTCACCGTGGCTCAGCTCAAGCAGCTGCGCCGTTCGCTCGGTGAGAACGCCCAGTACGCCGTGGTGAAGAACACGCTGACCAAGATTGCGGCCAACGAGGCCGGGATCAACACGCTCGACGACCTGTTCAACGGTCCGACAGCGGTTGCCTTCGTCACCGGTGACCCGGTGGAGTCGGCGAAGGGTCTTCGTGACTTCGCCAAGGACAACCCCAACCTCATCATCAAGGGCGGTGTCCTTGACGGTAAGGCGCTGTCCGCCGATGAGATCAAGAAGCTTGCGGACCTCGAGTCCCGCGAGGTTCTGCTCGCCAAGCTGGCGGGCGCCATGAAGGGCAAGCAGTCCCAGGCTGCCGCGCTCTTCCAGGCGCTTCCCTCGAAGTTCGTCCGCACCGCGGAGGCGCTTCGTGCCAAGAAGGCCGAGCAGGGCGGTGCCGAGTAATTCGGCTCGCGCATTGACCGTCGCCGCATAACGCGGCCGGTCGCAGCGGGCCGCTGTACGCCCGCCGACATATACATCCGGCACCTGCCGAATTAGTGGAAGGACCGCCATCATGGCGAAGCTCACCCAGGACGACCTGCTTGCGCAGTTCGAGGAGATGACCCTCATCGAGCTCTCTGAGTTCGTGAAGGCCTTCGAGGAGAAGTTCGACGTCACCGCCGCTGCCCCGGTCGCCGTTGCCGCTGGTGGCGCCGCTGCCGCCCCGGTCGAGGCCGAGGCCGAGCAGGACGAGTTCGACGTCATCCTCACCGGCGCCGGCGAGAAGAAGATCCAGGTGATCAAGGTCGTGCGCGAGCTGACCTCCCTGGGCCTGAAGGAGGCCAAGGACCTCGTCGACGGCACCCCGAAGCCGGTCCTCGAGAAGGTCGCCAAGGAGGCCGCTGAGAAGGCTGCCGAGTCCCTCAAGGCCGCCGGCGCCTCCGTCGAGGTCAAGTGACCTTCTGAGTCCCTGCCGCGCGCCGACAGGCGCATATACCGGCAACAGCCGGTTCCGCTGAGGGACCGCAAGGGGCACAGCGAAGGGCGATCACCCATCTGGGTGGTCGCCCTTCGGCGTTCCCGCGAGGCTTGCCGTGCATTTCCGTTTTGTGTGGGTATCGTGATCTTCGCCGTGCGCCCCTGACGCTGGTCAGTGACGATCCCAGCAGCCAGTTTGAGTGGGGGGGCCTTGACGAACCGCACGCAGCGCGCAATTCTCAGGACGCGTCGTCACAACGATCCGGATCCGAGGCATGGATCGACGACCGAACGGGCAGTATCGATGTGCGCCACATGGCGCGAGGGCTTGCCGCGGAGTTGAGAACAACGAGGGTCTCGAAAACCCGCACTGGACATCAGTGTGCCAAGTGGCTACACTGACCCTTTGCGCTGCCTGTTAACTGCCCCCTGCCCGTCACCAGGGGCATCCCCACGCACGAGCACCGTTGATTGAATCATCCCTGAACTGGGATTTCTATCTCCGTGCCCAGCATGGGACCGGTACGCGCGTAGTGAGTCCGAGCCCTCGGAAGGACCCCCTCTTGGCCGCCTCGCGCAACGCCTCGACCGCGAATACGAACAACGGCGCCAGCACCGCCCCGCTGCGCATCTCCTTTGCAAAGATCAAGGAGCCCCTCGAGGTTCCGAACCTCCTCGCGCTGCAGACCGAGAGCTTTGACTGGCTGCTCGGGAACGCCGCTTGGAAGGCTCGAGTCGAGGCGGCTCTGGACAGCGGACAAGATGTCCCCACCAAGTCCGGTCTTGAAGAGATCTTCGAGGAGATCTCGCCGATCGAGGACTTCTCCGGGTCGATGTCGCTTACTTTCCGCGACCACCGCTTCGAGCCTCCGAAGAACTCCATCGACGAGTGCAAGGAGCGCGACTTCACGTACGCTGCCCCGCTCTTCGTCACAGCCGAGTTCACCAACAACGAGACCGGCGAGATCAAGTCCCAGACGGTCTTCATGGGCGACTTCCCGCTCATGACCAACAAGGGCACCTTCGTCATCAACGGCACCGAGCGTGTCGTGGTGTCCCAGCTGGTCCGCTCGCCGGGTGTCTACTTCGACTCCAACATCGACAAGACGTCCGACAAGGACATCTTCACGGCCAAGATCATCCCGTCCCGGGGTGCCTGGCTCGAGATGGAGATCGACAAGCGCGACATGGTCGGTGTCCGCATCGACCGCAAGCGCAAGCAGTCCGTGACCGTCCTTCTCAAGGCTCTCGGTTGGACCACCGAGCAGATCCTCGAGGAGTTCGGCGAGTACGAGTCCATGCGCGCCACCCTGGAGAAGGACCACACCCAGGGCCAGGACGACGCGCTGCTCGACATCTACCGCAAGCTGCGTCCGGGCGAGCCCCCGACACGCGAGGCCGCTCAGACGCTGCTCGAGAACCTCTACTTCAACCCGAAGCGCTACGACCTCGCCAAGGTCGGCCGCTACAAGGTGAACAAGAAGCTCGGCGCGGATGAGCCGCTGGACGCCGGCGTGCTCACCACCGACGACGTCATCGCGACCATCAAGTACCTGGTCAAGCTGCACGCCGGTGAGACCGAGACGGTAGGCGAGAGCGGCACCCAGATCGTCGTCGAGACCGACGACATCGACCACTTCGGCAACCGTCGTCTGCGTAACGTCGGCGAGCTCATCCAGAACCAGGTCCGTACGGGTCTGGCTCGTATGGAGCGCGTCGTGCGTGAGCGCATGACGACCCAGGACGTCGAGGCGATCACGCCGCAGACCCTGATCAACATCCGGCCGGTCGTCGCCTCCATCAAGGAGTTCTTCGGCACCAGCCAGCTGTCGCAGTTCATGGACCAGAACAACCCGCTGTCGGGTCTCACCCACAAGCGCCGTCTGTCGGCGCTCGGCCCGGGTGGTCTCTCCCGTGAGCGGGCCGGCTTCGAGGTCCGTGACGTGCACCCGTCCCACTACGGCCGCATGTGCCCGATCGAGACCCCTGAAGGCCCGAACATCGGTCTGATCGGCTCGCTCGCCTCCTACGGCCGGGTCAACGCGTTCGGCTTCGTCGAGACGCCGTACCGCAAGGTCGTCGACGACCAGGTGACCGACGAGGTCGACTACCTGACCGCCGACGAGGAAGACCGGTTCGTCATCGCGCAGGCCAACGCCGCGCTGACCGACGACATGCGCTTCGCCGAAGCCCGTGTCCTGGTCCGCCGCCGTGGCGGCGAGGTCGACTACGTCCCGGGTTCCGACGTGGACTACATGGACGTCTCGCCGCGCCAGATGGTGTCGGTCGCGACCGCCATGATCCCGTTCCTCGAGCACGACGACGCCAACCGTGCCCTCATGGGCGCGAACATGATGCGCCAGGCCGTGCCGCTGATCACGTCCGAGGCGCCGCTGGTCGGCACCGGCATGGAGTACCGCTGTGCGGTCGACGCCGGCGACGTCATCAAGGCGGAGAAGGAAGGTGTTGTCCAGGAGGTCTCCGCGGACTACATCACCGTCGCCAACGACGACGGCACGTACACCACGTACCGCATCGCGAAGTTCTCCCGCTCCAACCAGGGCACCTCGGTCAACCAGAAGGTTGTCGTGGACGAGGGCGCCCGGGTGGTCGAGGGCCAGGTCCTCGCCGACGGTCCGGCCACCCAGCAGGGTGAGATGGCGCTCGGCAAGAACCTGCTGGTCGCCTTCATGCCGTGGGAGGGTCACAACTACGAGGACGCGATCATCCTGTCGCAGCGCCTCGTGCAGGACGACGTCCTCTCCTCGATCCACATCGAGGAGCACGAGGTCGACGCCCGTGACACCAAGCTCGGCCCGGAGGAGATCACCCGGGACATCCCGAACGTCTCCGAGGAGGTCCTCGCCGACCTCGACGAGCGCGGCATCATCCGTATCGGTGCCGAGGTCGTCGCCGGCGACATCCTGGTCGGCAAGGTCACGCCCAAGGGCGAGACCGAGCTGACCCCGGAGGAGCGACTGCTCCGCGCGATCTTCGGTGAGAAGGCGCGTGAGGTCCGTGACACCTCGCTGAAGGTGCCGCACGGCGAGACCGGCAAGATCATCGGCGTCCGCGTCTTCGACCGCGAGGAGGGCGACGAGCTGCCGCCGGGCGTGAACCAGCTGGTTCGCGTGTACGTCGCGCAGAAGCGCAAGATCACCGATGGTGACAAGCTCGCCGGCCGTCACGGCAACAAGGGCGTCATCTCGAAGATCCTGCCGATCGAGGACATGCCGTTCCTGGAGGACGGCACCCCGGTCGACATCATCCTCAACCCGCTGGGTGTCCCGTCCCGAATGAACCCGGGACAGGTCCTCGAGATCCACCTCGGCTGGCTCGCCAGCCAGGGCTGGAAGGTCGAGGGCAACGAGGAGTGGATGGAGCGGCTGAAGGCGATCGGCGCCGATGAGGTCGCCGGTGGCACCAACGTCGCAACGCCGGTCTTCGACGGCGCCCGCGAGGACGAGATCTCCGGTCTCTTCGAGTCCACGATCCCGAACCGCGACGGCAACCGGATGGTGCAGCCGTCCGGCAAGGCCAACCTGTTCGACGGCCGCTCCGGTGAGCCGTTCCCGGACCCGATCTCGATCGGGTACATGTACATCCTCAAGCTCCACCACCTGGTCGACGACAAGCTGCACGCCCGCTCGACCGGCCCGTACTCGATGATCACCCAGCAGCCGCTGGGCGGTAAGGCCCAGTTCGGTGGCCAGCGATTCGGTGAGATGGAGGTGTGGGCGCTGGAGGCTTACGGCGCCGCTTACGCCCTCCAGGAGCTTCTGACCATCAAGTCCGACGACGTCACCGGCCGCGTGAAGGTCTACGAGGCCATCGTCAAGGGCGAGAACATCCCCGAGCCCGGCATTCCCGAGTCCTTCAAGGTGCTCATCAAGGAAATGCAGTCGCTCTGCCTCAACGTGGAGGTGCTGTCCTCGGACGGCATGTCCATCGAGATGCGCGACACGGACGAGGACGTCTTCCGCGCTGCGGAAGAGCTCGGTATCGACCTGTCCCGGCGTGAGCCGAGCAGCGTCGAAGAGGTCTGACGGGTCTGGTCGGGACGTCCTCGTGAGGTCCCGACCCTGCCCCGGACCCGTACAGACCATGATTTAGCGCCCGATATCTCGCCTTACAGCGAGGGGCACGAACCCCTGAGAGGGATTGACGCATAGTGCTCGACGTCAACTTCTTCGACGAGCTGCGGATCGGCCTTGCGACCGCGGACGACATCCGACAGTGGTCCCACGGCGAGGTCAAGAAGCCGGAGACCATCAACTACCGCACGCTCAAGCCCGAGAAGGACGGACTCTTCTGCGAGAAGATCTTCGGTCCGACCCGGGACTGGGAGTGCTACTGCGGTAAGTACAAGCGTGTCCGCTTCAAGGGCATCATCTGTGAGCGCTGTGGCGTCGAGGTCACCCGCGCCAAGGTGCGCCGTGAGCGGATGGGCCACATTGAGCTGGCCGCGCCTGTTACCCATATCTGGTACTTCAAGGGCGTCCCGTCGCGCCTCGGCTACCTGCTCGACCTTGCGCCGAAGGACCTTGAGAAGGTCATCTACTTCGCCGCTTACATGATCACGTTCGTGGACGAGGAGCGCCGGACGCGCGATCTGCCCTCGCTGGAGGCCCATGTCTCCGTCGAGCGCCAGCAGGTCGAGAACCGCCGTGACGCCGACCTCGAGGCCCGCGCCAAGAAGCTCGAGACCGACCTGGCCGAGCTCGAGGCCGAGGGTGCCAAGGCCGATGTGCGCCGCAAGGTGCGCGAGGGCGCCGAGCGTGAGATGAAGCAGCTGCGTGACCGTGCGCAGCGCGAGATCGACCGTCTCGACGAGGTGTGGAGCCGCTTCAAGAACCTCAAGGTCCAGGACCTCGAGGGCGACGAGCTGCTCTACCGCGAGCTGCGTGACCGCTTCGGCACGTACTTCGACGGCTCGATGGGTGCCGCGGCGCTGCAGAAGCGCCTGGAGTCCTTCGACCTCGAGGAGGAGGCCGAGCGTCTCCGCGAGATCATCCGTACCGGCAAGGGCCAGAAGAAGACCCGTGCGCTCAAGCGCCTCAAGGTCGTCTCCGCGTTCCTGCAGACCAGCAACAGCCCCAAGGGCATGGTGCTGGACTGCGTGCCGGTCATCCCGCCGGACCTGCGTCCGATGGTGCAGCTGGACGGTGGCCGCTTCGCGACCTCCGACCTGAACGACCTGTACCGCCGTGTGATCAACCGCAACAACCGTCTCAAGCGTCTCCTTGACCTCGGTGCCCCCGAGATCATCGTGAACAACGAGAAGCGGATGCTGCAGGAGGCTGTCGACGCGCTGTTCGACAACGGCCGCCGCGGTCGCCCGGTGACCGGTCCCGGTAACCGCCCGCTGAAGTCCCTCAGCGACATGCTGAAGGGCAAGCAGGGGCGTTTCCGTCAGAACCTGCTCGGCAAGCGAGTCGACTACTCGGCCCGTTCCGTCATCGTCGTCGGCCCGCAGCTCAAGCTGCACCAGTGCGGTCTGCCGAAGGCCATGGCGCTGGAGCTCTTCAAGCCGTTCGTGATGAAGCGCCTGGTCGACCTCAACCACGCGCAGAACATCAAGTCGGCGAAGCGGATGGTCGAGCGCGGCCGCACGGTCGTGTACGACGTCCTCGAAGAGGTCATCGCCGAGCACCCGGTTCTGCTGAACCGTGCTCCTACGCTGCACCGCCTCGGCATCCAGGCCTTCGAGCCGCAGCTGGTCGAGGGCAAGGCCATCCAGATCCACCCGCTCGTCTGCACCGCGTTCAACGCGGACTTCGACGGTGACCAGATGGCCGTGCACCTGCCGCTCTCCGCGGAGGCGCAGGCCGAGGCCCGCATCCTGATGCTGTCCTCGAACAACATCCTGAAGCCGGCCGACGGCCGTCCGGTCACCATGCCGACCCAGGACATGGTGCTGGGCCTGTTCTTCCTCACGACCGACGAGGAAGAGCGCAAGGTCATCGGCGAGGGCCGGTCCTTCGGTTCCACGGCCGAGGCGATCATGGCATTCGACGCCCGCGAGCTCTCGCTCCAGGCGAAGGTCGACATCCGCTTCCCGGTGGGCACCATCCCGCCGCGCGGCTGGACCCCGCCGCAGGAAGAGGGCGACACCAGCAGCTCCGCCGCGGGCGAGTGGCAGCAGGGTGACAGCTTCCGGCTGCGTACGAGCCTGGGCCGCGCGCTCTTCAACGAGCTGCTGCCCGAGGACTACCCGTTCGTCGACTACTCGGTGGGCAAGAAGCAGCTCTCCGAGATCGTCAACGACCTCGCCGAGCGCTATCCCAAGGTCATCGTGGCGGCGACGCTCGACAACCTGAAGGCGGCCGGCTTCTACTGGGCGACCCGTTCCGGTGTCACCGTGGCCATCTCCGACGTCGTGGTCCCCGAGGCCAAGAAGGCGATCGTCGCGGGCTACGAGGCGCAGGACGAGAAGGTCCAGAAGCAGTACGAGCGCGGTCTGATCACCAAGGACGAGCGCACGCAGGAACTCATCGCGATCTGGACCAAGGCGACCAATGAGGTTGCCGAGGCGATGAACGCGAACTTCCCGAAGACGAACCCCATCTTCATGATGGTTGACTCGGGTGCCCGAGGAAACATGATGCAGATGCGTCAGATCGCCGGTATGCGTGGTCTGGTGTCGAACGCCAAGAACGAGACCATCCCGCGGCCCATCAAGGCGTCGTTCCGTGAGGGTCTCACCGTGCTGGAGTACTTCATCTCCACCCACGGTGCCCGTAAGGGTCTGGCGGACACCGCCCTGCGTACCGCCGACTCGGGTTACCTGACCCGTCGTCTGGTGGACGTCTCGCAGGACGTCATCATCCGCGAAGAGGACTGTGGCACCGACCGCGGCCTCAAGCTGCGGATCGCCGAGCGCGGCGCCGACGGTGTGCTGCGCAAGGCGGAGGACGTCGAGACGTCCGTGTACGCCCGCATGCTCGCCGAGGACGTCGTCGTCGACGGCAAGGTCATCGCGCCGGCCAATGTCGACCTGGGCGATGTGCTCATCGACGCGGTCGTCGCCGCGGGCGTCGAGGAGGTCAAGACCCGCTCGGTCCTGACCTGTGAGTCCGCGGTCGGCACCTGTGCGTACTGCTACGGCCGTTCGCTCGCCACCGGCAAGCTGGTGGACATCGGTGAGGCGGTCGGCATCATCGCCGCCCAGTCCATCGGTGAGCCCGGTACCCAGCTGACGATGCGTACCTTCCACACCGGTGGTGTGGCCGGTGACGACATCACCCAGGGTCTGCCCCGTGTCGTCGAGCTCTTCGAGGCTCGTACGCCCAAGGGTGTCGCCCCGATCTCGGAGGCGGCAGGCCGCGTCCGTATCGAGGAGACCGAGAAGACCAAGAAGCTCGTTGTCACCCCTGACGACGGCAGCGAAGAGACGCCGTTCCCGATCTCGAAGCGCGCCCGTCTGCTGGTGGGTGAGGGCGACCACGTCGAGGTGGGCCAGAAGCTCACCGTGGGTGCCACCAACCCGCACGACGTGCTGCGGATCCTCGGTCAGCGCGCGGTCCAGGTCCACCTGGTCGGCGAGGTCCAGAAGGTCTACAACTCGCAGGGTGTGTCGATCCACGACAAGCACATCGAGATCATCATCCGGCAGATGCTGCGCCGTGTGACGATCATCGAGTCCGGCGATGCCGAGCTGCTGCCCGGCGAGCTCGTGGAGCGCTCGAAGTTCGAGACCGAGAACCGTCGTGTGGTCACGGAAGGCGGCCACCCGGCCTCCGGCCGTCCGCAGCTGATGGGTATCACCAAGGCCTCGCTCGCCACCGAGTCGTGGCTGTCGGCGGCGTCCTTCCAGGAGACGACCAGGGTTCTGACCGACGCGGCGATCAACGCCAAGTCGGACTCCCTGATCGGCCTCAAGGAGAACGTCATCATCGGTAAGCTCATCCCGGCCGGTACGGGCCTGTCCCGCTACCGCAACATCCGGGTGGAGCCCACCGAGGAGGCCAAGGCCGCGATGTACTCGGCCGTCGGCTACGACGACATCGACTACTCGCCGTTCGGCACCGGCTCCGGCCAGGCCGTTCCGCTGGAGGACTACGACTACGGTCCGTACAACCAGTAGGCCAGTAGGCCAGTAGCAACGCCACAGGGCGGTCATCCTTCGCGGGATGGCCGCCCTGTTGGCGTGTCCCCGGCGGAGCGAGGATTTGGGTGTCCCCAGCGGGGCTAGGGTTCGGGGTATCCCCGGCGGAGCGAGGGATCGGGGGTATCCCCGGCGGAGCGAGGGTTTGGGGTATCCCCGGCGGAGCGAGGGTTTGGGGTATCCCCGGCGGAGCGAGGGGAAGTATGTTGCAGGCTGGTGTGTCCTGCGCGTGTGCATTTGTTTTGACCGGAGCCGATGCGGTAGGTACGCTCTGTCCTTGTGCCTGGGGTGTGCCTGGGCTCGTGTGCGTGTCCTCAACCGCACGGCGAGTTCGAAGAATGGCCACTGTGATCTGCGCTCTCTGCCCTTTGCGGGGGAGTCTGCAGCATTCGACACACCCGACCGCGTGGGTCGGCGACGTTCCAGGTTAGCTTCACTAACGGCACACAGAAACCGGAGAAGTAGTGCCTACGATCCAGCAGCTGGTCCGGAAGGGCCGGCAGGACAAGGTCGAGAAGAACAAGACGCCCGCGCTCGAGGGTTCCCCTCAGCGTCGTGGTGTCTGCACGCGTGTGTTCACGACCACCCCGAAGAAGCCGAACTCGGCGCTGCGGAAGGTCGCGCGTGTGCGTCTGACCTCCGGCATCGAGGTCACGGCCTACATTCCGGGTGAGGGACACAACCTGCAGGAGCACTCCATCGTGCTCGTGCGTGGTGGCCGTGTGAAGGACCTGCCGGGTGTTCGTTACAAGATCATCCGCGGTTCCCTCGACACCCAGGGTGTCAAGAACCGCAAGCAGGCCCGCAGCCGCTACGGCGCCAAGAAGGAGAAGTAAGAATGCCTCGTAAGGGCCCTGCCCCGAAGCGCCCGGTCATCATCGACCCGGTCTACGGTTCTCCTCTTGTCACGTCGCTGATCAACAAGATCCTGCTCAACGGCAAGCGTTCCACTGCCGAGCGGATCGTCTACGGCGCCATGGAAGGCCTCCGCGAGAAGACCGGCGCTGACCCGGTCATCACGCTGAAGCGCGCTCTCGAGAACGTCAAGCCGTCTCTCGAGGTCAAGTCCCGCCGTGTCGGTGGCGCCACTTACCAGGTGCCGATCGAGGTCAAGCCCGGTCGCGCCTCCACCCTCGCTCTCCGCTGGGTCGTGGGTTACTCCCGCGCCCGTCGCGAGAAGACCATGACCGAACGCCTCATGAACGAGCTGCTCGACGCCTCCAACGGCCTCGGCGCTGCGGTCAAGAAGCGTGAGGACACGCACAAGATGGCCGAGTCCAACAAGGCCTTCGCGCACTACCGCTGGTAGTCGCTACCCACATCGAGACCGAGAGAAGATTGAGCCTTATGGCCACCACTTCGCTTGACCTGGCCAAGGTCCGCAACATTGGGATCATGGCCCACATCGACGCGGGCAAGACGACGACCACCGAGCGCATCCTGTTTTACACCGGTGTGAGCTACAAGATCGGTGAGGTCCACGACGGCGCTGCCACGATGGACTGGATGGAGCAGGAGCAGGAGCGCGGCATTACGATCACGTCCGCCGCGACGACCTGTCACTGGCCGCTCGAGGACGTCGATCACACCATCAACATCATCGACACCCCGGGTCACGTCGACTTCACGGTCGAGGTGGAGCGTTCGCTCCGAGTGCTCGACGGTGCCGTCACGGTGTTCGACGGTGTCGCCGGCGTTGAGCCGCAGTCCGAGACTGTGTGGCGTCAGGCGGACCGCTACGGCGTTCCGCGTATCTGCTTCGTCAACAAGCTCGACCGCACCGGTGCCGAGTTCCACCGCTGTGTCGACATGATCGTGGACCGCCTCGGCGCGACCCCGATCGTGATGCAGCTGCCGATCGGTGCCGAGGCGGACTTCAAGGGCGTCATCGACCTGGTTCGTATGAAGGCTCTGGTCTGGTCCGCCGAGGCCACCAAGGGCGAGATGTACGACGTCGTCGACATCCCGGCCACGCACACCGAGGCTGCCGAGGAATGGCGCGGCAAGCTGCTCGAGGCCGTCTCGGAGAACGACGACCAGATGATGGAGCTGTACCTCGAGGGCGAAGAGCCCACCGAGGAGCAGCTCTACCAGGCGATCCGTCGTATCACCATCGCGTCCGGCAAGGGCGGCGGCACCACCGTCACCCCCGTCTTCTGCGGTACCGCGTTCAAGAACAAGGGCGTTCAGCCCCTGCTCGACGCGGTTGTGCGCTACCTCCCCTCCCCCCTGGACGTCGAAGGCATTGAGGGCCACGACGTCAAGGACCCGGAGAAGGTCATCACGCGCCGCCCGTCCGACGACGAGCCGCTGGCCGCCCTGGCCTTCAAGATCGCGAGCGACCCGCACCTGGGCAAGCTCACCTTCATCCGGGTCTACTCGGGTCGCCTGGAGTCCGGCACCGCTGTGCTGAACCCCACCAAGGGCAAGAAGGAGCGCATCGGCAAGATCTACCGTATGCACGCGAACAAGCGTGAGGAGATCGAGTCGGTGGGCGCCGGTGACATCGTCGCCGTCATGGGCCTGAAGCAGACCACCACTGGTGAGACGCTGTGCGACGACAAGAACGCGGTGATCCTGGAGTCCATGGACTTCCCGGCGCCGGTCATCCAGGTCGCGATCGAGCCCAAGTCCAAGGGTGACCAGGAGAAGCTGGGTGTTGCCATCCAGCGTCTCGCGGAGGAGGACCCCTCCTTCCAGGTCCACTCGGACGAGGAGACCGGCCAGACCATCATCGGTGGTATGGGTGAGCTTCACCTCGAGGTGCTCGTCGACCGCATGCGGCGCGAGTTCCGCGTCGAGGCGAACGTCGGCAAGCCGCAGGTCGCGTACCGCGAGACGATCCGCAAGGCCGTCGAGCGTATCGACTACACGCACAAGAAGCAGACCGGTGGTACCGGTCAGTTCGCGAAGGTGCAGATCGCGCTGGAGCCCATCGAGGGCGGCGACGCGACCTACGAGTTCGTGAACAAGGTCACCGGTGGCCGCATCCCCCGTGAGTACATCCCTTCGGTGGACGCGGGTGCGCAGGAAGCCATGCAGTTCGGCATCCTGGCCGGCTACGAGATGGTGGGCGTCCGCGTCACCCTTCTCGACGGTGGTTACCACGAGGTCGACTCCTCCGAACTCGCGTTCAAGATCGCTGGTTCGCAGGCGTTCAAGGAGGGTGCCCGCAAGGCGTCCCCCGTGCTCCTCGAGCCGATGATGGCCGTCGAGGTCACCACGCCCGAGGACTACATGGGCGATGTGATCGGCGACCTCAACTCCCGCCGTGGCCAGATCCAGGCCATGGACGAGCGCAGCGGTGCTCGCGTCGTGAAGGGCCTCGTGCCCCTCTCGGAGATGTTCGGCTACGTCGGAGACCTCCGCAGCAAGACCTCGGGTCGCGCAAGCTACTCGATGCAGTTCGACTCCTACGCCGAGGTTCCGCGGAACGTCGCCGAGGAGATCATCGCGAAGGCCAAGGGCGAGTAACTCTTCGGAGTTCACGCTTTAGGCTTGTCACCGGTGCCTGGACGGGCGTCCGGCGCAGAGCGAGAGCAATGCGGCGGACGCCCCCGGGCCCCGGCATCCCAGCAAAGATCACCTGGCGCCGATGAAGCAAGGCGTACAGAACCACTCCACAGGAGGACCCAGTGGCGAAGGCGAAGTTCGAGCGGACTAAGCCGCACGTCAACATCGGCACCATCGGTCACATTGACCACGGTAAGACGACCCTCACGGCCGCCATTACCAAGGTGCTGCATGACGCGTACCCGGACCTGAACGAGGCCTCGGCCTTCGACCAGATCGACAAGGCTCCTGAGGAGCGCCAGCGCGGTATCACCATCTCCATCGCGCACGTCGAGTACCAGACCGAGTCGCGTCACTACGCGCACGTCGACTGCCCCGGTCACGCGGACTACATCAAGAACATGATCACGGGTGCGGCGCAGATGGACGGCGCCATCCTCGTGGTCGCCGCCACCGACGGCCCGATGCCGCAGACCAAGGAGCACGTGCTCCTGGCCCGCCAGGTCGGCGTTCCGTACATCGTTGTCGCCCTGAACAAGGCCGACATGGTGGACGACGAGGAGATCCTGGAGCTCGTCGAGCTCGAGGTGCGTGAGCTCCTCTCCGAGTACGAGTTCCCGGGCGACGACCTGCCGGTCGTCAAGGTCTCGGCGCTCAAGGCGCTCGAGGGCGACGCCGAGTGGGGCCAGACCGTTCTCGACCTGATGAAGGCCGTTGACGAGTCCATCCCGCAGCCCGAGCGTGACGTCGACAAGCCGTTCCTGATGCCGATCGAGGACGTCTTCACGATCACCGGTCGTGGCACCGTCGTCACCGGTCGTATCGAGCGTGGCGTCCTCAAGGTCAACGAGACCGTCGACATCGTCGGTATCAAGACCGAGAAGACCACCACCACGGTCACCGGCATCGAGATGTTCCGCAAGCTGCTCGACGAGGGCCAGGCCGGTGAGAACGTCGGTCTGCTCCTCCGTGGCATCAAGCGCGAGGATGTCGAGCGCGGCCAGGTCATCATCAAGCCGGGTTCGGTTACGCCGCACACCAGCTTCGAGGCCCAGGCCTACATCCTGTCGAAGGACGAGGGTGGCCGTCACACCCCGTTCTTCAACAACTACCGCCCGCAGTTCTACTTCCGTACCACGGACGTGACCGGCGTGGTGACCCTCCCCGAGGGCACCGAGATGGTCATGCCGGGCGACAACACCGTCATGACCGTCGAGCTGATCCAGCCCGTCGCCATGGAGGAGGGCCTCAAGTTCGCCATCCGTGAGGGTGGCCGGACCGTCGGCGCCGGCCAGGTCACCAAGATCAACAAGTAATTGCTGATCTGACCTGGTTGCTCCCCGGAGCATCAGCAAGGGCCCCGCACCACTGGTGCGGGGCCCTTCGCGTTGCGTTGCCGCCCGCGAGGCCGTGGCTAGCCGGCGGTTCCCGCCTCGGGCGACCAGGTCCAGGGGTGAGCGTCCGCTCCCAGGCCCACGACGGTGGCACCCGAGCCGCCCAGGTGCAGAGCCGGTGTGTCCAGCGACGGCAGTGTGCCCTTCCTGTGGGTCAACACCCTTCCCGCGACCCGCAGTTGGAGCTGCCCGTCGAGGTCCTTGCCGAGGAGTACCGGTCCGTGCGGGGCCGCCGCCGCGCTCACCGGACCGTAGCCGTCGAAGCGGACGCCGGGGGTGCGGACGCCGTCGGGGCGTACGGATGTCAGCGCGGGGGAGGCCGTCCCGGGGCCCCCGGACTTCGTGACACGCTCCACGCGGTACAGCAGCTCCACGGTGCCGTTCCGGCCGGCCACCGCGGTGGGACTGTCCACGGGGACCGGCAGCGGCCCGGCGGGCTGGTGGGTGAGCGGCTGTCCCGGCGCGTCCTGTGTCCAGTGGTGCACGCTGTCGTGCCCGGCACCGAAGACATGTACGCGCCCGGTCCCGTCCACCACCGTGGACAGTCCGTCCTGAATCTCGCCGCCCTGAAGGTCTTCCCAGCGGTCCCAGCGGCCCTCCGTGTCGCGGATCCGTGTGCTGATGCCCTGGTCCGCGTTGCGTACGAAGAGATGGACGCGGCCGTCGGGGGCCGTGACCGCCACCGGCACGCCGATCCGCCGGCCCCGGTCGTCGCCGCGCTCCGGATTGCCCAGCCCCTGCCACGGCAGGAAGGGGCCGCCCGCGGAACGCTGTTCCAGCAGCACGATCTCCCTGCTGTTGGCGCCGCCGCGGCCGCCGAGAGCCGAGAAGCGCAGCCCGAAGAGCAGCTGCCGACCGTCCTTCAGCGTCGCCGCGCCGAGCGTCGGCGCGAGCGGACCACCGCCGAGGTCGTCCGGGTCGCCCCAGCGACCGCTGCCGCGCTCGCTCTCGAGCCAGCGCACCGCGCGCAGCCCCAGTACTCCGTAGGCGGCGAGCCTGCCGTCGGGCTGCGCGGCGACCGCCGGGCGCGCGCCCGGGTAGCGGTAGTGGGTGGAGCGCACCCAGCCCTTCTTGTTGGTCAGCGGACGCTTGCCGCCGACGTTGTAGTCGCCGCAGCCCGCGGCATTGCCGCACTTCCAGTCGGGGGCGCCGCCGTACGGGACCAGATTGGCGGCCTTGTGCCTGAGCACGCTCTCCGGCAGGTTCTTGGGCCAGTGGCGGTTGTAGTAACCGCGGAACGACGTGGCGACGAAGGCGGGCACCCGGCCGCCCTCCTGGGTCGCCTCGGCCACCCAGCGCACCAGGGCGGCCCAGCTGAAGGAGGCCACCGCGGTGTGGTCCGCATGGTCCGAGTAGCCGCGCTGCTCGCTGTCCTTCTTGCGGGTCGCCTCGTCGCTGTGCTGGATGTCCGGGTCGGGGTCCAGGGTCTGCACGACCGTGGGCCGGTAGCGGTCCAGCAGCCCCACGAGTACGTCGATGAGCTGGTCGTAGTCGTACGTGCCCGGCTTGCGCACGGTGGAGTCGTCGGCGATGACGGTCGGGAGATTCTGCTCCCGGTCCTTCCACAGGGCGGGCAGGCCCATGCGGCCGCCGCGCGTGGTGTGCATCGCGAGGTTGAGGAAGATCAGCTCGACCCGGCGGGAGCCGTTGGCAAGAGTGTTTATCTCGGCGCGCCGGTCGCCACGCAGCGTGGCGACGCCCTGCTGCCAGTCGGTGAACCTGGGCAGCCCGAGCAGTGTCGCGTACGCCTGCCGCAGCCCCTGGTGGCGTGCGGAGGAGTACGCCCTCTTGTCGGCGGTCGGTTGCGGCCGGCCGGGCGCCTTGTTGACGCCGTCCGCCTCGCCGGCGGTGACATACACGCAGACCAGCGGAATCCCGGCGTCCAGCATCCGCTGGGTGTCGGGGTTCATGAAGTACAGATCGTCGTCCGGGTGGGCCAGGATCTGCATCAGCTGCGCCCGCCGGGAGGTGGAGATCGGCATGCCCGGCGCGGGGTCGGCCGTCGGAGCGGCGCGCCGCGGTGCGGGCACGGAACACGAGCTGAGGGCCGCCGCCACGGCGACAACGGCTGTGGCGGCGAGCACATTTCGTCTGCTCGGGCCGGTGAAACGCGCGGCAGCCTTCCCCAGGGCATGCGCGATCTGCATCTGTCTGCTCCGTCCGCTCCGCTCGCAGCGGGCAAACGGGCCCCCCGTGCTGCGTACCGTTAATCTCAGATGATGGCGGAGGGGCTGGTCAGAGCCGGTCCGCGCTCAACTAGACGGCGTTTCGACACGCAAGGTTGCCTGGGCGTCGGCTGCTTGTGGGTGCGGAGCGGGCCGGTGGGGTACGCTCTCCGGCTGCGATTGGCCAGGGCTCTGCCCCATATGGCACACTAGCCAGGTTGCTCGGTTGAGTGCCGATGCTGCGCGCCTCCCGTCGGGAGGACCGGAAGCGAGTCCCACAGTACTCGTCGCCCCATCTGCCGTAAGGCAGCGCTGAGGCGGACGTACGGGAATCTTTCGGGAAGTGTCAGCGGGGTGCAAACCAGGCACCCGGTGGGAGTTTTCCCCCGGCTCGCGGTCTCAGGCCCGCACCCCTTGGCTGGGAAATCCTTCGGGAGATCTTCGTAGAGGGAATGCGACACGCCCGACCGCGTGGGTCGGAGAGAACGGCGCTTGCAATGAGCGCAGCCCTCGGGTTCCAGAGCGTTTCGAGAGACAGGACTACTAGTAGCCATGGCGGGACAGAAGATCCGCATCCGGCTCAAGGCCTACGACCATGAGGTCATCGACTCCTCGGCGAAGAAGATCGTCGAGACGGTGACCCGCACTGGTGCGTCGGTCGCGGGCCCGGTGCCGCTGCCCACTGAGAAGAACGTGTACTGCGTCATCAAGTCGCCGCACAAGTACAAGGACTCGCGCGAGCACTTCGAGATGCGCACGCACAAGCGCCTGATCGACATTCTCGACCCGACGCCCAAGACCGTTGACTCGTTGATGCGCCTGGACCTTCCGGCCGGCGTTGACATCGAGATCAAGCTCTGAGAGGCGCGGAAGAGATGGCAAAGCAGATCAAGGGCGTCCTGGGCGAGAAGCTCGGCATGACCCAGGTCTGGGACGAGAACAACCGTGTCGTCCCGGTGACCGTCGTCAAGGCCGGGCCCTGCGTCGTTACCCAGGTCCGTACGAATGACTCCGACGGCTACGAGTCGGTCCAGATCGCCTTCGGCGAGATCGACCCGCGCAAGGTGAACAAGCCCCTCAAGGGCCACTTCGCCAAGGCCGACGTGACCCCGCGCCGCCACCTGGTGGAGCTCCGTACCTCCGACGCCAGCGAGTACACGCTCGGCCAGGAGATCACTGCCGAGGTGTTCGAGTCCGGCGTCAAGGTTGACGTCACGGGCAAGAGCAAGGGCAAGGGCTTCGCCGGTGTCATGAAGCGTCACAACTTCAAGGGCCTCGGCGCCGGTCACGGTACCCAGCGCAAGCACCGCTCTCCCGGCTCCATCGGTGGCTGTGCCACCCCTGGGCGTGTCTTCAAGGGCATGCGCATGGCGGGCCGCATGGGCAACGAGCGGGTCACCACCCAGAACCTGACCATCCACGCGGTTGACGCGGAGAAGGGCCTGCTGCTCATCAAGGGCGCGGTTCCTGGTCCGAACGGCGGCCTCGTCCTCGTCCGCACTGCGGCCAAGGGGGTCTGAGGACTATGAGCACCATTGACATTCTGTCGCCCTCCGGCGACAAGTCCGGGACCGTCGAGCTTCCGGCCGAGATCTTCGACGCCAAGATCAGCATCCCGCTGATCCACCAGGTCGTCGTCGCGCAGCTGGCCGCTGCCCGTCAGGGCACGCACAAGGTCAAGCGTCGTGGCGAAGTCCGTGGTGGTGGCAAGAAGCCTTACCGCCAGAAGGGCACCGGCCGCGCCCGTCAGGGTTCGACCCGTGCGCCGCAGTTCGCCGGCGGTGGCGTCGTCCACGGCCCCACGCCGCGTGACTACTCGCAGCGGACCCCGAAGAAGATGAAGGCCGCCGCCCTGCGCGGTGCCCTCACCGACCGGGCCCGCAACTCCCGCATCCACGTCGTTTCCGGCGTGGTCGAGGGCGAGATCTCCACGAAGGCCGCCAAGTCCCTGCTGGGCAAGGTCAGCGAGCGCAAGAACGTGCTCCTGATTGTCGAGCGCTCGGACGAGGCCGCGTGGCTCTCCGCCCGCAACCTGCCCCAGGTGCACCTCCTGGAGCCGGGCCAGCTGAACACGTACGACGTGCTCGTCTCGGACGACGTGGTCTTCACCAAGGCCGCTTTCGAGTCCTTCGTGTCTGGCCCCAAGGCCGCTGAGACCGAAGGGAGCGACGCCTGATGTCCGAGGCGACCGTAACCAGCAAGACCTTCACGGACCCGCGCGACGTTCTCGTCAAGCCGGTTGTTTCCGAGAAGAGCTACGCCCTGCTCGACGAGAACAAGTACACGTTCATCGTCGCGCCCGGCTCCAACAAGACCCAGATCAAGCAGGCCGTCGAGGCGGTCTTCTCGGTCAAGGTCACCGGGGTCAACACGATCAACCGCCAGGGCAAGCGCAAGCGCACCCGCACCGGTTTCGGCAAGCGCGCCAACACCAAGCGCGCCATCGTGACCCTTGCCGAGGGCGACCGTATCGACATCTTCGGCGGCCCGACCTCCTGACGGAGGTCGAGTCGTCCGGAATCGGACGAGGACTGAGAAATGGGTATCCGCAAGTACAAGCCGACGACCCCGGGCCGTCGTGGCTCCAGCGTCGCCGACTTTGTCGAGATCACGCGGTCCACGCCGGAGAAGTCGCTGGTCCGCCCCCTGCACAGCAAGGGCGGCCGTAACAACACCGGTCGTGTGACCGTCCGTCACCAGGGCGGTGGCCACAAGCGCGCCTACCGCGTGATCGACTTCCGTCGTCACGACAAGGACGGCGTGCCGGCCAAGGTCGCTCACATCGAGTACGACCCGAACCGCACCGCGCGCATCGCGCTTCTGCACTACGCAGACGGCGAGAAGCGCTACATCATCGCGCCCAAGGGCCTGACGCAGGGCGACCGTGTCGAGAACGGCCCGGCCGCCGACATCAAGCCCGGCAACAACCTGGCGCTGCGCAACATCCCGGTCGGTACGACCATCCACGCCATCGAGCTGCGGCCCGGCGGCGGCGCGAAGTTCGCCCGTTCCGCGGGTGCCTCTGTGCAGCTGCTGGCGAAGGAGGGCACGATGGCCCACCTTCGTATGCCGTCCGGTGAGATCCGGCTGGTCGACGCCCGCTGCCGCGCCACCATTGGCGAGGTCGGCAACGCCGAGCAGTCGAACATCAACTGGGGCAAGGCCGGCCGTCTGCGCTGGAAGGGCGTTCGCCCGACCGTCCGCGGTGTCGCGATGAACCCGGTTGACCACCCGCACGGTGGTGGTGAGGGCAAGACCTCCGGTGGTCGCCACCCGGTCAGCCCGTGGGGTCAGAAGGAGGGTCGTACTCGCTCGCCGAAGAAGGCATCGAGCAAGTACATCGTCCGCCGCCGCAAGACGAACAAGAAGCGCTAGGAGCGGGTTTAGATGCCGCGCAGTCTCAAGAAGGGGCCCTTCGTCGACGGACACCTCATCAAGAAGGTGGATGTCCAGAACGAAGCCGGCACCAAGAACGTCATCAAGACCTGGTCCCGTCGCTCGATGATCGTCCCGGCCATGCTCGGCCACACGATCGCGGTGCACAACGGCAAGATCCACGTCCCGGTGTTCGTCACCGAGTCGATGGTCGGCCACAAGCTCGGCGAGTTCTCGCCGACTCGCACCTTCCGCGGCCACGTCAAGGACGACCGGAAGTCGAAGCGCCGCTAACGCGGGGTGACTGACTATGACTTACACCGAAGGGACAACCATGGAAGCCAGGGCCCAGGCGCGGTACATCCGCGTCACGCCCATGAAGGCCCGCCGAGTGGTGGACCTCATCCGTGGCATGGATGCCACGGAGGCTCAGGCGGTCCTGCGTTTCGCCCCGCAGGCCGCGAGCGTGCCGGTTGGCAAGGTGCTTGACAGCGCCATTGCCAACGCTGCACACAACTACGACCACACCGACGCCTCTTCGCTGGTCATCAGCGAGGCGTACGTGGACGAGGGCCCGACCCTGAAGCGGTTCCGTCCGCGTGCTCAGGGCCGTGCCTACCGGATCCGTAAGCGGACCAGCCACATCACCGTGGTCGTCAGCAGCAAGGAAGGAACCCGGTAATGGGCCAGAAGGTTAACCCGCATGGGTTCCGGCTCGGCATCACCACGGACTTCAAGTCCCGTTGGTACGCCGACAAGCTGTACAAGGACTACGTCAAGGAAGACGTCGCCATTCGTCGCATGATGACGAAGGGCATGGAGCGAGCCGGTATCTCGAAGGTTGAGATCGAGCGCACCCGCGACCGCGTCCGCGTTGACATCCACACCGCCCGCCCGGGCATCGTCATCGGCCGCCGTGGCGCCGAGGCCGACCGCATCCGTGGCGAGCTGGAGAAGCTGACCGGCAAGCAGGTCCAGCTGAACATCCTCGAGGTCAAGAACCCCGAGGTGGACGCTCAGCTGGTGGCCCAGGCCGTCGCCGAGCAGCTCTCCTCCCGCGTCTCCTTCCGTCGCGCCATGCGTAAGAGCATGCAGGGCACGATGAAGGCCGGCGCCAAGGGCATCAAGATCCAGTGCGGCGGCCGTCTCGGCGGCGCCGAGATGTCCCGCTCGGAGTTCTACCGCGAGGGCCGCGTGCCCCTGCACACGCTCCGTGCGAACGTCGACTACGGCTTCTTCGAGGCCAAGACGACCTTCGGCCGTATCGGTGTGAAGGTCTGGATCTACAAGGGCGACGTCAAGAACATCGCCGAGGTCCGCGCCGAGAACGCTGCGGCCCGTGCGGGTAACCGCCCGGCCCGTGGTGGCGCCGGCGACCGTCCGGCCGGTGGCCGTGGCGGTCGTGGTGGCGAGCGGGGCGGCCGCGGTGGTCGCAAGCCGCAGCAGTCTGCGCCGGCAGCCGAGGCCCCCAAGGCCGAGGCTCCCGCCGCTGCCGCTGCTCCGGCTGCTGAGAGCACCGGAACGGAGGCCTGACCGAAATGCTGATCCCCCGTAGGGTCAAGCACCGCAAGCAGCACCACCCGAAGCGCAGCGGTATGTCCAAGGGTGGTACGCAGGTTGCGTTCGGCGAGTACGGCATTCAGGCCCTCACTCCGGCGTACGTGACCAACCGCCAGATCGAGGCGGCTCGTATCGCGATGACCCGCCACATCAAGCGTGGCGGCAAGGTCTGGATCAACATCTACCCGGACCGCCCGCTGACGAAGAAGCCTGCCGAGACCCGCATGGGTTCCGGTAAGGGCTCCCCCGAGTGGTGGATCGCGAACGTCAAGCCCGGTCGGGTGATGTTCGAGCTGTCCTACCCGAACGAGAAGATTGCGCGTGAGGCGCTTACCCGCGCTGCTCACAAGCTTCCGATGAAGTGCCGGATCGTGCGGCGCGAGGCAGGTGAGTCGTGATGGCGGCCGTTACTAAGGCGTCCGAGCTGCGCGAACTGGGCGACGAGGAGCTTGTTGCCAAGCTTCGCGAGGCCAAGGAAGAGCTGTTCAACCTCCGCTTTCAGGCGGCGACCGGTCAGCTCGAGAACCACGGCCGGCTGAAGGCCGTTCGCAAGGACATCGCGCGGATCTACACCCTGATGCGTGAGCGCGAGCTGGGCATCGAGACGGTGGAGAGCGCCTGATGAGCGAGAGCAACGTGACCGAGAACAAGACCGACCGCGGTTTCCGCAAGACCCGCGAGGGTCTGGTCGTCAGCGACAAGATGGACAAGACCGTCGTCGTCGCTGTCGAGGACCGCGTCAAGCACGCGCTGTACGGCAAGGTCATTCGCCGTACGAACAAGCTCAAGGCGCACGACGAGCAGAACGCTGCCGGCGTCGGCGACCGCGTCCTCATCATGGAGACGCGTCCGCTGTCGGCGACCAAGCGCTGGCGCATCGTCGAGATCCTCGAGAAGGCCAAGTAATTACTTGAAGGGGTAACCCTTCAAGTCAGTTCCGCCAGGCTCGGCGGGGGCTGTGCTGTGACATTCAGAAGCAGCCGGCCCCCGCCGGGAACCGGCAGACGATCAGGAGATAGACGTGATCCAGCAGGAGTCGCGACTGCGTGTCGCCGACAACACTGGTGCCAAGGAGATCCTTTGCATCCGTGTTCTCGGTGGTTCCGGTCGCCGCTACGCGGGCATCGGTGACGTCATCGTCGCCACCGTCAAGGACGCGATCCCCGGTGGCAACGTGAAGAAGGGTGACGTCATCAAGGCGGTCATCGTTCGCACCGTCAAGGAGCGTCGTCGTCAGGACGGCTCGTACATCCGCTTCGACGAGAACGCCGCCGTCATTCTCAAGAACGACGGCGACCCTCGCGGCACCCGTATCTTCGGCCCGGTGGGTCGTGAGCTGCGCGAGAAGAAGTTCATGAAGATCATCTCGCTCGCGCCGGAGGTGCTGTAAGCATGAAGATCAAGAAGGGCGACCTGGTTCAGGTCATCACCGGTAAGGACAAGGGCAAGCAGGGCAAGGTCATCGTGGCCTACCCCGTTGAGAACCGTGTCCTCGTCGAGGGTGTCAACCGGGTCAAGAAGCACACCAAGGCCGGCCAGACCGCTCGCGGTTCGCAGACCGGTGGCATTGTGACGACCGAGGCTCCGATTCACGTGAGCAACGTTCAGCTCGTCGTGGAGAAGGACGGCAACAAGGTCGTCACGCGCGTCGGTTACCGCTTCGACGACGAGGGCAACAAGATCCGCGTTGCCAAGCGGACGGGTGAGGACATCTGATGGCGACCACCACCACTCCGCGTCTCAAGACGAAGTACCGCGAGGAGATCACGGGCAAGCTGCGTGAGGAGTTCTCGTACGAGAACGTCATGCAGATTCCCGGTCTCGTCAAGATCGTGGTCAACATGGGTGTGGGCGACGCCGCCCGCGACTCCAAGCTGATCGAGGGCGCCATCCGCGACCTCACCACGATCACTGGCCAGAAGCCGGCCGTCACCAAGGCTCGGAAGTCCATCGCGCAGTTCAAGCTGCGTGAGGGTCAGCCGATCGGCTGCCACGTCACCCTCCGCGGTGACCGCATGTGGGAGTTCCTGGACCGTACGCTGTCGCTCGCGCTGCCGCGTATCCGTGACTTCCGTGGTCTGTCGCCCAAGCAGTTCGACGGCCGTGGCAACTACACCTTCGGTCTCACGGAGCAGGTCATGTTCCACGAGATCGACCAGGACAAGATCGACCGGGTCCGGGGCATGGACATCACCGTGGTCACCACGGCGACCAACGACGACGAGGGTCGTGCCCTGCTTCGTCACCTCGGCTTCCCGTTCAAGGAGAACTGACCGTGGCGAAGAAGGCTCTGATCGCTAAGGCCGCCCGCAAGCCGAAGTTCGGTGTGCGCGCGTACACCCGCTGCCAGCGCTGCGGCCGGCCCCACTCCGTCTACCGCAAGTTCGGCCTGTGCCGCGTGTGCCTTCGTGAGATGGCTCACCGTGGCGAGCTGCCGGGCGTGACCAAGAGCTCCTGGTAATTCCCTACTTGGGAATTACCGGAGGCTCTCGGTAAGTATCTGGTCGGCGGGAGCCCTCCCTCACATGCCGTAGGCTTGTGGGGTTGGGCGCCTGCCGCCCTGACCGACTTACTACGCCGTAGGTCCCCGCACCGCACCCGTCCCGCCTATGAGTGGGGAGAGGGATGGCGCATACAGGAAACCCCGGCGAGAGAGGCCGAAGGCCAATTCATGACCATGACTGATCCCATCGCAGACATGCTCACGCGTCTGCGTAACGCGAACTCGGCGTACCACGACTCCGTCGTGATGCCGCACAGCAAGATCAAGTCGCACATCGCGGAGATCCTCCAGCAGGAGGGCTTCATCACCGGCTGGAAGGTCGAGGATGCCGAGGTCGGCAAGAACCTCGTCCTGGAGCTGAAGTTCGGCCCGAACCGCGAGCGTTCGATTGCCGGCATCAAGCGCATCTCCAAGCCGGGTCTGCGCGTGTACGCGAAGTCCACCAACCTGCCGAAGGTTCTTGGCGGCCTGGGCGTGGCGATCATCTCCACGTCCCACGGTCTCCTGACCGGCCAGCAGGCAGGCAAGAAGGGCGTAGGTGGGGAAGTCCTCGCCTACGTCTGGTAGTAGGGAACGGAGGAAAAGCTAATGTCGCGAATCGGCAAGCTCCCCATCCAGGTTCCCGCCGGTGTGGACGTCACCATCGATGGCCGTACGGTCGCCGTGAAGGGCCCCAAGGGTTCCCTCTCCCACACCGTTGCCGCGCCGATCGAGATCGTTAAGGGCGAGGAGGGCGTTCTCAACGTCACCCGTCCGAACGACGAGCGTCAGAACAAGGCCCTGCACGGCCTGTCCCGCACGCTGGTGGCGAACATGATCACCGGCGTGACCCAGGGTTACGTCAAGGCGCTCGAGATCAGCGGTGTCGGTTACCGCGTCGCCGCGAAGGGCTCCAACCTGGAGTTCCAGCTCGGCTACAGCCACTCGATCCTCGTGGAGGCGCCCGAGGGCATCTCCTTCAAGGTCGAGTCGCCGACCAAGTTCTCGGTCGAGGGCATCGACAAGCAGAAGGTCGGCGAGGTCGCCGCGAACATCCGCAAGCTGCGTAAGCCCGACCCGTACAAGGCCAAGGGCGTCAAGTACGCGGGCGAGGTCATCCGCCGCAAGGTCGGAAAGGCGGGTAAGTAAGCCATGGCATACGGTGTAAAGATTGCCAAGGGCGACGCGTACAAGCGCGCTGCCATCAAGCGCCGCCACATCCGCGTCCGCAAGCATGTCTCCGGTACGCCGGAGCGTCCGCGCCTGGTCGTGACGCGCTCCAACCGCAACATCGTTGCGCAGGTCATCGACGACATCGCGGGCCACACGCTCGCGTCGGCGTCGACCCTGGACACCTCGATCCGTGGTGGCGAGGGCGACAAGAGCGCCCAGGCCCAGCAGGTCGGCGCGCTTGTCGCCGAGCGTGCGAAGGCTGCCGGTGTCGAGGCCGTCGTGTTCGACCGCGGTGGCAACAGGTACGCCGGGCGCATTGCCGCTCTGGCTGACGCCGCCCGCGAAGCCGGGCTGAAGTTCTAAGCCCCGGTTCCGGGACTAACGGACGTAACAGAGAGAGGTAAATCCAATGGCTGGACCCCAGCGCCGCGGAAGCGGTGCCGGTGGCGGCGAGCGGCGGGACCGGAAGGGTCGCGACGGTGGCGCTGCCGCCGAGAAGACCGCATACGTTGAGCGCGTTGTCGCGATCAACCGCGTCGCCAAGGTTGTCAAGGGTGGTCGCCGCTTCAGCTTCACCGCGCTGGTCGTGGTGGGCGACGGTGACGGCACCGTAGGTGTCGGATACGGCAAGGCCAAGGAAGTTCCCGCGGCCATCGCCAAGGGCGTGGAAGAGGCCAAGAAGAACTTCTTCAAGGTCCCGCGTATCCAGGGCACGATCCCTCACCCGATCACGGGTGAGAAGGCTGCGGGCGTCGTCCTGCTCAAGCCGGCTTCCCCCGGTACCGGCGTTATCGCCGGTGGCCCGGTGCGCGCCGTGCTCGAGTGCGCCGGCGTTCACGACATCCTGTCGAAGTCGCTCGGCTCGTCCAATGCGATCAACATCGTGCACGCGACCGTGGCGGCCCTCAAGGGCCTGCAGCGTCCCGAGGAGATCGCGGCTCGCCGTGGTCTGCCCCTCGAGGACGTCGCCCCCGCGGCTCTGCTTCGTGCACGTGCGGGAGCGGGTGCGTAATGGCTCGCCTCAAGATCACGCAGACGAAGTCGTACATCGGCAGCAAGCAGAACCACCGCGACACCCTTCGTTCGCTCGGGCTCAAGCGCCTGCACGACGTGGTTGTCAAGGATGACCGCCCCGAGTTCCGCGGAATGGTGCACACCGTCCGCCACCTCGTGACGGTTGAGGAGGTCGACTGACATGGCGGAGCAGAACCCGCTGAAGGTCCACAACCTCCGTCCTGCCCCGGGCGCCAAGACCGCCAAGACCCGTGTGGGTCGTGGCGAGGCGTCCAAGGGTAAGACCGCAGGTCGTGGTACCAAGGGCACCAAGGCCCGTTACCAGGTTCCGGAGCGCTTCGAGGGTGGGCAGATGCCCCTCCACATGCGTCTCCCGAAGCTCAAGGGCTTCAAGAACCCGTTCCGCACCGAGTACCAGGTCGTGAACCTGGACAAGCTCGGCGCTCTCTACCCCGAGGGTGGAGAGGTCACGGTGGCCGATCTGGTCGCCAAGGGCGCGGTGCGCAAGAACAGCCTCGTCAAGGTCCTGGGCCAGGGCGAGATCTCCGTGGCGCTGCAGGTGACGGTTGACGCCGTCTCCGGCTCCGCCAAGGAGAAGATTGCCGCTGCCGGCGGCACCGTCACCGAGCTCGTCTGAGACGAGTTCAGTGGCTGAAAGCTGAAAACCGACCGGGGATGCCTCCCAAAAGGGGCATCCCCGGTTGGTCGTTCCTAGGGGAGCACTGTCGCCGGTAAGGTGGCGTGCACTGTTGCTGTAAACAAAGGGGGTTCTGCCCCCGGGCCGCTCGGTCTGTCCGACCAAGACCGTGCGGGTTTGCCTGATTCGTATCCGTCGATCCTCAATACCGTCACCTCTGACGCAGTAGCGCGGGGGTCGCAGGAGGCACCGTGCTCACCGCGTTCGCCCGGGCGTTCAAGACGCCCGACCTGCGCAAGAAGCTGCTCTTCACGCTCAGCATCATCGTGCTGTACCGACTCGGGTCGCACATTCCCGTCCCTGGCGTGAACTACCAGAACGTCCAGATCTGTGTCGAACAGGCGCAGAAGGGCAATAACAGCCTGTTCGGCCTGGTGAACATGTTCAGTGGCGGGGCGCTGCTGCAGATCACCATCTTCGCGCTCGGCATCATGCCGTACATCACGGCGAGCATCATCCTGCAGTTGCTGACTGTGGTCATCCCACGGCTGGAGGCCCTCAAGAAGGAGGGTTCGGCCGGCACGGCGAAGATCACGCAGTACACGCGTTACCTGACGGTGGCGCTCGCCGTACTGCAGGGCACCGGCCTGGTGGCCACTGCCCGCAGCGGTGCGCTCTTCCAGAACTGTCAGGTCGCCAGCGAGATCGTTCCCAACCGCTCGATCTTCACCACCATCGTCATGGTGGTGACCATGACCGCGGGCACCGCGGCCGTCATGTGGCTCGGTGAGCTCATCACCGACCGCGGCATCGGCAACGGCATGTCCATCCTGATGTTCATCTCGATCGCCGCCGGCTTCCCGGGCGCCCTGTGGGCGATCAAGCAGACCGGCAAGCTCGCCAAGGGCTGGATCGAGTTCGGCACGGTCATCCTGATCGGCTTCGTGATGGTCGCCCTGGTGGTCTTCGTCGAGCAGGCTCAGCGCCGTATCCCGGTGCAGTACGCGAAGCGCATGATTGGGCGGCGGTCGTACGGCGGTACGTCCACATACATCCCGCTCAAGGTCAACCAGGCGGGTGTGATTCCCGTCATCTTCGCGTCGTCGCTGCTCTACATCCCGGCGCTGGTCGCCCAGTTCTCCAACTCCCAAGCGGGCTGGAAGACCTGGATCCAAACGCACTTCGTCAAGGGTGACCACCCGTATTACATCGTCACGTACTTCCTCCTGATCGTGTTCTTCGCCTTCTTCTATGTGGCGATTTCGTTCAACCCCGAGGAAGTCGCCGACAACATGAAGAAGTATGGTGGCTTCATCCCGGGCATCCGGGCTGGCCGCCCTACTGCCGAGTATCTGAGCTACGTGCTCAACCGGATCACTTGGCCGGGCTCGCTGTACCTGGGTCTGATTGCTCTTGTCCCGACGATGGCGTTGGCAGGCTTCGGAGGCGCGAACCAGAACTTCCCGTTCGGCGGGACGAGCATCCTCATCATCGTGGGTGTGGGTCTGGAGACCGTGAAGCAGATCGAGAGCCAGCTCCAGCAGCGTAATTACGAAGGGTTCCTCCGCTGATGCGAATCGTCCTCGTCGGACCGCCCGGTGCCGGCAAGGGAACGCAGGCTGCGTTCCTTGCCAAGAACCTGTCGATCCCGCACATCTCCACGGGCGACCTCTTCCGCGCCAACATCAGTCAGGGCACGGAGCTCGGCAAGCAGGCCAAGGCGTACATGGACGCCGGCAAGCTGGTACCCGACGAGGTCACCGTCGGGATGGCGAAGGACCGCCTGCAGCAGCCGGACGCCGAGAACGGCTTCCTGCTTGACGGCTTCCCGCGCAATGTCGGCCAGGCCGAGGCGCTCGACGACTACCTCAAGGGCGCGGGGCTGAAGCTGGACGCCGTGCTCGACCTGGAGGTCCCCGAGGACGAGGTCGTGAAGCGGATCGCGGGCCGTCGTGTCTGCCGCAACAACAGCGCGCACGTCTACCACGTGTCGTACTCCCCGCCGAAGGCCGAGGGTGTCTGCGACGAGTGCGGCGGCGAGCTGTACCAGCGCGACGACGACTCCGAGGAGACCGTGCGCACGCGGCTCGAGGTCTACCACACGCAGACCGAGCCGATCATCGACTACTACAGGGCCCAGGACCTGGTGGTCACCATCTCCGCGCTCGGCAAGGTCACGGACGTGACGGCCCGGGCGATGGAAGCACTTCAGGTGGACCGGGCCGCGCAGGCCTGAGCAGATCCGCCACACGTACGGCCGCGGTGTCCTACGGGCGCCGCGGCCGTATTGTTGAGTAGCCTCTTTGCCAAGTCGACCCAGAAAGGCGCCTGCCGCAATGGTGCAGATCAAGACCCCCGAGCAGATCGCGAAGATGCGTGAGGCGGGGCTGGTCGTCGCGGCCATCCACGCGGCCACCCGTGAGGCAGCGGTGCCGGGCGCCACCACCAGGGATCTGGATGAGGTCGCCCGCAAGGTGATCGCCGACCACGGTGCGAAGTCCAACTTTCTGGGGTACGGCGGGTTCCCCGCGACGATCTGCACCTCGGTCAACGAGGTTGTCGTCCACGGCATCCCGGACGAGAAGACCGTCCTCAAGGACGGCGACATCATCTCCATCGACGCCGGCGCGGTCATCGACGGCTGGCACGGTGACGCCGCGTACACCGCCTTCGTCGGCACCGGCCACGCACCGGAGCTGATCGAGCTCTCCCGGGTCACCGAGGAGTCGATGTGGGCCGGCATCGCCGCGATGAAGAACGGCAACCGGCTGATCGACGTCTCCCGCGCCATCGAGACGTACATCCGCCGTCAGCCGCGTCCCGCGACCGGCAAGTACGGGATCATCGAGGAGTACGGCGGCCACGGCATCGGCACCGAGATGCACATGGACCCGCATCTGCTCAACTACGTCTCGAAGAAGCGCGGCCGCGGCCCCAAGCTGGTCCCCGGTCTCTGCCTGGCGATCGAGCCGATGGTCTCGCTCGGCACCCCGCACACCGAGGTCCTGCAGGACGAGTGGACCGTCATCACCACGGACGGCACCTGGTCCTCGCACTGGGAGCACTCGATCGCGCTGACCGAGGAGGGCCCGCTGGTGCTGACGGCGCCGGACTGCGGCCGGGCCAAGCTGGCGGAGCTCGGCATCACGGCCGCGCCCGACCCCCTCGCCTCCGCTTAAGGATCTCCGCGGGTGGGCAGACTTGCCGGATTCGTCTTTTCGAGTGCCCTGTCGTAGACTGATGCGTCGGCTCTTGTGTATCCGTGTGTCTGCATACGGTAGCGCGAGTCGATCAAGGTAGCCGATTCGAAAGGCGAAGCGTGGCCAAGAAGCAAGGTGCCATCGAAATTGAGGGCACCGTGATCGAGTCCCTCCCGAACGCCATGTTCAAGGTGGAACTCCAGAACGGTCACAAGGTCCTCGCGCACATCTCCGGCAAGATGCGGATGCATTACATCCGTATCCTTCCGGACGACCGGGTCGTCGTGGAGCTGTCTCCGTACGACCTGACGCGTGGCCGGATCGTCTACCGGTACAAGTAGATCTTGCTGTCACCCCATTACGTGGGGTGCCGGCACTGACCCGGAGAACCTCACCCCATGAAGGTCAAGCCGAGCGTCAAGAAGATCTGCGACAAGTGCAAGGTGATCCGCCGTCACGGCCGGGTCATGGTCATCTGCGACAACCTGCGCCACAAGCAGCGCCAGGGCTGACGCACGACCACCTGCACTCGCAGTTCTTCGCGCGACGCACGTAAAAAGTACATACGCAGAGCCCGCCTGGCCCTAGGGCTGGCGATACCTCCGGCGGAGGCCGGAGACCTGGTCCGTACCACCCACCTCTTCGGGTCGGCGGCCACGGAACGCTCTGCGGAAGACCTCCGAAATCAACAGGAGCCATGAATGGCACGCCTTTCCGGCGTTGACCTCCCGCGCGAAAAGCGCGTTGAGATCGCCCTCACCTACGTCTTCGGTATCGGGCGCACCCGGTCCAAGGAAGCGCTCGCCGCCACCGGTGTCGACCCCAACACCCGCGTTCGTGACCTGGCCGAGGAAGACCTGGTCAAGCTGCGCGAGTACGTGGATGCCAACCTCAAGACCGAGGGTGACCTCCGTCGCGAGGTCCAGGCGGACATTCGCCGCAAGGTCGAGATCGGCTGCTACCAGGGTCTGCGGCACCGCCGTGGCCTGCCGGTCCACGGTCAGCGCACGAGCACGAACGCACGTACCCGCAAGGGCCCGCGTCGCGCGATCGCCGGCAAGAAGAAGCCGGGCAAGAAGTAGTCCTCAGCCGGACGCTCATCAGCGGTCTTCGCTGTAGGACCGACCACCTCCCGTAGGAGTAATAGATGCCCCCCAAGGGTCGTCAGGGCGCTGCCAAGAAGGTGCGCCGCAAGGAAAAGAAGAACGTCGCTCATGGGCACGCCCACATCAAGAGCACGTTCAACAACACCATCGTTTCGATCACCGACCCCGCGGGCAACGTGATCTCCTGGGCCTCCGCCGGCCACGTCGGCTTCAAGGGCTCGCGCAAGTCCACCCCCTTCGCCGCGCAGATGGCCGCCGAGTCGGCCGCCCGCCGCGCGCAGGAGCACGGCATGCGCAAGGTCGACGTCTTCGTCAAGGGTCCCGGCTCCGGCCGTGAGACCGCGATCCGCTCCCTCCAGGCCACGGGCCTCGAGGTCGGTTCGATCCAGGACGTCACCCCCACCCCGCACAACGGCTGCCGCCCTCCGAAGCGTCGCCGCGTCTGACCCTGTCCCTGCCCCCTTCACCGGGGGAATAGGGATGGTTTGCGGGCGGTACGGCGCTTAGGTGCCGTACCGCCCGTACCCTTGTTTCTGTTGGCATCAAATAGTGGGTGCCAAGACTGGAGGCATTTCTCATGCTTATCGCTCAGCGTCCCTCGCTGACCGAAGAGGTCGTCGACGAGTACCGCTCGCGGTTCGTCATCGAGCCGCTGGAGCCGGGTTTCGGCTACACGCTCGGCAACTCCCTTCGCCGTACGCTTCTCTCCTCGATCCCCGGCGCTGCTGTCACCAGCATCCGGATCGACGGTGTCCTGCACGAGTTCACCACCGTGCCGGGCGTCAAGGAGGACGTCACCGACCTCATCCTGAACATCAAGCAGCTGGTCGTCTCCTCGGAGCACGACGAGCCGGTCGTGATGTACCTGCGCAAGCAGGGTCCCGGCCTGGTCACCGCTGCTGACATCGCCCCGCCGGCCGGTGTCGAGGTGCACAACCCCGACCTGGTGCTCGCCACGCTGAACGGCAAGGGCAAGCTGGAGATGGAGCTGACCGTCGAGCGCGGTCGCGGCTATGTCTCCGCCGTGCAGAACAAGCAGGTGGGCCAGGAGATCGGCCGTATCCCGGTCGACTCCATCTACTCGCCGGTGCTCAAGGTCACGTACAAGGTCGAGGCGACCCGTGTCGAGCAGCGCACCGACTTCGACAAGCTGATCGTCGACGTCGAGACCAAGCAGGCCATGCGTCCGCGTGACGCCATGGCTTCGGCCGGTAAGACCCTGGTCGAGCTGTTCGGTCTGGCGCGCGAGCTCAACATCGACGCCGAGGGCATCGACATGGGTCCGTCCCCGACGGACGCCGCGCTCGCCGCCGATCTTGCGCTGCCGATCGAGGAGCTCGAGCTCACCGTTCGCTCGTACAACTGCCTCAAGCGCGAGGGCATCCACTCCGTGGGTGAGCTCGTGGCGCGTTCCGAGGCGGACCTGCTCGACATCCGCAACTTCGGTGCGAAGTCGATCGACGAGGTCAAGGCGAAGCTGGCCGGCATGGGCCTGGCGCTCAAGGACAGCCCGCCCGGATTCGACCCGACCGCCGCCGCCGACGCCTTCGGCGCCGACGACGACGCGGACGCGGGCTTCGTGGAGACCGAGCAGTACTGATCATCCTCCGGCGGGGGCGCCCGGGATTTACTTCCGGGTGCCCCGTGCCGGGGCCGGGGACTTGTCCTCGAACGCCGGACGGGCCGGAAGGTGCCGTTCGCGCGTGATTACGACTTCCGCTGGGCGGCCGCCTCGCGGGAACTGACACCGGTACCTGATACGGCCGGTGCAGCACACAAGGAGAAACACCATGCCGAAGCCCGCCAAGGGTGCCCGTCTGGGCGGCAGCGCCGCGCACGAGAAGCTGCTACTTGCGAACCTCGCGAAGTCGCTCTTCGAGCACGGCCGCATCACCACGACCGAGGCCAAGGCCCGCCGCCTTCGTCCGGTCGCCGAGCGCCTGATCACCAAGGCGAAGAAGGGCGACATCCACAACCGTCGCCTGGTCCTGCAGACGATCACGGACAAGAGCATCGTGCACACGCTCTTCACCGAGATCGCTCCGCGGTACGCCGAGCGCCCGGGTGGCTACACCCGTATCACCAAGATCGGTGGCCGTCGTGGCGACAACGCCCCGATGGCCGTGATCGAGCTGGTCGAGGGTGAGATCGCGAAGAAGGCGACCGTTGCCGAGGCCGAGGCCGCTGCCAAGCGCGCGGTCAAGGAAGACGCCCTCAAGAAGGACGAGGTCGTCGAGGACGCCGCTCCGGCGGACGAGTCCAAGGACGCCTGAGCGTTCTGAGGCTGTCGGACGGGCCCGTATCCCTTCGGGGGTGCGGGCCCGTTCCGCATTGAGAGGATCAGCGCGTGAGCGATGAGGTGGAGCCCGGATACGTACGGGTCAGGCTGGATCTGTCGTACGACGGCAAGGACTTCTCCGGCTGGGCCAAGCAGCCCAGCGGCCTGCGGACGGTCCAGGGGGAGATCGAGGACGCGCTGCGTACTGTGACGCGGTCCGCCACGACGTACGAACTGACCGTCGCGGGCCGCACGGACGCGGGCGTGCACGCGCGCGGGCAGGTCGCGCATGTCGATCTGCCGCTGGACGTGTGGGACGAGCACCGGGAGAAGCTGCTGAAGCGGCTGGCCGGGCGGCTCTCGCGCGATGTACGGGTCTGGAGTGTGGCCGAGGCGCCTGCCGGGTTCAACGCGCGCTTCTCGGCGGTCTGGCGGCGGTACGCGTACCGGGTGACCGACAACCCCGGCGGCGTGGACCCGTTGCTGCGCGGCCATGTGCTGTGGCACGACTGGCCGTTGGACGTGACGGCCATGAACGCCGCGGCGGCCGGGCTGGTCGGGGAGCACGACTTCGCGGCGTACTGCAAGAAGCGCGAGGGCGCCACGACGATTCGTACGCTGCAGACGCTGCGGTGGGAGCGGGACGAGGCCGGGATCATCACCGCGACCGTGCGGGCGGACGCCTTCTGCCACAACATGGTGCGTTCGCTGGTCGGTGCGCTGCTGTTCGTGGGCGACGGGCACCGGCCGGTGGAGTGGCCCGCGAAGGTGCTGGCCGCGGGCATACGGGACTCGGCCGTCCATGTCGTACGGCCGCACGGCCTCACGCTCGAGGAAGTCGGCTACCCCGCCGACGAGTTGCTGGCCGCCCGGAACCGGGAGGCCCGCAACAAGCGGACCTTGCCCGGTTCACTGCCCGGCGGGAGCGGTGGCTGCTGCTGAGGCCTGGGCCTCACCGCGGCGGACGATCTGACGGAAGGTGAACTCCGCCAGGTCGTCACCGATCTGGAAGGCCTTGGAGTCGCCCTTGGTGACGGACTTGGCCTTGGTGTAGCCGGTGATGGTGAAGTAGGCGTACCGGCCGTAGGAGTTGTACGTGGACCGGCAGACCGGGCCGCCCTTGCAGAACGCGGGGACGCCGGAGCCGGGCAGTGGCGCGACGCTGCCCCTGGCCTGCTGCACGGCCTTCTTGGCCTTCGCCTCGTTCTCGAAGGTGGCCACGCCGACGGTGACCGCGATGCCATTGGCGGTGTAGGTGGCGCGGAAGACCTGCTCGCAGCCGTTGTTCTCGAGGACCGGGCCGAGAGCGCCGCTGGTGACGGAGGCGCAGTTGCCGGTCCGGGCCGTGGCGCCCTTGGTGTAGGCGCGGTCGCCCATCGTCAGCTTCTTGCCCGGGAAGAGGGTGTCGGCGCTGAGCGGCGCGGTGTCCTTCTTCTTGTCGGAGATGAAGTCCTTCGGGTTCGGCGGGGGCAGTGGGGCCACCGAGGAGAAGGACGGCTCGGGCTGGGTGGTGTCGCTGGGCAGGTCGGGAGCCGCGGGCAGTTCGCTCGCGTTCTTGTCGCCGGCCCCGGCCTTGTCCTCATTGTTGGAGGAGACGATCGCGGTCGCCACGATGCCGGCGATCGCGGCGGTCGCGAGCGCGCCACCGCCGACCAGCAGCCACCGCCTGCGGCGGGCGCGGGTGGCGGAGGCGTCGGCGAGTGCGGCCCAGTCCGGTGTGTCCGCCGCCGCGCTCGCCCGCAGGCCGAACGGGTCCGGTGGGGCCGGAACGGGGTTGTACGGGTCCTGGAACTGCCCCCCGTACGGGTCCTGGCGCTGCCCTCCGTACGGGTCCTGGTTCTGTCCCCCGTACGGGTCCTGGTTCTGTCCACCGGGGCTCCACTGAGGTCCCCCCTGCCCAAAGCTCATGCCGCGCATCCTAAACCTGTTGGGCGGGAGCGGTGACGGCGGCGAGAATCGGAGCATGGGACATCTTGAGGCCGCGCATCTGGAGTACTACCTACCGGACGGACGGGTGCTCCTCGGCGACGCCTCGTTCCGGGTGGGGGAAGGCGCGGTGGTGGCCCTGGTAGGTGCCAATGGCGCCGGGAAGACGACCCTGCTGCGGCTGATGGCGGGGGAGCTGCAGCCGCACGGCGGGACGGTGTCGGTAAGCGGCGGACTCGGAGTGATGCGGCAGTTCGTCGGATCGGTGCGGGACGAGCGGACCGTACGGGATCTGCTGGTGTCGGTGGCCCAGCCGCGGATCAGGGAAGCGGCTTCCGAGGTGGACGCCGCGGAGCATCTGATCATGACGGTCGACGACGAGGCCGCGCAGATGAAGTACGCGCAGGCGCTGAGCGACTGGGCGGAGGCGCGGGGGTACGAGGCCGAGACCGTCTGGGACATGTGCACGATGGCGGCGCTGGGCGTCCCGTACGAGAAGGCGCAGTTCCGCGAGCTGAAGACGCTGAGCGGGGGCGAGCAGAAGCGGCTGGTGCTCGAGGCGCTGCTGCGGGGTCCTGACGAGGTGCTGCTGCTCGACGAACCGGACAACTATCTGGACGTGCCCGGCAAGCGGTGGCTGGAGGAGCGGCTGAAGGAGACCCGTAAGACGGTCCTCTTCGTCTCGCACGACCGGGAACTGCTGTCGCGGGCGGCGGAGCGGATCGTGAGTGTGGAGCCGAGTCCGGCGGGGTCGGACGTGTGGGTGCACGGTGGCGGTTTCGGTACGTACCACGAGGCCCGCAAGGAGCGGTTCGCCCGCTTCGAGGAGCTGAAGCGGCGCTGGGACGAGGAGCACGCGCGGCTGAAGGCGCTGGTGCTGCGGTTGCGGAACCAGGCGGCGATCAGCCCCGACATGGCGTCGCGCTACCGGGCGATGCAGACCCGCTTCAAGAAGTTCGAGGACGCGGGACCGCCGCCGGAGCCGCCGCGCGAGCAGGAGATCCGGATGAGGCTGCGGGGCGGGCGGACCGGGGTGCGGGCCCTGACCTGTGCCGGGCTTGAGCTTTCCGGGCTGATGAAGCCGTTCGACCTGGAGGTCTTCTACGGGGAGCGGGTGGCGGTGCTCGGCTCGAACGGCTCGGGCAAGTCGCACTTCCTGCGGCTGCTGGCGGGGGACGGTTCGGTGGCGCACGCGGGGGCGTGGAAGCTGGGCGCGCGGGTGGTGCCCGGGCACTTCGCCCAGACGCACGCCCATCCGGAGCTGCTGGGGCGGACGCTGGTCGACATCCTGTGGACGGAGCATGCGAAGGACAGGGGAGGGGCGATGTCGGTCCTGCGGCGGTACGAGCTGGAGCGGCAGGGGGACCTGCCCTTCGAAAAGCTGTCGGGCGGGCAGCAGGCGCGGTTCCAGATCCTGCTGCTGGAGCTGGCCGGCACGACGGCGCTGCTGCTGGACGAGCCGACGGACAACCTGGACCTCGAGTCGGCCGAGGCGCTGCAGGAGGGGCTGGAGGCGTACGAGGGGACGGTGCTGGCGGTCACGCACGACAGGTGGTTCGCGAAGTCTTTCGACCGGTATCTGGTGTTCGGGTCGGACGGGGTGGTGCGTGAGACGGCGGAGCCGGTGTGGGACGAGCGGCGGGTGGAGCGGGCGCGGTGACGTCGGGTGCGCCGGGGCCGGGGCGCGGTGCCCGGCGGACCGGGCGTACGGGTGCCCGGCACACCTGCCCACGCGTAATATGGGGTCCACGGGCCCCCGGCGGCATGGGGAATTTTGACCCGGGCGGGGGACCACGGGTATTCTTCTGGTTCGTTATGCGTATTGGCTTGTTCATTCTCACGTGAGAGGCCCTTACGCCGGTCCGCCGGGCCGATGACCAGCGGCAGGCACACGGGTTGCGTCCCCGAGGTGTCGCCATGGCTGTCGTGATCGTCCGGGTGGCCCTGTCAGGACCCACTCACTGAAGAAGCGAAGGCTACGACCGTGCGTACGTACAGCCCCAAGCCCGGCGATGTCACGCGCCAGTGGCACATCATCGACGCGCAGGACATTGTCCTGGGCCGTCTGGCGACTACGGCAGCGAACCTCCTCCGGGGCAAGCACAAGCCGATTTACGCCCCCCACATGGACATGGGCGACTTCGTCATCATCATCAACGCCGAGAAGGTTCACCTCTCCGGCAACAAGAAGACCCAGAAGATGGCGTACCGCCACTCCGGGTACCCGGGTGGTCTCCGCTCCGTCCGCTACGACGAGCTGCTTGCCAAGAGCCCGGAGAAGGCTGTGGAGAAGGCCATCAAGGGCATGATCCCCAAGAACACCCTGGGTCGTCAGATGCTCTCGAAGCTGAAGATCTACGCGGGCGACCAGCACCCGCACGCTGCGCAGCAGCCGGTCCCGTTCGAGATCACCCAGGTCGCGCAGTAGTTCCGGCCACCCCCTAAGACGTACAGAAAGATCTGAGGAGAATCGTGGCCGAGACCACTGCAGAGACCGCCGTCGAGGGCACCGAGGGCGAAGAGACCTTCGCCGAGGTGACCACCTTCGAGTCGGAGACCCCCGTCGAGGGCGAGTACACCAGCGAGTCGCTGGCGTCCCGCTTCGGCGACCCCCAGCCGGCTGCCGGCCTGGGCCGTCGCAAGAACGCCATCGCCCGCGTCCGGATCGTTCCGGGCACCGGCAAGTGGAAGATCAACGGTCGCACCCTTGAGGACTACTTCCCCAACAAGGTGCACCAGCAGGAAGTCAACGAGCCCTTCAAGGTGCTCGAGCTCGACAACCGCTACGACGTCATCGCCCGCATCTCGGGTGGCGGCGTCTCCGGCCAGGCCGGCGCCCTGCGCCTCGGCGTGGCCCGCTCGCTGAACGAGGCGGACGTGGACAACAACCGCGCCCCGCTGAAGAAGGCCGGCTTCCTCTGCCGTGACGACCGCGCGGTCGAGCGCAAGAAGGCCGGTCTCAAGAAGGCCCGTAAGGCACCGCAGTACAGCAAGCGCTAAATCGCACGCTGGCCTGTACGGCTTTTCGTTCGCCCCGGCGGCACTCCGTGCTGCCGGGGCGTTCGTTTATGGACCAGCTCGGGCGTATAACGGGCTATGCGCTCAGAGGCTTGCATTTTCGGAGCATTTTCGGAGGACAGCTGTGGGACGACTCTTCGGCACGGACGGTGTGCGCGGTGTCGCCAACGCGGATCTGACGGCTGAGCTCGCGCTCGGCCTGTCGGTCGCTGCGGCGCATGTGCTCGCCGAGGCGGGCACATTCGCGGGCCATCGGCCGACGGCGGTGGTCGGGCGTGACCCCCGTGCTTCGGGTGAGTTCCTGGAGGCCGCCGTCGTGGCGGGTCTCGCGAGCGCGGGCGTGGACGTCCTGCGCGTCGGTGTGCTGCCGACCCCTGCCGTGGCGTACCTCACCGGTGCGCTGGGCGCCGACCTCGGTGTGATGCTCTCCGCGAGCCACAACGCCATGCCGGACAACGGCATCAAGTTCTTCGCTCGCGGCGGGCACAAGCTGGCCGATGAGCTCGAGGACCGTATCGAGACCGTGTACGAGCAGCACCGCACCGGCGAGCCGTGGAAGCGGCCGACCGGCGCCGGTGTCGGTCGCGTGACCGACTACGACGAGGGCTTCGACAAGTACGTCGCGCATCTGATCGCCGTACTGCCGAACCGGCTCGACGGGCTGAAGGTCGTCCTCGACGAGGCGCACGGCGCGGCCTCCCGGGTCTCGCCCGAGGCGTTCGCGCGGGCCGGGGCCGAGGTCATCACGATCGGCGCCGAGCCGGACGGGCTCAACATCAACGACGGGTGCGGATCCACGCACCTCGGGCTGCTGAAGGCGGCCGTCCTCGAGCACGGCGCGGCCCTCGGCATCGCGCACGACGGCGACGCGGACCGCTGCCTCGCCGTGGACGGCGCCGGCGAGGAGGTCGACGGCGACCAGATCCTCGCCGTGCTGGCGCTCGCCATGCGCGAGGCCGGAACGCTGCGCGGGGACACCGTCGTCGCCACCGTCATGTCCAACCTCGGCTTCAAGCTGGCGATGGAGCGCGAGGGTGTGCAGCTGGTGCAGACCGCGGTCGGCGACCGGTACGTCCTGGAGTCGATGAAGGCCGAGGGGTACGCGCTGGGCGGCGAGCAGTCCGGTCACGTGATCGTGCTCGACCACGCGACGACCGGCGACGGCACGCTCACCGGCCTGATGCTGGCGGCCCGCGTCGCCGCGACGGGCCGTTCGCTGGCGGAGCTGGCAGCGGTCATGCAGCGGCTGCCGCAGGTGCTCATCAATGTGCCGGACGTCGACAGGTCGCGCGTCAAGACGTCCGCGGAGCTGGCGACGGCCGTCGCCGAGGCGGAGCACGAGCTGGGTGCCACCGGCCGCGTACTGCTGCGTCCGTCGGGCACGGAGCCGCTGGTACGCGTCATGGTCGAGGCCGCCGACATCGAGCAGGCCCGCTCGGTGGCCGGGCGCCTCGCCGACGTCGTCAAGTCCGCGCTGGGCTGACCTGCGAGTTGTTGGCCCGGGAAGTCGCCGGCCTGAGTAGTCGAAGTCGTCGATATGCCGCTCGGTCCCCACGGGGCCGCGCGGCATATCGCGTTCTACAGCAGTGACTTCGACGCCGCCCGCTGCCGCTGCCTGGCCCACAGATACTTCTGGAGCAGCAGCGTCAATGTCCCGGCCAGCACAATGCCCAGCAGATTCAGCAGCAGCTGCTCCGTCGAACCCCACGCCTGCTTGTACTGCTGGTAGCTGAACGCCACCGCAGCGTTCGCCGCCGCCGGGACCGTGGTGACCGAGATCGCCACGCCGACCAGCGCGCCCGATTTCGCCGACGTCAGCGACAGCATGCCCGCCGCGCCGGCCAGCACCGCGACGACGAACGAGAACCAGTCCGGGCGGTAGATGAAGTTCGTATTGGGGCGTTCCGCCTGCAGCTTGGCCGCCTCGAAGAGGTTCACCGAGTCCATGAAGAGGCTGAAGACCACCGTCACCAGGATCGCCACGGCGAAGCCCGCGACCAGTGCCAGGAAGGAGCGCCACGCCAGCCGCGGGGCGCGCTGGACCAGTGCCGTGCAGAAGCCGGCCAGCGGGCCGAACTCCGGGCCCACCGCCATCGCGCCCACGATCAGGATCGCGTTGTCCAGCACCACACCGCAGGCCGCGATCATCGTCGCCAGCGCCAGGAACGTGATGTACGTGAAGCTGAGCGTGGACTCCTCGTGTGTCGCGTCCACCAGGTGCTCCCAGAGCACCGCGTCCGCGCCCTCGCCCGGAGCCTCTGCCTCCGCCTTGTCCGCACGCCTGGACAGTGACAGCTCGATGTTCTCGACGGCGATCGAGCCGGAATCGTCGATGCCGAGCGCCCGCAGACCGTTGATCAGCTCGTCGCCCGCCTCTCGCGCCACATCGCACAGCACCAGGTCGCCCTGGGGATTGCGGGCGGCGCCGGGGACGACCGCGAGGTGTGTCGTGCCGACCGTCCGCTCGATGAGCCGGACGACTTCGTCGGTCCGGTCGGCGGGGGTGATCAGCCGCAGATGCAGCACGCGCTCGGCTCCTCGGAGTGCTCAGAGTTTGCGGAGGGACAGGCGCTGGACCTTGTGGTCGGGGCCCTTGCGCAGCACCAGGGTGGCGCGGCCGCGCGTCGGTGCCACATTTTCGAGCAGATTGGGCTTGTTGATGGTGCGCCACATCGTACGGGCGTAGTCCAGGGCCTCGTCCTCGGAGACCTGGGTGTACTTCCTGAAGTACGAGAAGGGGTTCTGGAACGCCGTCTCGCGCAGCTTGCGGAAGCGGTTGAGGTACCAGGTCTCGATGTCTTCGGGGCGCGCGTCGACGTACACGCTGAAGTCGAAGTAGTCGGCGAGGCCGACCCGGGTCCGGCCGTCCTGGCCGGGCAGGGCCGGCTGGAGGACATTGAGGCCCTCGACGATCAGGATGTCGGGGCGGCGGACCGTGAGGCGCTCGTCCGGCACGATGTCGTAGATCAGGTGGGAGTAGACCGGCGCGGTGACCTCCTCCTTGCCGGCCTTGATGTCGGCGACGAAGCGGGTCAGGGCCCGGCGGTCGTACGACTCGGGGAATCCTTTCCGCGACATCAGGCCGCGACGTTTGAGCTCCTCCATGGGATAGAGGAAGCCGTCGGTGGTGACCAGCTCGACGCGCGGGTGCTCCGGCCAGCGGGCCAGCATCGCCTGGAGGACACGGGCGACGGTGGACTTGCCTACCGCGACGGAGCCCGCGACTCCTATGACGAAGGGTGTGCCGCGCTGCTCGCCGTGGCCGTTGCCGGCGTCACCGAGGAAGGTGTTGAGTGCGCCGCGCAGACCGGCCGTGGCCTGTACGTACAGATTGAGCAGGCGGGACAGCGGGAGGTAGACGTCCCGTACCTCGTCCAGGTCGATGACATCGCCGAGTCCGCGCAGCTTTTCGACCTCCTCGGCGGTGAGGGGGAGCGGGGTTCTGTCGCGCAGGGCGCTCCATTCCGCGCGGGTGAGGTCGACATAAGGCGTCGACGCTTGTTCGGCCCGGCGGTGGGCGCTTCGTGGCGGCGAAGAGATCACCTGAACATTGTCGTGGCTCAGGCGGATGAGTGGGGGGTGGAGTCGGTCACGTGGGATGCGAGACATCGCGGAGGAAACCAGTCATCGAGTGTCGGTGCCATGACATAGCCCGCGTGCTCCGGCCGATCCCGCCAGGGAGCTCCCCGCCCTCACGGTGACGGCTTCCGCCAAAGGCACCCGGGGCACGAAGGTCACCGTCACCGGGAAGGTGGTGACGTCGAAGCGCTCCCGGCGAGCACGGCCCGCGCGGTCCCGGAATCCGGGTGTGCCGCCGTAGGCTGCCGACATGTGCGGAATCGTGGGGTACGTCGGCGGACAGTCGGCGCTTGATGTGGTCATCGCGGGCCTCAAGCGGCTCGAGTACCGGGGCTACGACTCGGCCGGTGTCGCGGTGCTCGCCGACGGCGGTCTCGCCGCGGCGAAGAAGGCGGGCAAGCTCGTCAATCTGGAGAAGGAGCTGGTGGACCGGCCGCTGCCGAGCGGCTTCACCGGTATCGGGCACACCCGGTGGGCCACGCACGGCGGGCCGACCGACGCCAATGCCCATCCTCATCTGGACAATGCGGGGCGCGTCGCCGTTGTGCACAACGGCATCATCGAGAACTTCGCCGCTCTGCGGGCCGAGTTGGAGACGCGCGGCCACGAGCTGAACTCGGAGACGGACACCGAGGTCGTGGCGCACCTGCTCGCCGAGTCGTTCTCGTCGTGCGGGGACCTGGCGGAGTCCATGCGTCAGGTGTCCCGGCAACTGGAGGGTGCCTTCACGCTGGTCGCGGTGCACGCGGACGAACCGGACGTGGTGGTGGGCGCCCGGCGCAACTCGCCGCTGGTGGTGGGAGTCGGGGAGGGTGAGTCTTTCCTCGCCTCCGATGTGGCCGCCTTCATCGCGCATACGCGGTCCGCCATCGAGCTGGGCCAGGACCAGGTGGTGGAGCTGCGCCGGGACAGTGTGACGGTGACGGACTTCGACGGGGCGCCCGCTCAGGTGCGGTCGTACCACGTGGACTGGGACGTCTCGGCGGCGGAGAAGGGGGGATACGACTACTTCATGCTCAAGGAGATCGCCGAGCAGCCGAAGGCGGTCGCCGACACCCTCCTCGGCCGGATCGACGCGGAAGGCTCGCTGAGCCTCGACGAGGTGCGGATTCCGGTTTCCGTGCTGCGGGAGGCCGACAAGGTCGTCATCGTCGCCTGCGGCACCGCCTTCCACGCCGCGATGATCGCCAAGTACGCCATCGAGCACTGGGCACGTATCCCCTGCGAGGTCGAGCTGGCGAGCGAGTTCCGCTACCGGGACCCGATTCTGGACCAGCGGACGCTGGTGATCGCGATCTCGCAGTCAGGCGAGACCATGGACACCCTGATGGCGCTGCGGCACGCGCGCGAGCAGGGCGCGAAGGTGCTGGCCATCTGCAATACGAACGGCTCGACGATCCCAAGGGAGTCGGACGCCGTGCTGTACACGCACGCGGGGCCCGAGGTCGCCGTCGCGTCCACCAAGGCGTTTCTGACGCAGCTGGTGGCCTGCTATCTGGTGGCGCTGTATCTGGGGCAGGTGCGCGGCACCAAGTGGGGTGACGAAATCCAGGCCGTTATCCGGGACTTGGCCCAGATCTCGGGCGAGGTCGAGCGGGTCCTTGAGACCATGGAGCCGGTGCGGGCGCTGGCGCGCTCGCTCGCGGACAAGAACACCGTGCTGTTCCTGGGGCGGCATGTGGGCTATCCGGTGGCGCTCGAGGGCGCGCTGAAACTCAAGGAGCTGGCGTACATGCACGCGGAGGGGTTCGCGGCGGGTGAGCTCAAGCACGGGCCGATCGCGCTGATCGAGGAGGATCTGCCGGTGGTGGTCGTCGTGCCGTCGCCGCGCGGGCGCTCCGTGCTGCACGACAAGATCGTCTCGAACATCCAGGAGATCCGGGCGCGCGGAGCGCGGACGATCGTGATCGCGGAGGAGGGGGACGAGTCGGTCGAGCCGTACGCGGACCATCTCATCCGTATCCCGGCGACCCCGACGCTGCTGCAGCCGCTGGTCGCGACCGTGCCGCTGCAGGTCTTCGCGTGCGAACTGGCGACGGCCCGCGGCAACGAGGTCGACCAGCCGAGGAACCTCGCCAAGTCGGTGACGGTGGAGTGATCATCGGGGTGGGGATCGACGTAGCCGAGATCGACCGCTTCGCCGCCTCGATGCGGCGTACGCCGGGGATGGCCGGACGGGTGTTCCTGGACCGGGAGTTGCTGCTGCCGAGCGGTGAACAGCGCGGTTACGCCTCCTTGGCGGCACGGTTCGCCGCCAAGGAGGCGGTCGCCAAGGCGCTCGGCGCGCCCGGCGGGCTGCACTGGACGGACGCCGAGGTGTACGTCGAGGACAGCGGGCAGCCGAGGCTGCGGGTGCGCGGGACGGTCGCGGCGCGGGCGGCGGAGCTCGGTGTGCGGTCGTGGCACGTCTCGCTGAGCCATGACGCGGGAGTGGCGTCGGCCGTGGTGATCGCGGAGGGTTGACCGTATGCGTACCGCTTACAGCGTGGAGACCGTACGGGCCGCCGAGTCGGAGCTGATGGCGCGGCTGCCGGAAGGCGCGCTCATGCAGCGCGCGGCTGCCGGACTGGCCGCCGCCTGCGCCGCTCTGCTGGGCCGGGTGTACGGGGCGCGGGTCGTCCTGCTCGTCGGGAGTGGGGACAACGGCGGCGACGCGCTGTACGCGGGGGCCCGGCTGGCCCGCCGCGGGGCCGGGGTCGCCGCGGTACTGCTGGGGTCGCGCGCACACGAGGGCGGCCTCGCGGCTCTGCTCGGTGCCGGCGGACGGGTCGCGGACGACCCCTTCGAGGTGCTGGCCGTCGCGGACCTGGTCATGGACGGCATCACCGGGATCGGTGGGCGCGGCGGGCTGCGTCCCGGCATGGTGCCGGTGGTGCGGGCCGCGCGCGGATCCAACGCCGTCGTGGTCGCCGTCGACCTGCCGAGCGGCGTCGATGCGGACACCGGGGAGGTGCGGGGCGAGGCCCTGCACGCGGATGCGACGGTGACCTTCGGTACGTACAAACCGGGGCTGCTCATCGACCCGGCGCGGGAGTACGCCGGGACGGTCCGGCTCGTCGGCATCGGGCTCGAGGACCGTCTGCCGTCCGTGCCCGATCTCGAGGCGCTCCAACACGAGGACGTGGCACGGCTGTTGCCGGTGCCGGCCGCGGAGAGCGACAAATACCGGCGGGGCGTCGTCGGCGTCGTCGCCGGGTCCGCGCGCTATCCGGGCGCGGCGGTCCTCTCAGTGGCGGGCGCGCTGCGCGGCGGGTCCGGGGCCGTGCGGTACGTCGGGCCCGCGGCCGACGCGGTGATCGCCCGCTTCCCGGAGACCCTGGTGCACAGAGGACCGCCCGCGAAGGCGGGACGGGTGCAGGCGTGGGTCGTCGGGCCGGGGATCGGTGACGGGGCCGACGTGGTGGGTGAGGTCCTGGACTCCGACGTTCCCGTGCTGGTCGACGCGGACGGGCTGCGGCTGCTGGACGCGGCGGCGGTACGGGACCGCGAGGCTCCCACGCTGCTGACCCCGCACGCCGGGGAGGCGGCCGCGCTGCTCGGCGTACCGCGCGAGGAGGTGGAGTCGGCGCGGCTGGCCTCCGTACGGGAGCTGGCCGCGCGTTTTGGTGCGACGGTGCTGCTCAAGGGCTCGACGACACTGGTCGCCGCGCCGGACAACGGCCGCTCCCCGGTCCGGGTCAATCCGATGGGCACGCCATGGCTGGCCACGGCGGGCAGCGGCGATGTGCTCTCCGGCCTCGCGGGCTCGCTGCTGGCCGCTGGGCTCGACGCGCGGGACGCGGGGTCCGCCGCCGCGTATCTGCACGGGCTCGCGGCGCGCAACGCGGCGTCCCACGGCGTGCCGATCACGGCGTACGAGGTGGCGGCGACGCTCCCGGCCGCCTGGCGCGACGTCCACGACTGCGCGCGGGTGTGGTCTGCGGGCGTGGTGTGGGGCGCGCCGGTGTGACGCGCCGGTGTGACGCACCGGTCTGACACGCCTGTGTGACGCAGCCGCCGTTTGTCGCGCCCCTGGTTGTACGAGTGTTGTCGTACGGCTCTGAGACACTGGGCGCGATGAGCACGACACCGCCTTTCCGAGCCCGCGCCGAGATCGACCTCGCGGCCCTGCGCGCCAATGTGCGCGCGCTGCGCGCCCGCGCGCCCCGTGCTGCCCTGATGGCCGTGGTGAAGTCGGACGCGTACGGACACGGCATGGTGCCCTGCGCCAGGGCGGCGCAGGAGGCCGGTGCCACCTGGCTCGGCACCGCCACGCCCCATGAGGCCCTCGCGTTGCGCGCCGCCGGCATCCGAGGGCGGGTGATGTGCTGGCTGTGGACGCCGGGCGACCCCTGGCGCGAAGGCATCGAGGCCGATCTCGACATGTCGGTGAGCGGCCTGTGGGCGTTGCGCGAAGTCACCGCCGCGGCCCGGGAGGCCGGGCGCACGGCCCGTATCCAGCTCAAGGCCGACACCGGCCTCGGCCGCAACGGCTGTCAGCCCGCCGACTGGCCCGAGCTGGTCGCGGCGGCCCTCGCCGCCGAGGCCGAGGGCACCGTCAAGGTCACCGGCCTGTGGTCGCACTTCGCCTGCGCCGACGAGCCGGGGCACCCCTCGATCGCCGCGCAGCTGGATGTCTTCCGCGAGGTGGTCGAGTACGCCGAGAAGGCGGGCATCGAGCCCGAGGTCCGGCACATGGCCAACTCCCCGGCGACTCTGACCCTCCCGGAAGCGCACTTCGATCTCGTACGGACCGGCATCGCGATGTACGGCGTCTCGCCCAGCCCCGAGCTGGGCACGCCCGCCGACTTCGGGCTGCGGCCCGTGATGACGCTCGCCGCGTCCGTGGCGCTGGTCAAGCAGGTCCCGGCGGGGCACGGCGTCAGCTACGGGCATCACTACGTCACGGGGGGCGAGACGATCCTCGGCCTGATTCCCCTCGGCTACGCGGACGGCATTCCGCGCCATGCCTCGGGCCGCGGCCCGGTGCTGGTCGGCGGCGAGTGGCGCCGGGTGGCGGGCCGGGTGGCGATGGACCAGTTCGTGGTCGACCTCGGCCGGGACGGCGGTGCGGTCGCGGAAGGCGCGGAAGCGCTGCTGTTCGGACCGGGTGAGCGGGGCGAGCCGACTGCCGAGGACTGGGCCCAGGCGGCGGACACCATCGCATACGAGATCGTCACTCGCATCGGAACGAGGGTTCCGCGCGTCTATCTGAACGAGGACTCCGACGAGTAGGAGCGGCACGGTGAGCGAGACCAGTACGGGGGACGCCGTGGCGGCCGCGGCGACGGCTGCCACGACGGGCAACTGGCGCCGGGCGGGCATCGCCGGCGCCGCGATAGGTGTGATCGCGGCCGGTGCGGCGGCGGGCGTGGCGATCGAGCGGATGACGGTCGGCCGCGGGATGCGCCAGAAGGCACGGCTGGCGCTCGACGCGTCCGGGCCGTACGGCTCACTGCGCGGCCTGCCGGGAAAGGCGCCCGCCGACGACGGCACCGAGCTCTACTACGAGGCCGACGAGGTGGACCCGGAGGCGGGCGGCCAGCGCCGCCGCCGGCTCTTCGGCCGCAAGGCGCCGGCGCCGGTCACCGTGATCTTCAGCCACGGCTACTGTCTGAGCCAGGACTCCTGGCACTTCCAGCGGGCCGCGCTGCGCGGTCTGGTGCGTACGGTGCACTGGGACCAGCGCAGCCACGGGCGTTCGGCCCGCGGCGCGGCGCAGGCCGGCCCCGACGGTATGCCGGTCTCCATCGACCAGCTGGGCCGCGACCTCAAGGCGGTCATCGACGCGGCCGCGCCCGAGGGTCCGCTGGTACTGGTGGGCCACTCCATGGGCGGCATGACGATCATGGCGCTGGCCGAACAGTTCCCTGAGCTGGTACGGGAGCGGGTTGTCGGCGTCGCCTTCGTCGGCACCTCGTGCGGAAACCTCGGCGAGGTCAACTACGGGCTGCCGGTCGCCGGCGTGAACGCGGTACGACGGGTGCTCCCCGGGGTGCTCAAGGCACTCGGCTCGCAGGCCGAACTGGTCGAGCGGGGCCGCCGGGCCACCGCCGATCTCTTCGCCGGCCTCATCAAGCGGTACTCCTTCTCGTCCAAGGACGTGGACCCGGCCGTGGCGCGGTTCGCGGAGCGGCTCATCGAGTCGACCCCGATCGATGTGGTCGCGGAGTTCTATCCGGCGTTCGTGGAGCACGACAAGGCCGAGTCGCTCCTCATCTTCCTGGAGGTGCCGGTACTCGTCCTGGCCGGTGACAAGGACCTGGTCACGCCGAGCTCGCACAGCGAGGCGATCGCGGACCTGCTGCCGGACTCGGAACTGGTGATCGTGCCGGACGGTGGGCATCTGGTGATGCTCGAGCACCCGGAGGTCGTCACGGACCGGCTTGCGGACCTGTTGGTCCGGGTCGGGGCGGTTCCGGCAGCGGCTAACGTTGGCCCGTATGGAAGCACCGCACGGCCCGGCGGCTGAAACCACCGCCGCCACCACCACCGCCAACCCCACCCCCACCACCGCCCGCCTCGCCGTCGAATCTCCCGAGCAGATGCAGGAGCTGGGGCGCAGACTCGCGAAACTGCTGCGCCCCGGCGATCTGGTGATGCTCACCGGTGAGCTCGGCGCGGGCAAGACGACGCTGACCCGCGGCCTGGGGGAGGGTCTCGGGGTCCGCGGCGCCGTCACGTCCCCGACCTTCGTCATCTCGCGCGTCCACCCCTCGCTGACCGGCGGCCCGGCCCTGGTCCATGTGGACGCGTACCGGCTGGGTGGCGGCCTCGACGAGATGGAGGACCTCGATCTCGATGTCTCGCTGCCGGAGTCGGTGGTGGTCGTGGAGTGGGGCGACGGCAAGGTCGAGGAGCTCACGGAGGACCGGCTGCGTGTGCTGATCCACCGGGTGGTGGGCGACACGGACGACGACCGCCGCGAGGTCACCCTGACCGGGTTCGGCGCGCGCTGGGCCCGGGTGGATCTGGCACTCCTGGCCGGCTGACGCGCCTCCGGGCTGAGCCCGAAAGGTTGGTTATTCCGACAAGACGTCGGCAAAGTGTTGCGCGGGCCGTGCCGGGCGTGGTCACATGGTACGGAGACCTGGTTAGGTCTACCTAACCACGCTTGCTCCCGGAGCCCCAGGAGGCGTCCATGACGGCATCCGAGCACGGATCGCAGCCACGGCAGCAGTCGGCACGGCCGACGACGCTGAAGCCGTCGGCCCTGTCGATGAGTGATCTGCTGGCGTCGTGCGCGGCAGCCAGCGCGGTCTCCACACCGCCCCGCGAGGAACACCTCGCCGAGGAGCCTGTAACGCGACGCGACGCCGCGTAATTCAGACGCCGCGTAATTCATACGGGCGATATTTCGGCAGGGCCGCGAGAGCCGCGGGACGACCGGCCGCGCGACTTCGGATGCTGTGCGAGTCGCGGCAGCCGTGCGAGCCGCGGGAGCTACAGAACGACGACGACCTTCGTGCCGATCGCCGCGAACGCCCACAGCGCGTCGCCGTCCGCCCGCTTCATCCGTACCCCACCGGTCTTCTTCTCCGGGTCCGGGCTGGCCATCGACCCGTCCCGCGCCGCGCTGAAACCGATCGGCACCTTGCCGACGCTCGCGAACCGCACCACATGTTCGATCGGGACCCCGTCCGAGCCCGGCACGGTCCCGGACCGCGACTTCACCGTGTACTTCCCGGGCCGCGGGCTCACCGTCGACGGCATGACCTGGAAGGTCCGCCTCAGCTGTGCCCTCTCGCCCACCAGCCACACCCGCCGGTCGCCCAGCGAGTACACGACGCGCTCACCGATGCCCGACTTCGCGGGCACCGTCAGCGGGTTCCCGGGCTTGTGCTTGGGGCCGCCGGAGGCCTGCGCGGACGGGGCCACGCTCGCGCTGCTCGACGTGCCCGGACGGGCGGGGGCGGTCGCCGACGCCTGGTAGGCGAGGAAGCCGACGACGGCCAGAGCGGCCGCTGTGAGCCCGGCCACCAGTCCCGAGCTGCTCCGTGCCACCCTGCCGCCCACCTTTCGTACGTACGTATCCGTGGTGACGGTAGCAGCAGGCGCCCTGTCCGACGGGGCACCGTGCCCGGTCTCCGGAGCCGTAGGCTGTTTGCGTGCTCCTGCTCGCCGTTGATACCGCCACGCCCGCCGTCACCGCCGCCCTCCACGACGGCAGTTCCGTCGTCGCCGAGTCCAGTCGCGTCGACGCGCGCCGGCACGGGGAGCTGCTGCTGCCCGCCGTCGACCGCGTCCTCGCCGAGGCCGGGGTGAAACTCGACGCCGTCACCGGTCTGGTGGTCGGGGTCGGACCCGGCCCGTACACCGGGCTGCGCGTCGGCCTGGTCACCGCCACGACCTTCGCCTCGGCGCTCGGCGTGCCGGTGCACGGGCTGTGCACGCTGGACGGGCTGGCGTACGCGTCGGGCCTCGACGAGCCCTTTGTCGTTGCGACGGACGCGCGGCGCAAGGAGGTCTACTGGGCGCGGTACGACTCCTCCCGCGAGCGAGTGGGCGACCCCGCCGTCGACCGGCCCGCCGATATCGCGGAGCGGGTCGCTGGCCTGCCCGCCGTCGGCGCCGGTGCGCTGCTCTACCCCGACACCTTTCCGGACGCGCGCGGGCCCGAACTTGTCTCGGCCGGAGCGCTCGCCGCGCTGGCCGCCGAGAAGCTGGCCGCCGCCGAGGAGTTCCTGCCGCCGCTGCCGCTGTATCTGCGCCGGCCCGACGCACAGGTGCCCAAGAACTACAAGGTGGTCACGCCGAAGTGACCGCACGAGCGACCGCTGCGCTGCGCGAAATGCGCTGGTGGGACCTGGAGCCGGTGCTCGCGCTCGAGCATGCGCTCTTTCCCGAGGACGCCTGGTCGCCGGGGATGTTCTGGTCCGAGCTCGCGCATGCGCGCGGCCCGCAGGCCACCCGCCGCTACGTGGTCGCCGAGGAGGACGGGGAGATCGTCGGGTACGCCGGGCTGGCCGCGGCCGGCGGTCTCGCGGACGTACAGACCATCGCCGTCGCCCGCGGCCAGTGGGGCACGGGCCTCGGCTCCCGGCTCCTCACCGACCTGCTGCAGCACGCCACCGCCTTCGAGTGCGACGAGGTGCTCCTCGAAGTCCGTGTGGACAACACCAGGGCCCAGAAGCTGTACGAGCGCTTCGGCTTCGAGCCCATCGGATTCCGCCGCGGCTACTACCAGCCCGGCAATGTCGACGCCCTCGTCATGCGACTCCACGTACAAGGAACAGAGACTCACTGATGGCTGGACTGACTGATGGCTGACGAACCTCTCGTACTCGGCATCGAGACCTCCTGCGACGAGACCGGGGTCGGCATCGTCCGCGGTACGACCCTGCTCGCGGACGCCGTCGCATCGAGTGTGGACGCGCACGCCCGCTTCGGCGGTGTGGTCCCGGAGATCGCCTCGCGCGCGCACCTCGAGGCGATGGTGCCCACCGTGGAGCGCGCGCTGAAGGAGGCGGGCGTCTCGGCGCGCGACCTCGACGGCATCGCGGTGACGGCCGGCCCCGGCCTGGCGGGCGCGCTGCTGGTCGGAGTCTCGGCGGCGAAGGCGTACGCGTACGCGCTGAACAAGCCGCTGTACGGGGTGAACCACCTTGCCTCACACATCTGCGTCGACCAGCTGGAGCACGGCCCGCTGCCCGAGCCGACGATGGCGCTGCTGGTATCCGGCGGGCACTCCTCGCTGCTGCTCGCGCCGGACATCACCAGCGATGTACGGCCCATGGGCGCGACGATCGACGACGCGGCGGGCGAGGCCTTCGACAAGATCGCGCGGGTGCTGAACCTCGGCTTCCCCGGCGGTCCGGTGATCGACCGTCTGGCGAAGGAGGGCGACCCGGCCGCGATCGCTTTCCCGCGCGGACTGTCCGGCTCGCGCGACCCGGCGTACGACTTCTCCTTCTCGGGGCTCAAGACCTCGGTGGCACGCTGGATCGAGGCCAGGCGGGCGGCCGGCGAGGAGGTGCCGGTACGGGATGTGGCGGCCTCGTTCCAGGAGGCGGTCGTCGATGTGCTGACCCGCAAGGCGGTGCGCGCCTGCAAGGACCAGGGTGTGGACCACCTGATGATCGGCGGAGGTGTGGCCGCCAACTCCCGGCTGCGGGCGCTGGCCCTGGAGCGGTGCGAGCGGGCGGGGATCCGGCTGCGGGTGCCGCGGCCGGGGCTGTGCACGGACAACGGCGCGATGGTGGCCGCGCTGGGGGCGGAGATGGTGGCGCGCAACCGGCCCGCCTCGGACTGGGAGCTGTCGGCGGACTCTTCGCTGCCGGTGACGGAGCCGCATGTGCCGGGACAGACGCACACGCATGACCATGTGCACGAGATCAGCAAGGACAACCTCTACTCATGACGGTCGGGCACTCATGACAGTCGCGCTGATGTGGGAGGCCCGGGCGGTTCAGGGCCGGGGCGCGGAGCTGCTCGAATGGGCACGGGCCCAGGAGCTGGCGCACGAGCCGCTGCGCCGGGAGACCTTCCGCGCCGCGCAGGACAGGGTCCTCGTCCTCACCTGGTGGGACGTGGCCGACACGGGCGCGGCACTGCCCGAACTGCCGGAGCCCGAAGCCGATTTGATCACGCGGCCGGTGCACCGGTGGCGCTTCGAATCGCTGGGCCTCGGTTGACCGGGAGGGATGTCCGGTCCCGCTGCCGTGCCGACGGGCACTGCGTACCGATGGCCGCGCCGGAAATCTCCCGGAAGAATTCCGGGGAGTGTGTCGATCCCGCGGCCTCCCGTTCGACGCAGGGGTGAGAGGCGGGGAACGGCCCCGCTCCCCCGACCCGAGGAGTCACCATGCCGCGCTATCTGACCATGGTCCGCGTCAACGAGAACGAGATGCCCGCCGAGGGCCCCAGCGCCGAGCTGATGGAGCGGATGGGGAAGCTGATCGAGGAGATGACCAAGGCGGGTGTCCTGCTCGACACCAACGGGCTCACCCCGACCTCGCAGGGCACCCGCGTCACCTGGTCCGGCGGGAAGCTGACCGTCACCGACGGGCCCTTCACCGAGAGCAAGGAAGTCGTCGGCGGTTACGCCATCCTGCAGGCCAAGGACAAGGCCGAGGCCATCGAGTGGACCAAGCGCTTCCTGGAGATCCACGAGGAGCACTGGAACGTCACCTCCGAGGTCCGCGAGATCGCCGAGGGCTGACCGCCGCCCTCCGCGAGATCGCCGGGGGCTGACCGCCGCCCTCCGCGAGATCGCCGGGGGCTGACCGCCGCCCTCCGCGAGATCGCCGGGGGCTGACCGCCGCCCTCCGCTTGCCCGCCCACCTCCCTGCTGCTCTGATGGGTGGCCGTGACGGCAGCAAGTGCGGTGGAAGCGGTATTCAGGATCGAGTCGGCGCGGATCATCGCCGGTGTCACTCGCATCGTGAGGGACGTGGGCCTCGCCGAGGAACTCGCGCAGGACGCTCTGGTCGCCGCGCTGGAGCAGTGGCCGGAGTCAGGTGTGCCGGACAGACCGGGCGCCTGGCTCATGGCCACGGCCAAGCACCGGGCGATCGATCTCGTACGCCGCAAGGAGACGTACGCCCGCAAGCTGGCGGAGGTCGGACGGGCCCTGGAGGACGTGGAGCCGCCGACCGAGCCGTCGGGACCCGACGACATCGACGACGACCTGCTGCGGCTGATCTTTACCGCCTGCCATCCCGTGCTGTCGACGGACGCACGGATCGCCCTCACTCTGAAACTCCTCGGCGGGCTGACCACCGAGGAGATCGCCCGCGCCTTCCTGGCCACGGAGCCGACGGTCGCGCAGCGCATCGTCCGGGCCAAACGCACTCTGGCCAAGACGGGTGTCCCCTTCGAGGTCCCGTACGGCCCCGAGCGCGCCGAACGCCTTTCGTCGGTCCTGGAAGTCATCTACCTCGTCTTCAACGAGGGCTACTCGGCGACCGCGGGCGACGACTGGCAGCGCCCGGCGCTCTGCGAGGACGCGCTGCGGCTCGCCCGGGTGCTGGCCGGCCTTGTGCCCAAGGAGCCCGAAGTCCAGGGCCTGGTCGCACTGTTGGAGATCCAGGCCTCGCGCACGGCCGCCAGGACGGGCCTGGACGGCGCGCCGGTGCTGCTCGCCGACCAGAACCGGTCCCGCTGGAACCAGCTGCTGATCCGGCGCGGTTTCGCGGCGCTGGCACGGGCGAACGTGGCGGCGGGCGGTGCCCCCGGTCCGTACGCGCTGCAGGCCGCGATCGCTGCCTGCCACGCACAGGCGGTGCGTTACGAGGAGACGGACTGGTCCACGATCGCCGTCCTGTACGGCCGACTCGCCGCGCTCACCCCGTCCCCCGTGGTGGAGCTGAACCGTGCGGTCGCCGTCTCGATGGCGGACGGCCCGGAGGCGGGGCTGGAGTTGGTGGACGCGCTCGCCGCGGAGCCCGCGCTGAAGGAGTACCACTTGCTGCCGAGCGTGCGCGGCGACCTGCTGGCGCGCCTCGGCCGGCCGGCGGAGGCGCGGGCCGAGTTCGAGCGGGCGGCGTCGCTGACGCGCAACGCACGGGAGAGGGATCTGCTGCTGAAGCGAACGGCGGAGGCGTCCTCAGAAGCCTGAGCGTCGGGAGCCCGGTTGAGGTTCCGCTGTTGCGTCGCCCATTCGGATGCCAGTTCGGATGCCCGTTCGGTCTCGCCCGCGGGCCTTCCCGCCGACCGGGTCCACAATCGCGTGGCAGGCCGTACCACGAACGCAGGAATTCGTCGACTGACCAGGCGATAGGCTCGCACGCATGTCCCGACGTACGTTGCCGCCCCCGCCGCCGCCAGAAGACATACGGGCGTGGCCCGACCGCGAGTCATTGCTCGCCGACCGGGCCAGGGCAATGGGCGAGTTGAGCCGGCTGAGTATCGGTGTGCCCCGACTGCTGCTGCTATGGCTGACGGCGGCAGGCTTCGCGGCGGGGTGGGGCCTGATCGGCGCGGCGCTGAAGACATTCCAGGAGAGCATCGACCTTCTTTCGTACATGACCGTCGCGGTTTTCGTCGGGCTCGGCCTGGCGGGCATGCTGCCGACGGGGCTGGTGATCGGGTTCGGGATCCGGCGCGACAAGGTCGTACGCGAACGCCTGGCCCAGTGGTCGTCGTTGGCATGCGACCCGGCCCGAGACGTCCGCTTCCGCTCACCCGGCGAGAGCCTGTTCTGGCTGGTGCCGTCGTTCCTGCTGTGCGCGCTGGGGCTGTGGCTCTCGTTCGCGGTCCCGGCAACGGCGGAGCGCGGCCGGGAGACATACGCCGAAGTCACCATGTTGGTGGGCTTTGGCTTCATTCTCTGGTTGACAGGGCTGCTCGGCGTCGCGAAGGCGGTGAGCCACTACCGCTGGGCGGTACGGCTGCTGGCGGGCGTGCCGTCGGCAGCGCGTGGCGAGGGCGCGCACCGCTGAACCTGGCGGGCAGCCGGGCCTACCAGCCGGAAGAGCGGGCCGTCGTCAGCCGAGCCGCCCGGCGACCTCGGTCAGCCAGACCCTGGGGGCGTAGGGAGGATCTACCTCCATGCCCAGCTCGGCCACGGCGAGGACGTAGTCGGATTCGTTCAGGGGGAGCGCCAGAAGCTCGTGCAGTTCGCCCGTGAGCTGGGCGATCAGGCCGGAGTCGGTGGTGTCGAGGTAGTCCTGGAGCGCGGCGTCGTGGCTCTCGAACTCGTCCGGCATGTCCTGGGAGAACCAGCCACCGAGCAGCTGTCCGAGCTCGGGGAAACGGGCGTGCCACTCCCAGTGGGTCTGCGGGGTGGCGGGCGGCGGGGCCTCGCCGGTCTCGACGCTGTGCTTGAGGTGGTCGGCGAGCTGCTTCAGCCATGCCTGCGTCGCGGAGTCGGGCAGCCCGACATCGGGTACGGGATAGAACTCGCCCAGACGGAGCCGCAGTCGGCCCGGCGGATTGTTGGCGTACTCGCGCAGCTGGTGCTCGGCGACGGCGATCGCCCAGGGGCGCGTGCGCCAGGTGTGCCGTAGATATGCGTCGAGCGCGGCGGAGCGCTTCTCGGGATCGTCGTCAGCCGGCTGGCCCAGATACGCGCGGATGACCTGGTCCAACTCGCCATACTTGCGGTCGTGTTCGAGCGGCTTCAGGGACACGGATGCCTCTAGAGGTAGATCGGGAAGGTGGCGTGCACGGTGAAGCCGTGCGGGCTCGCGGAGTCGCGCTTGAGGATCACGCGTGCGGCACATACGTCGATGGCGTCGCGTCCGGCGAGCATCATCGCCTGCAGCAGGACACGCCCGGTCGGCTCGGACCGGGACGGCCAGGAGGCCTCGATGGTCAGGCGCTGCCGGGTCGACTGGGCGAGCCAGCGGTGGATGACCTGCTCATTGCGGGTCACCACCTGCTGAGTGCACCACTGGGAGGTCTCCCGGTCGGGGTAGGAGGAGCTGCGGGTTCGCATGGTCAACTGCCTATCGAGAGGGGCGATGCGTCAATCGTCAGTGCGGCTGGGCCATATGCGCCGCAGCCAGCCGGATGATGTCCTCAAGGACCGGACGAGATGCCCAGGAGATCTCACCGCGCACCGCGTGCGTGAGTTCCTCGTCGCTCGGGAAGAGCATCAAAAGCTCTTGAACTTCCCCTGCCAGCAACGGGATTACGTCGAGGCAGTGGGAAGGGTGTTCGCTCTCCACGCCCGCAGTGATCGCCTCTTCGTCGGTCGTGTACTCTCCGGGCGCGATCCAGCTCAGTCCAAAATCAATGGTCCTGGGAAACCTGACCCGGATTTCCAGGGACCCCAGCGGGAGTTCGCGGACCGACGGAATGGCCTGCCGGTCGAAGGGCCGGATCAGCTCGGCCAGCACGCGCAGATACTCGGAGCCTGCCGTGTCTCCGGCGGCTTGGTTCAGCTTCTGACGGAAACGTTCCGGGATTGTCTCCGGGGCGGCGGTGCTCACCTTTTCAGCCGTGAGCTCAAGCAGCGCGGCCACCGCGTTGAGCGGCATCACCCAGTCGGCCTGGGCGGAGTTCCGTACCGTACGGCAGAACCGTACGACGTCGTCTTCCAGTGTGGACCCGTCGGTGAAATCGAGAAGCCGCAGAATGGGGCCATCTTCGAAGAGATCGCCGAAGTCGAATGCCATTCCGTGTCCTTACTGGGGAGGTGCCTGGTCGGTCGGCATGGATGTCAGCACGACGTACGGGGGATGCCCGCCCGGCACCGGCTTCAAGGTCACGATGACATTGTAGGCATCGTGTGCCGACGAGTCGCCGCGGTCCCAGGTGCGACCCGTCGGGTCGTTGAAGGTGAGTCCGACGTTCCGCTTGGAGGACTCCCCGGGGTTGCCGTTGAGCCAATTCTGGATCCTGCGCTCATTGTCCGGGTCGTCCATAACAGCCTGAGTCAGTTTCTGTGCGGACTCGAGGTCGTCGAAGGACGATGCCGCCTTCGGCCGAATGTCGCCATTCCTGATCATTTGCTGGTCGCGCAGTCGCTGTTCGAGCTGCTCGTCCGTCTTCCCGACGTGCTTGTCGATGACGTGACTGTTGCCGATGCCCTCTTGATTGGCCAGGTCGATGGGGTACTTGTGGTTGCTCTCGTCATCGCCGGGCACGGTGTAGAGCTGGCTCTTCTTGAAATCGTTCAGGGCGCGGGCCCCGAATGCCTCGGCCCGCGCGGACTCGGCCCGGAAAGTGGGCGCGCTCAGGAATGCCTCGTCCAGTGCGGGCAGCAACTTGTTGAGCTCGGGCACCTGCCGCTGGACCCGGTTGTTGTACGCCTCGACCGCAGCGTTCAGTGCCTCTTCGTCGATCTCCAGGACAATGCCGCCGGCGAGGCTCCTGCCCATTTTGCCGATGCCCTTGAGGACGCTCTTCACGTCCTTGATGCCGATGCCGTCCTTGGTGTCGACGTGCGGCAGCGCGTCGCGCACGGCGCGCCAGTAGATGTCGTGCAGGTCGCTGCGGACATCCTCGGCCGCCCTGGCGTAGGCCATGACGGCATCGCTGACGCCGTCGCATGTGTCGATGAGCACGCTGAAGATCGGGTGGCTCATCCCGGTGTTGCCGGCCTTGTCGTGCGACCAGACGTGGCCCTCGCGGGACTTTCCCCAGTCGGTCGTACCCCATATGGAGCTGCAGAAGGTACGCATCGCGGTGTACCACTCGGTGTTGGACTGGTTCGTGATGCCCGTGAGCGCCGAGGTGAGGTTTCCGTCCACCGAGCCGGCGGAGATGCCGGGAAGCAGCCATGCCTTTGAAATGGAGTCCAGTCGGTGGTGATTGGGCAGCGGCAGGATCTCGGCCGCCTTGCCGAATCGGCAGGCGTGCTCCAGCAGCGGCCGCATGATCGCCAGCACGCCCGCCTCCAGCCCTTCAAGGGCCTTTTCCCAGACGTCCTGGCCCTCATCCATATCGGCCCACTTGAGGTCGGTCACCGACCGGTATGCGGGAAGTTTGTCGATGACTGTGGGAGGGGCTTGGTGGGTGGGCGTTGCGGTGCCGGACGGATGAGTTGCGGCATCGGCTGCCGCATAGTTGTTGGCCGTCGTCGTGAAACCCACCGCGGCGCCGCCCACGCTGAGGACGGACCGGGCCCATACCTCCAGGAAGCGGTTGCCGACCTTCCGGTAGGCGGTCGAGAAGGCCCAGGCGGCGGTGCCGTAGCCGCCGCCGTCCGGGTATCGCTCCAACTCGTCGAGGAAGCTGTTGGCGCCCTTGTGCAGGGTCTCCTGCTGGAAGGCCACGTTGCCCGACACTCCGTACAGCTGGGTCGGTGTGACGTCGATGGTGCCGTTCTGGGACGGCGCGGCCGGAGTGCCCATCAGGCGGCTCCCCAGCCGCGGAGGACGGCGCGGTGTGCGGAGCCGTAATTGGCCTGCCCGGTCGTGACGACTTCGTGGAGCCAGGCCTGGGCGGCCTGGAGGTCCCGCATGTCCCGGTCCCACCGGTCGAGTTCGTCGACGAAGGCGTCGCGCGCTTCGCCCTCCCAGCTCAGGACCACCTTCTCGGTGCGGTCGTAGAGAGTCTCGAGCTTGTCGTTGAGCTTCTTGAGGATGTCCTCCAGGTCCCCGGCGAGCTCGCGCAGGGTCGCGAAGTTGACGCCTATGTGGTCGTCAGCCATGTGTTGTTCCCCGTTGTGTGTGTCAGTCAGATGTCGAGAATGCTGCTGCGCGGCGTGGGCGGTGCGGTGCCCTCGGAGAGCTCGCGCGCCTCGCGCTCCACGTCCACCTGGCTCTGGGCCTTGCGCATCCGCCGGAGGTTTTCCAGCTCCTGCTGGCTGAAGCCGTCCCGGCCGGCCCGCATCGCCTCTTCAAGAACGACGAGGATCTCCCGGATCCGTACGGCGTCCTCGGCCGCGCCCCTGTGCAGGGCGCGATAGCCCTTGGCCGCCTCGCCCTTCCAGCCCGCCTCGATGCGGTCGACGATCGCGTCCATCCGGCGCACCTGGCTGTCCAGGTGGCGCTGCATATCGTCCAGGTCCCCGGCGAGCCGGGTCAGGTCGTCGTCCGATACGTCGAGATCGGCGTGATCCACCATGCTTCCCCCTTGTCCCCCTGTCGCGCGCCCCGTGAAATCCTAACAACGAGCGCTGACAGCATGGCGGTTGCAAAGCCTGGCACCGGATGTGACCCCTGTTACGCGGGCCGCCCGATCAGCATCGTCGGCGCCCCCGCCACCCTCGTCAGAAACACGGTCGCCGCGTTCGGCCCCTTGGGCTTCACCTTGCGGCGCAGTTCCTCCGGCTCGATCGCCGAGCCGCGCTTCTTCACCGTCAGGTTGCCGACCTCGCGCTCCCGCAGCAGCGCCTTCAACTTCTTCAGGCCGAAGGGAAGTTCATCGGTGATCTCGTACGCCGTCGCGTAGGGCGTCTGGCGCAGCTCGTCCGCCGTGATGTACGCGATCGTTTCATCGAGCAGTCCGCCGTCCAGTTCCTCCGCGACCTCGGCGACCAGATGCGCGCGGATGACCGCGCCGTCGGGCTCGTACAGGAAACGGCCGACCTCGCGGACCCCGGGGTCCGGCAGGCCCCTGCCGGTCAGCGAGCGCGGGCCCGGCAGCAGCGTCGCACCGACCGTGCCCGGCCGTGTGCCGAACCAGAGCACCGCCTCCTTCACATCGCCGCCGTCCGAGATCCACTCCGCCTCGGCGTCGTCCGGGACCGCCTCGTGCGGGATGCCGGGTGCGGTCTTGAGGGCGGCGTGCGGACGGGTGCGGGCCGCGCCGATGGCCCAGGAGAGGGGCGGGGAGTACGCCTCCGGGTCGAAGATCCTGCCCCGGCCGCCCCGCCGGGCGGGGTCCACGAACACCGCGTCGTAGGCACCCGTGTCGATCTCCGTGACGTCCGCGCAGCGGACCTCGATCAGCTCGGCCAGGCCCAGCGCCTCCGCGTTCGCACGCGCGACCTCTGCCGTCTGCGGGTCGCGGTCCACCGCCAGGACCGAGATACCGGCCCGGGCCAGGGCGATCGCGTCGCCGCCGATCCCGCTGCAGAGGTCCGCCACGCTCCGTACGCCCAGCGCCGCGAAGCGCCCGGCACGGTACGCCGCGACCGAGGAGCGGGTCGCCTGCTCGACGCCGTTCGGGGTGAAGAACATCCGCTGTGCGTCCGCCGCGCCGAACTTCGCCACCGCACGCTGCCGCAGCCGCGCCTGCGTGAGCGCCGCCGTGACCAGCCCGACCGGGTGCTCGCGGCGCAGCCGGGAGGCGACCGCCAGTTCCTGGGCCGGGTCGTAGTCCCGCAGAGCGGCGAGCAGCGCCTGGCCCTCGTCGGTGAGCAGGGTCGAGAAGGGAACGAGATCGGTCACCCGGCCCATTGTGGGCCAGGTGGGGGATGGTGCGCCCGCGGTGGGCGGTGTCGGGCCGTTGCCAGGGCTTCGCGCTGACAGGATGCGGCGCCATGCAGCCTGTAAGACAAAAAGGAAAAATGACATCAATTCAGGGCCGCGCGGTCCTGGCCGTGCTCCTGGTCGCCGCCCTCGGCTCCGCCTGTGCGGCTGAGTCCTCCGGCGGTTCCGGCGCTCCGCGTGGTTCCGGCGGCGCCAAAGCGGCTCAGCGGCAGCGGCACGGCCCGGCCGGGGCGCTCTCCGCGTACGCGGAGAAGGTGAAGCGCGCCCAGGCCGCCCGAGCCGTTGCCGCCAAGAAGTGGGGCCTGGCGAAGGTCCCGCTCGCCGCGCCCCAGCCCCCCGCCGTCAAGCCGGAGATCACCACCCGCGAGGGCTTCGAGGTCGAGGACGGCGAGTCTCTGCCGCCCGTGTTCACCACCGTGCCCGTCAAGGAGAAGGTCGTCTTCCTGACGATCGACGACGGCTGGGAGAAGGACCCCGCACTGCTGCGGATGATGACCGAGCTCCGCATCCCGTACAGCGCGTTCCTCAGCGACTACCTGATCAGCAACAACTACGGCTATTTCAAGCAGATGCAGGAACGCGGGGTCTCGCTGCAGAACCACACCCTCAACCACCTCTATCTGCCCGGCCTTTCGTACGCCGAGCAGAAGCGGGAGATCTGCAACCAGCAGAGCAAGATCGAGGACCGGTTCGGGAAGCGGCCCCCGCTCTTCCGGCCGCCGTACGGCAGTTACAACCGGGACACGCTGCGCGTGGCCAAGTCGTGCGGCGTCAAGGCCGTGCCGCTGTGGGCCGCCGAGGCGTTCCCCGACCACATGGAGTGGCGCGAGGCGGACCAGGATCTGCACCCCGGCGACATCATTCTCACGCACTTCCGTGGCCTGGAGGAGTGGGACAGCACCATGCCCGAATTGATTCGGTCGGTCATGAAGACGATCACCGACAGGGGTTACGCCGTGGCAAAGCTGGAGGACTACGTATGAGACGCGCGCACCGGCTGCTGGCCGGAGTGCTGGCGGCCGGTGCGCTTCTCGCCTCGGGGTGCGCGCAGTCGGTGGACCCGATCGAGCGCCTCGGGCGCAAGGCCGCGCAGCAGGTCCCCTCCGGCCCGGGCGTGCCGGGCTCCGCGCACAAGCGGTGGGGGCTGCCCGCGCCGCTCGTGGCCGCGCCGAAGCCGCCCGCGCGCAGGCCGAAGATGCCGTACGTGGTGGACCGGGTGCCCACCCGCGAGAAGGTCGTCTTCCTCACCTTCGACCACGGCGCGGAGCGAGATCCGGAGTTCGCGCGGATGGTCGGCGACCTGAAGTTGCCCATCAGCACGTTCCGTACGGGGGACGGGACCGATCTGCGCACGCTCTCGTACGAGGGTCAGCGCGACGAGATCTGCCGCCGGCGGGAGCGGCTGCTCCGTCCGCCGCGCGGCGCGTACAACGCCGACACACTTCGCGCGGCCGCCCACTGCGGGGTCCGTGCCGTGGTGCTGGGACGGGCGTACGTGGAGGGTGAACGACTGCGGCCCGGCGCCATCGTGCTCGCGCGCACCGGGACGACGGGGCGGATGCTGCGCCATATCCAGGCGCAGGGGTACGCGGTGGCGCGTCTGGAGGACTACGTGTGAGGGCCGGGTCCGCGCTGCTGCCGTGGGTGCGGAACCGAGAGCGCCCGTACCGCGTTCTCCGTATCGGACCGGCACCGGCTTTCCGGCACCGGCTTTCCGACACCGCCCCGCCGGATTGGCACTCCGCTTGACCGAGTGCTAACCGCAGTCATAGTCTCAGGTCTGGCACTCCCCACTGGAGAGTGCCAACACAGCGACGGGCAGGTCCGGCACCCGCGACGACGGATCCACCTGGTCGCCACCCCAGACAGTTAACCCCGTGAGATCTCCGAAGGGGGAGGTCGGATCGTGACGACCGCCAGCTCCAAGGTTGCCATCAAGCCGCTCGAGGACCGCATTGTGGTCCAGCCGCTCGACGCCGAGCAGACCACGGCCTCTGGCCTGGTCATCCCGGACACCGCGAAGGAGAAGCCCCAGGAGGGCGTCGTCCTCGCCGTGGGCCCGGGTCGCTTCGAGAACGGCGAGCGACTTCCGCTCGACGTCAAGACCGGCGACGTCGTGCTGTACAGCAAGTACGGCGGCACCGAGGTGAAGTACAACGGCGAGGAGTACCTCGTCCTCTCGGCTCGCGACGTGCTCGCGATCGTCGAGAAGTAATTCACCCGAAGTTTTTAATCTGCGCCCCTGGCCCCCGCGACATTTGTAGCCGGGAGCCCGGGGCGCAGTTCGTTTGAGAGGACAGTGAAGCTCCCATGGCGAAGATCCTGAAGTTCGACGAGGACGCCCGTCGCGCCCTCGAGCGCGGCGTCAACAAGCTTGCCGACACGGTCAAGGTGACGATCGGCCCCCGCGGCCGCAACGTCGTCATCGACAAGAAGTTCGGCGCCCCCACCATCACCAACGACGGTGTCACGATCGCCCGAGAGGTCGAGCTCGACGACCCGTACGAGAACCTCGGTGCCCAGCTGGTGAAGGAGGTGGCGACCAAGACCAACGACATCGCGGGCGACGGCACCACCACCGCCACCGTGCTGGCCCAGGCGCTGGTCCGCGAGGGCCTGCGCAACGTCGCCGCGGGTGCTTCCCCGGCCGCCCTGAAGAAGGGCATCGACGCCGCGGTCAAGGCCGTGTGCGACGAGCTCCTCGCGACCGCCCGCCCGATCGAGGACAAGGCCGACATCGCCGCCGTGGCCGCGCTCTCCGCGCAGGACCAGCAGGTCGGCGGGCTCATCGCCGAGGCGATGGACAAGGTCGGCAAGGACGGTGTCATCACCGTCGAGGAGTCCAACACCTTCGGTCTGGAGCTGGACTTCACCGAGGGCATGGCCTTCGACAAGGGCTACCTGTCCCCGTACATGGTGACCGACCAGGAGCGTATGGAGGCCGTCCTTGACGACCCGTACATCCTGATCCACCAGGGCAAGATCTCCTCGATCCAGGACATGCTGCCGCTGCTGGAGAAGATCATCCAGGCGGGTGCCTCCAAGCCGCTGCTGATCATCGCCGAGGACGTCGAGGGCGAGGCGCTCTCCACCCTGGTCGTGAACAAGATCCGCGGCACCTTCAACGCGGTGGCCGTCAAGGCCCCCGGTTTCGGCGACCGTCGCAAGGCGATGCTCGGCGACATCGCCGCCCTCACCGGCGGAACGGTCATCGCCGAGGAGGTCGGCCTCAAGCTCGACCAGGCCGATCTGGACGTGCTGGGCACCGCCCGCCGCGTGACCGTCACCAAGGACGACACCACCATCGTCGACGGTGGCGGCAAGCACGAGGACGTCGTCGGCCGCATCAACCAGATCAAGGCCGAGATCGAGTCCACGGACTCCGACTGGGACCGCGAGAAGCTCCAGGAGCGCCTCGCGAAGCTGGCCGGCGGCGTGTGTGTGATCAAGGTCGGCGCCGCCACCGAGGTGGAGCTGAAGGAGAAGAAGCACCGTCTGGAGGACGCCATCTCCGCGACCCGCGCCGCGGTCGAGGAGGGCATCGTCTCCGGTGGTGGCTCCGCTCTCGTCCACGCCGCCAAGGTGCTCGATGGCAACCTCGGCAAGGAGGGCGACGAGGCCACCGGTGTCGCGGTCGTCCGCCGCGCCGTCGTCGAGCCGCTGCGCTGGATCGCCGAGAACGCCGGTCTTGAGGGCTACGTCATCACCTCCAAGGTCGCCGAGCTCGAGGCCGGCCAGGGCTTCAACGCCGCGACCGGTGAGTACGGAGACCTGGTGAAGGCCGGCGTCATCGACCCGGTCAAGGTCACCCGCTCCGCGCTGGAGAACGCCGCGTCCATCGCCTCCCTGCTGCTCACGACCGAGACCCTGGTCGTCGAGAAGCCGGCGGAGGAGGAGGCCGAGGCGGGTCACGGCCACGGTCACAGCCACTGACGCCGTACGACACATGTGAAGGCCCTCGTCCCCGCCGCTCGGCGGTGGGAACGAGGGCCTTCGGCGTTGGGCCGGGTGTTGCCGGGGCCCCGGCAACACCGGTGCCGGCTAGCCCAGCGCGCCGAGCTGCCGCATCAGGCGCATGATGTCGAAGTGCCACCAGCCTTCGTGGATCTTCCCGTCCTCGAAGTGGAAGATCGTGGTGCCGGTCATGGTGCACTGCTTGCCCGTGGGGGCGATGCCCATGAAGTCGCCCTTGTGGGTGCCGGTCCAGGTCCACAGCGTTACGACGTCGTCCCCCTCGGTCACCTGCCTGTCCAGGTTGAAGGTGAAGTCGAAGGCGTCGCGCCAGCCGCTGACATCGCTGCGGAGGATCTGCGACCCGATGAGGGTTTCCTCTTCCTTGAGGATGTCGTGGTCCCGGTAGTCGGACGCGAACAGCTCGTCGATGGCGTCGAGATTGCCTCCGACGGCGATCTCGTGGAAGAAGCGGCGGGCGGCCGCCGCGTTCAGCTGTTCGTCACGGACCACATCGAGGTCGGTGAACGACGGCATCCCGTCACACAGCGCCACCATCTCCTGGAAGATCCGGTCGGTCTCCGGCAGATGGGAGTTCTTCATCGCGTCTTCGTACGACTGGAATTCGACGATCTCGACGTAGTGGGAGTCGTCGGCGCGGTCTTTGCCTGTGAGGGTGTGAGTGGCGGTCCGCTTGCCCTGGGTCTGGTCGACCCACTTGTCCATGAGCTGGTTCATGGTGTCGTACTGCTCGGTCTTGTAGTCGACTATCTGTACGAATTTCATGGCGCCTCCCGGAAATGGGTGGGATGCGTCCAGTTTAGTGAGAATTGCGCCTAATGATGAGTTAAGCGGAATGTTTCAGTGCTCCTGGATGGACCGGGTCCGCGAAAGGCAGCCCGGCCGCGAACCGCTCCACCTCGTCCAGCGCCCGGTCGGCCATCCGGTGCAGCTCGCGGCCGAGCGAGCCTGCGATGTGCGGGGTGAGCAGGACGTTCGGCAGGTCGTACAAGGGCGAGTCGGCAGACGGGACTTCAGGGTCCGTCACATCCAGTACGGCATCGAGGCGTCCGGAGATGAGCTCGCCGAGCAGGGCCCGCTCGTCGACCAGCGAACCGCGCGCGGTGTTGACCAGAGTGGCGCCGTCGGGCATCAGTGCCAGCTGCCGGGCGCCGATCATATGGCGAGTGGCCGGGATCTGCGGAGCATGGACCGTGACGACGTCGCTGTCGGCGCAGAGCACGTCCAGCGGCACGGTCTCGACGCCGAGGCGGGCGGCCTCGGCCGACTCCACGTGCGGGTCGTACAGCAGAACCCGCAGGTCGATCGGGCGCAGGAGCTCGATCACCCGGCGGCCGATCCGTGACGCGCCGACGATCCCGACCGTACGGCCGTAGTTGCCCGCGCCGTCGAGCTCCTGGTGCCAGTCGTGGTGGGTGCGCAGCGCGCGGTAGCGGCGCCGGGTGCGCAGAACGCGCTTGTTGGCGAAGAGGATCGCGGCGAGCGTGTACTCGGCGACGGGCAGGGCGTTGACCGCGGCGACCGAGGTCACCGCGATGCCGCGCTCCCAGCAGGCCTCGGTGATGTGGTGCTTGACGGAGCCTGCGGCGTGGACGACTGCGCGCAGCCGCGGGGCCGCGTCGAGGACCTCGGCGGTGAGCGGGGTCGTGCCCCAGCACGTCAGCAGTACGTCGGCCGTGGCGAGCGCGTCCGCGACGGGTGGCGAAGGCGCGGTCAGATCGTGGGCGACCAGGTGCGGGTCGGTGCGGGCGAGCGCGGTGAGACGGTCGCGGTGGCGGTCGTCGAGCAGGCGCTCGGCGATGCCGGGGCCCATGGCCAGGAGGAGGGACGGGCGGCTGCCGGAGCCTTCCTCCGGGTTCTCACCAGGGTTCTCCGCCGGGCGCCCGCCCGGGTTCTTGCCGCGGTTCTCTCCGTGGTTTCCGCCGGAGCGATGGTCAGTGGCGTCGTCCATGGTGGAACTCGAGCTCCTCATAGATCTCTTGAGGTCGCACCCCGAAGGGTTTCACGAGTGCGGGGGAGTACGGCCCCGTAGATGTTGACGCTGAACGCGGCATCCAGGAGGGACCCTGCCCCCGTCCACACCCTGGCCGAGATCTCTGCCGCGCCCCCGGCCGTGCTTGTCCGCCGGCCGGATCGTTCCCGCAACGCGCCTACTGCGGGCCGTACTTCCGGCCTGTCCTGGACGTGATCCCGCCGAGCAACCCGCGCGGCGCCAGCTTCACCGCACCCATCAGTGCCTTGTAGCGCGGGTCCGGGATCGAGAGCGACTTCCCGCGGGCCAGGTCCGCCAGGGCTGTGGAGACCACCTTGTCCGCGTCCAGCCACATCCACCCAGGGATGTTGTCCGTCCCCATCCCGGCCCGCTCGTGGAACTCCGTCCGCACGAATCCGGGACACAACGCCATCAGGCGTACGCCCGAACCCGCCAGATCCCGCGCGGCGCCCTGCGTGAACTGCACGACCCATGCCTTCGAAGCGCCGTACGTCCCGCGCGGCACGAACGCGGCCACCGACGCCACATTCACCACCCCGCCCCGGCCGCGCTCCCGCATCGACTCCGCCGCCGCAGCCGTCAGCCGCAGCACTGCCTCGCAGTGCACCTTCAGCATCGTCAGTTCGTCGGCCATGGACACCTCGAGGAAGCGTCCCTTGTTGCCGAACCCGGCATTGTTGACCAGCAGGTCCACCGGGTTCTTCCGGTCGGCGAGCCGCTTCTCGACCGCGGCGATCCCGGCATCCTGCGACAGGTCGGCGGTCAGCACCTCCGCCTCGATGCCGTGCCGGTCGTGCAACTCGGTGGCCTGCTCGTGCAGCCGCTTGGTGTCGCGGGCCACCAGCACCAGGTTGTGTCCCTCGGCCGCGAGCCGTCGGGCGAACGCGGCCCCGATCCCCGCGGTCGCTCCCGTAATCAGTGCAGTCGTCATAGGCGGCACGTTAGTGCCCCCGTGTGGGAACGCGGGGGAGGCCCCTTGCCAGCCGGAATTCCGTGCCTGCCCAGGGGCCTTGTCCGAGGTTTTCCCTACCCGCCGTGCTTGGCGACGTATGCGCGGGCGTCCTTCAGCAGCTCGGGGTGGAGCGCCTCGCCGGCCGCGAGCACCCGGGGCAGCAGCTCCCGCTCGGTGGTGTCGGCCCGGAACGAGAGCTCGACCGTCACCTCGTGATCCGGCCTGTGCACGATCTCGATCGCGTCGCCCGCGCGGATCTCGCCGGGCTCGACGACCCGCAGATACGCGCCGGGCGCGCCGTGCCGCATGAAGCGCTTGACCCAGCCCTTCTCACCCAGCCAGCTCGCGAACGTACGACACGGAGTGCGGCCGCTTGTCACCTCCAGCACCACCTCGTCGCCTATCCGCCAGCGCTCACCGATCTTCGCCCCGGTCACATCGAGCCCGCTCGTCGTGAGGTTCTCCCCGAAGGAGCCGTTGGCTATCGACCGCCCCAACTCCCGCTCCCAGAAGTCCAGATCTTCGCGCGCGAACGCGTACACGGCCTGGTGGGTCCCGCCGTGGTGCCGAAGATCGCAGACCGTGTCCCCGACGACGCCGCCGGCCCCTTGTCCCTTGGGGCCCGGCTCCATCACCCGGACGGCCCCCTCGGCCGGCCGCTTGTCGATGCCGGTCGTGCCGCCCGCGGAGTCGGTGTACTCGACGGTCTTCGGCCGTCCCACATTCACGGTCAGAAGCTTCATGGACGCCACGCTAAACCCCCTGCCTCAAACGAACCATCCAATTTATAGCCTTCCCTCCAAGGGTCCCTTATATTCGAAGAGTGATCGAAGCCCGTCATCTCCGTGTCCTGCGCGCCGTTGCCGCCACCGGCTCATTCTCGGCGGCCGCGCGCACGCTGGGCTGCACACAGCCCGCCGTCAGCCAGCAGATGAAGGCGCTCGAGACGTCCGCGGGAACCCCGCTGCTGATCCGTACAGGTCGCGAGATGCGGCTCACCCAGGCGGGTGAGGCGCTCGTGCGGCACGCCTCGGGAATCCTCGCCGGCCTCACCGCCGCCGAGGAGGAGATCGCCGCCATCGCCGGTCTGCGGGCGGGCCGTGTCCGGCTGGTCTCGTTCTCCAGTGGCAGCTCCACGCTTGTGCCGACCGCGCTCGCCGCCCTGCGCGCGGCCCACCCGGGCACCCGCGTCTCTCTCGTCGAAGCCGAGCCGCCCCGCTCGGTGGAGATGCTGCGGGAGGGCGACTGCGATGTGGCGCTCGCCTTCCGTTATGGCGGGACGGACACGGAGTGGGACGACCTGACCGCCCGGCCGCTGCTCACCGACCGCCTCGTGGGCCTCGTCCCCGAGGGGCACCGCCTCGCCGGATCGGACTCCGTCGCCATCGGCGATCTGGCCGGCGAGCCCTGGATCGCGGGCTGCCCGCGCTGCCGCCGCCAGCTCGTCGAGGTCTGCGAGGAGGCGGGCTTCACCCCGCGTATCGACTTCGCCACCGACGACTACCCGGCGGTGATCGGCCTGGTCGCCGCCGGTCTGGGTGTCGCGGTCCTGCCCGAGCTGGCGATGGAGTCGGTTCGGCCCAAGGCCGCGCGCACCGTGACTGTGGAGCCCGCGGTCCAGCGAGAGATCGTCGCGCTCACGCTCCCGGACCTGGCGCAGGTCCCGGCGGTCGCCGCCATGCTCGACCAGCTGACTCTGGCCGCGTCACGACGGCCCTGACCGACCCCTGCTCACGAAGGGCGGGGGGTCGCTGCGGGAACGTTTCTTCGAACTTTTCGTACCGACGGGGTCAGCCTCGCGGTACGCCTCCCACGCTGGTCGCCGGGATCAGTCGATGCCGTGCGCGCCCCATCAGCTCCTCGCGCTCGTCCTCGGTCAGTCCGCCCCACACGCCGTACGGCTCCCGCACCGCCAGCGCGTGCGCCGCGCACTCCGCGCGGACCGGGCATCTCATGCAGACCTCTTTCGCCGAGTTCTCGCGCGCACTCCGTGCAGCACCACGCTCACCCTCGGGGTGGAAGAAGAGAGAGCTGTCCACCCCACGGCAGGCTGCGAGGAGCTGCCAGTCCCACAAATCGGCGTTGGGTCCGGGAAGGCGGGAGAAATCTGCCATAGCGCTTGTCCCCTTGAAACCGTGCTGAGTGGATACAGGACAGGTCGGATCAGAACGCGATACGAGTCGGATCCGGCACTCGTACCGTGACCACGACCGTACATCTACGGTGTTAGTAGATGTAAATATGACTCATTGCGAATCTAGCCACAGACACCAGGAAAAGGGAAGAAAAGGCGCTAAATGGGGCATAGCTTGCCGATGAAAGGACGGATGACCTGCAGTGCTCTCCTCTGCGCACGGCCCCTCACGTAGAGTGCCGAAGGCGGCTGTCCGACCCGTAACTCTTTCGAGTGACCGTCGTTGAGAGTGCGGAGGCGGTTGAAACAACAAGCGCTCGGGCACATGTCCGAGAGCGTTCAACCGCACAGGTGACGAAACGTACTCAGCCTGGAGGCTCAAGGTGACGCGCATCAGCTGCGGAGGGCGGCCATGACATCCGTCCTCGTCTGCGACGACTCCCCGCTTGCCCGAGAGGCGCTCCGCCGCGCGGTTGCGACCGTGCCCGGCGTCGAGCGCGTGACGACCGCGGCCAACGGCGAGGAAGTCCTCCGCCGCTGGGGCGCCGACCGCTCGGACCTGATTCTGATGGACGTACGCATGCCCGGACTGGGCGGCGTCGAGACGGTCCGACGGTTGCTCTCCGCCGATCCCGGCGCCCGGATCATCATGCTGACCGTCGCCGAGGACCTGGACGGCGTCGCGCTCGCGGTCGCCGCCGGTGCTCGCGGCTATCTGCACAAGGACGCCTCGCGCGCCGAGTTGCGCGCGACGGTCACCCAGGCGCTCGCCGACCCGACCTGGCGGCTGGCGCCGCGCCGGTTGCGTTCGGCGGAAATGGGCGCGGCGCCGACGCTCACCGCGCGTGAGATCCAGGTGCTCGAAGGAATGAGCCACGGGCGGTCGAACGCCGAGATCGGCCGCGAGCTCTTCCTCTCCGAGGACACGGTGAAGACGCATGCCAGGCGGCTTTTCAAGAAGCTGGGAGCCTCGGACCGGGCGCACGCCGTCGCGCTCGGATTCCGCTGGGGCCTGGTCCGCTAGGCCCACGCGAGTGGTCGCCACGGGGGTACGACGGATCCCGCCCGCCACTCGGTGGGCGGGACGGCGGACGGGCGTCGGCATCCGTTTCCCGCGCGATGCCGCATCCTTGAGGTGTGGAGTTCCTCGGGGACAAGTCGGTCGAGCGGGAGGGGAGGGCGCAGGAGATGAGTTCCGGCGCACCTGCTCATAACGCTTCGGTGCACAACATTGGACACAGTGCCACGGAATCTCAGCCGTCAAGGCACCATGGACCGATGCGCGACGACGAGACCACGGTGATCGGTGCACTCGTTCACCGTGCCGTCGATGGCGACGAGCAGGCTACGCACGACCTCCTCGCGCATGTCCATCCGCTGGCGCTGCGCTTCTGCCGCGCGCGGCTGAGCCGACTGCCGGGCGACGCGCGTCACTTCGTGGAGGACCTTGCGCAGGAGGTCTGTGTCGCGGTGCTGATGGCGCTGCCGCGGTACAAGGACACCGGGCGGCCCTTCGAGGCTTTCGTCTTCGCCATCGCGTCCCACAAAGTCGCCGATCTGCAACGGGCGGCCATGCGGCATCCGGGATCGACGGCCGTGCCGTCCAATGAGATGCCGGAGCGTCCGGACGACTCGCTCGGTCCCGAGGAGCGCGCGCTGCTCAGTGACGATGCCGAGTGGGCCAAGAGGCTGCTCGCCAATCTGCCGGAGAACCAGCGGGAGCTGCTGGTTCTGCGGGTCGCTGTGGGGCTGACCGCCGAGGAGACCGGGCAGATGCTGGGAATGTCACCCGGCGCAGTGCGCGTCGCACAGCACCGCGCGCTCAGCCGGCTGCGCGCCCTGGCCGAGCAGTAGGCCGAGTGCTGGACCGACCGGTTGGCCGGGCACTGAACCGAGCAGCACGTCTCGTACGTATGAATATACAAAGCTGCTCGCTGATCTTGATGGTGGAATGAGACCGCTGCTGAGCCCGTTAGCATGGACATCCGCACCGATCAAGGCCATTTGGGGAAGGTGTCATGACCAACGTCGACGGAGTGCCCGATAAATTCGCGACACTCGGGCTGACCTACGACGATGTGCTGCTGCTGCCGGGCTCCTCTGACATGGCGCCCGACCAGATCGACACCTCCTCGTACATCTCGAAGAACGTACGGGTGAAGATCCCGCTGCTGTCCGCGGCGATGGACAAGGTCACCGAGGCCCGGATGGCCATCGCCATGGCCCGGCAGGGCGGCGCCGGTGTGCTGCACCGCAATCTCTCCATCGCTGACCAGGCCAACCAGGTCGACCTGGTCAAGCGCTCCGAGTCCGGCATGGTCAGCGACCCGATCACGGTGAATCCGGACGCGACGCTCGGCGAGGCCGACCAGCTGTGCGCCAAGTTCCGTATCAGCGGTGTCCCGGTGACCGACCGCGCGGGCAAGCTGCTCGGCATCGTCACCAACCGCGACATGGCATTCGAGTCGGACCGTACGCGCCAGGTGCGCGAGGTCATGACTCCGATGCCGCTGGTCACGGGCAAGGTCGGGATCTCCGGTGTGGACGCCATGGAGCTGCTGCGCCGGCACAAGATCGAGAAGCTTCCGCTGGTCGACGAGTCCGGTGTGCTCAAGGGCCTGATCACGGTCAAGGACTTCGTCAAGGCCGAGAAGTACCCGAATGCCGCGAAGGACAAGGACGGTCGGCTGCTCGTCGGTGCGGCCGTCGGTGTCGCGGGTGACGCGTACGAGCGGGCCCAGGCCCTGATCGAGGCGGGCGTCGACTTCATCGTCGTCGACACCGCGCACGGCCACTCCCGGCTGGTCGGAGACATGGTCGCCAAGATCAAGTCGAATGCGGCCGGTGTCGATGTCATCGGCGGCAACATCGCCACCCGCGACGGCGCGCAGGCGCTGATCGACGCCGGTGTGGACGGCATCAAGGTCGGTGTCGGACCGGGCTCCATCTGTACGACACGTGTGGTCGCCGGTATCGGCGTACCGCAGGTCACCGCGATCTACGAAGCCTCCCTCGCCGCCAGGGCGGCCGGCGTCCCGGTCATCGGCGACGGCGGTCTGCAGTACTCCGGCGACATCGCCAAGGCGCTGGTCGCGGGCGCGGACACGGTGATGCTCGGCTCGCTGCTCGCCGGCTGCGAGGAGTCGCCGGGTGAGCTGCTCTTCATCAATGGCAAGCAGTTCAAGTCGTACCGAGGCATGGGTTCGCTGGGCGCGATGCAGACCCGTGGCGAGCAGCGTTCCTTCTCGAAGGACCGTTACTTCCAGGAGGGCGTGGCCTCCGACGAGAAGCTGGTGCCCGAGGGCATCGAAGGCCAGGTGCCCTACCGCGGTCCGCTCTCGGCGGTCGTGCACCAGCTGACAGGCGGTCTGCGGCAGTCGATGTTCTACGTCGGCGGGCGCACGGTGCCGGAGCTGCAGGACCGCGGCCGGTTCGTACGGATCACGTCGGCGGGGCTCAAGGAGAGCCACCCGCACGACATCCAGATGACGGTCGAGGCGCCGAACTACACCAGGCGATGACAGCCGTGTGCTGAACGCATGCGGTGAGGGGCGGCCCCGGGGTTCCGGGGCCGCCCCTCCCGTGTGGTCGGGGATACTGGAAGCGCAGACGTAGAAGGAGAGGCCACACATCGTGACTGAGATCGAGATCGGGCGCGGAAAGCGCGGCCGCCGGGCGTACGCGTTCGATGACATCGCCGTCGTACCGAGCCGGCGTACGCGGGACCCGAAGGAGGTCTCGATCGCCTGGCAGATCGACGCCTACCGCTTCGAGCTGCCGTTCCTGGCCGCTCCGATGGACTCGGTGGTCTCCCCGCAGACCGCGATCCGCATCGGTGAGCTGGGCGGTCTGGGTGTGCTCAACCTCGAGGGCCTGTGGACCCGGTACGAGGACCCGCAGCCGCTGCTCGACGAGATCGCGCAGCTCGACGAGGGCGCCGCGACCCGTCGCCTGCAGGAGATCTACGCGGCTCCGATCAAGGAGGAGCTGATCGGGCAGCGGATCAAGGAGGTGCGCGACTCGGGTGTGGTGACCGCCGCCGCGCTCTCGCCGCAGCGCACCGCGCAGTTCTCGAAGGCCGTGGTGGACGCGGGCGTCGACATCTTCGTCATCCGCGGTACGACGGTCTCCGCCGAGCATGTCTCGGGCGCCGCCGAGCCGCTGAACCTGAAGCAGTTCATCTACGAGCTCGATGTGCCGGTCATCGTGGGCGGCTGCGCCACCTACACGGCCGCGCTGCACCTGATGCGTACGGGCGCCGCGGGCGTCCTGGTCGGCTTCGGCGGCGGCGCCGCGCACACCACGCGCAACGTTCTGGGCATCCAGGTTCCGATGGCGACCGCTGTCGCCGATGTGGCCGCGGCGCGCCGCGACTACATGGACGAGTCCGGCGGCCGGTACGTCCATGTCATCGCGGACGGCGGCGTGGGCTGGTCCGGGGATCTGCCGAAGGCGATCGCCTGTGGCGCGGACTCGGTGATGATCGGCTCCCCGCTGGCCCGTGCGACGGACGCGCCGGGCAAGGGCCACCACTGGGGCATGGAGGCAGCCCACGAGGACGTGCCGCGCGGCAAGCTCGTGGACCTGGGCATCGTGGGCACCACCGAGGAGGTCCTCACCGGTCCCTCGCACAGCCCCGACGGCTCGATGAACTTCTTCGGCGCGCTGCGCCGGGCGATGGCGACGACGGGCTACAGCGAACTCAAGGAGTTCCAGCGCGTCGAGGTGACGGTGGCGGACTCGCAGCACCGCCGCTGACGCTGACGATTGCACGGTCTGCCCGGGCCGCACGCACGGGTCGTACAGTCCGAGCGGCTCGTACGGGTCTGAGCGGCTCGTACGGGTCTGAGCGGCTCGTACGGGTCTGAGCGGCTCGTACGGGTCTGTACGCAGGAGGGCCCCGCACCTGGTGGTGCGGGGCCCCTTCGCTTGCGTGGATCAGCCGTGGGCCTTCTTGGCACCGGCGAACGCGGCGGCCGCGCCGACGGCGAGGAAGACGTACGACATGAAGTCCGCCGCTTCCTTCCACACCTTCGTCAGGTCGCCGAAGTGGCCGAAGAAGTACTCCGTGAAGGAGAGGTCGCCCAGCTTCGTGAAGATGACCGCGATGGCGACCAGCTGGCCCAGGTACACGGCACCGAGCGCGAGCACCGCGCCGATGACGGGCAGGGCCGGGTTGCGGCCGCCGACCTTGGCGGCGGCGAAGCCGACGAGGAAGCCGACACCGATGGCCGCGTAGCCGATCTCGCGTTCGATGGCGCCGCCGATCGCGCCGTACGCGCCCGCGGCGACCAGGGCGGCGACGACGGCGGCCACCAGGCCGAGGCCGATGTTGTCGCGGACCGGGGCCGGCGGCGGAGCCGGGGCGTACGGAGCGCCTTCACCGGCGAACGGGTTGCCGGACGGCGGTGGAACAGGCTGGCTCATGTGGAAATCCCCCCAGGGACGAATGCGTCGCACGACCGTGCGAGCGGAGGTCCCGGAGACTAGCAGTCCGGTCCGACACCGCGGCATTCAGTTATGGAGCCGTTGTGAGACTCAGAGGCGGTGCGCTGCGCCGACCGGGGTGGCTCCCCTTGTGTCCAGCAGGAGCTGTGCCTTGACCGCGAGGCCCTGGAGGTCGTACGTGCGGTGGTGCTGGAGAAGCACCGTCAGATCCGCGCTGGCGGCGGCCTCGTAGAGCGAGTCGGCGCGGGGCACCGGCTGATCGCTGACGCGCCAGTCGGGGATGTACGGATCGTGGTAGCTGACGGCCGCGCCGAGGTCCAGCAGACGGCGGGCGACCTCGGCCGCCGGGGAGCTCTCGAGGTCGGGGAGGTCCGGCTTATAGGTGATGCCCATGAGCAGCACGCGCGCGCCGCGGGCCGATTTGCCGTGTTCGTTGAGGAGGGTGGCGCAGCGCTGGATGACGTACTGCGGCATCCGGGTGTTGATCTCCTGGGCGAGGCCGACCATCCGCAGGGGGTGGCCGGGGGTACGGCCGGTTTGCGGGAGGCAGTTGGGGTCGAGGGGGACGCCGTGGCCGCCGACGCCGGGGCCGGGACGGAAGGCCTGGAAGCCGAACGGCTTGGTCTCGGCGCAGCGGATGACATCCCACAGGTCGACGCCGAGATCGTGGCAGAGCACCGCCATCTCGTTGACCAGGGCGATGTTGACATGCCGGAAGTTCGTCTCGAGGACCTTGACGGTCTCGGCCTCCCGCGGTCCGCGGGCGCGGACCACCTTGTCGGTGAGCCGGCCGTAGAAGGCGGCGGCCGATTCGGTGCAGGCCGGGGTGAGACCGCCGATGACCTTGGGGGTGTTGGCGTAGCCGTGCGTGCGACTGCCCGGGTCGACGCGGCTGGGGGAGTAGGCGAGGTGGAAGTCGCGGCCGGCCCGCAGCCCGGAGCCTTCCTCGAGGATGGGGCGGAGGAAGTTCTCCGTGGTGCCGGGCTGGACGGCCGATTCCAGCAGCACGGTGGTGTGCGGGCGCAGCCGGGACGACAGCGCCCGGGCGGCTTCGGCGACCGCTGTGAGGTCGAGGGTGCCGTCCGCGCCGAGAGGCGTGGGGGCGCAGATGACGGCGGTGCGTACGCGGCCGAGCTCGCCCGGGTCGGTGACGGTCCGGAAACCCCCCGAGAGCATCCGGCGGATGTCGGCAGGGGTGCGTCCCGCGGCCGGTTCTGTGAGGTGGCGTGGGTCGGTGTCGTAGCCGATGGTCTCGATGCCGACGGCCACGGCGGCCTGGGCGAGGGGCAGGCCGAGGTGGCCGAGTCCGATGACGGCGAGATCTGCGGGCATGGCGTTGGCGTCCTTCCCGTAGCCGGAGGGGACAGAGAGCGCAAGCCCTGTGGGCAGAACGAGCGTGCGCAATGTCAGACTAGGCATAAATATGACTGATATGTCGCATTGCGAGCTTGTGACTGTCCGAGTGTTATCCACAGCCGGTGGCTGAAGTCGACCAGGGCGGACAGAATCGACCTTGTTAGCCCGACCGCAGGGGACTCACGGGGGCGACGGGAGGCAACAGTGAGGACAGCGACACTGGGACCCGCGGAGCGCGCGGAGGCGCTCGCCGGGATGGCCGAGCGTGAACTGGACGTGCTGGTAGTGGGCGCGGGCGTGGTCGGAGCCGGGACCGCGCTGGACGCCGCGACGCGCGGGCTCTCGACCGGTCTGGTCGAGGCGCGTGACTGGGCATCGGGCACGTCGAGCCGATCGAGCAAACTGATCCACGGCGGGCTGCGCTATCTGGAGATGCTGGACTTCGCGCTCGTACGGGAGGCACTGAAGGAGCGCGGGCTGCTGCTGGAGCGGCTGGCGCCGCATCTGGTGAAGCCGGTGCCGTTCCTGTATCCGCTGCAGCACAAGGGCTGGGAGCGGCTGTACGCCGGATCGGGCGTCGCGCTGTACGACGCGATGTCCGTGTCGTCGGGGCACGGGCGCGGACTGCCTGTCCACCGTCATCTCTCCCGGCGGCACGCACTGCAGGTCGCGCCCTGTCTCAAGAAGGACGCCCTGGTCGGGGCCTTGCAGTACTACGACGCCCAGATGGACGACGCACGCTATGTGGCGACGCTGGTGCGTACGGCGGCGAGCTATGGCGCCCAAGTCGCCAGCCGGGCCCGCGTGATCGGCTTCCTGCGGGAGGGCGAGCGGGTCGTCGGGGCGCGGGTGCAGGACGTGGAGGCCGGCGGGGAGTACGAGGTCCGGGCCAAACAGGTTGTCAACGCCACGGGTGTGTGGACGGACGACACCCAGGCGCTGATCGGGGAGCGCGGGCAGTTCCATGTGCGCGCGTCCAAGGGCATCCATCTGGTGGTACCCAAGGACCGGATCCACTCGACGACCGGGCTGATCCTGCGGACCGAGAAATCGGTGCTGTTCGTCATCCCGTGGGGCCGGCACTGGATCGTGGGGACGACGGACACCGACTGGGACCTCGACAAGGCCCATCCCGCGGCATCCAGCGCGGACATCGACTATCTGCTGGAGCACGTCAACTCGGTGCTGGCAGTGCCGCTGACCCGGGACGACGTCGAGGGCGTGTACGCCGGTCTGCGGCCGCTGCTCGCCGGGGAGTCGGACGCGACCAGCAAACTGTCGCGCGAGCACACGGTCGCTCATCCGGTGCCGGGTCTTGTGGTCGTCGCGGGCGGCAAATACACGACGTACCGTGTGATGGCGAAGGACGCGGTGGACGAGGCCGTGCACGCGCTCGACCAGCGAGTGGCCGCATGCGTCACGGAGGACGTGCCACTGGTCGGCGCCGAAGGGTACGGCGCGCTGTGGAACGCGCGGGCGAGGATCGCGGCGCGGAGCGGACTCCATGTGGTGCGCGTGGAGCATCTGTTGAACCGGTACGGCTCGATGATCGAGGAGCTGCTGGCGCTGATCGCCGACGATCCGGCCCTCGGTGAGCCGCTGGGCAGTGCGGATGACTATCTGCGGGCCGAGATCGTCTATGCCGCATCGCACGAAGGGGCGCGGCACCTCGACGACGTGCTGACGCGGCGGACCCGGATATCGATCGAGACCTTCGACCGGGGGACACGGAGTGCACGCGAGTGCGCGGAGCTGATGGCACCGGTGCTCGGTTGGGACAACGAGCAGATCCAGAAAGAGGTGGAGCACTACGAGAAGCGGGTGGAGGCCGAGCGTGAATCGCAGCGGCAGCCGGACGACCTGACGGCGGACGCGGCGCGGCTGGGGGCGCCGGACATCGTGCCGATCTGACCTCTGGGCCCTGTCCGGCACCGGCTCCACATTTCCGGCTCTGAACCGGCGGAAACCGGCCTCGGGGGAGGCCGGTCCGGGGCGGCGAGTGGAGCGGAGGAGTGCAATCCGCTTGGCTGGGCAGGGCTACGACCAGCCAAGCGGTGAGCTTCACACCGAGTAGTGGCATTGTGGGTGGTCCCATGCTTCCGGACCCGTCCCGACGGACGTCGGACCCGGGAGATACGCCGGTCCTGGAGTAGGGGACAATGGGGGCTCTGCCAGGGCGGGTTACCGCATCGCGCGGGAAGCGGCAGGCGCGGGCGAAGATCAGGGATCGCAGAGGGGACGCATGTCGGAGGCGGAGCAGTCGCGGGAGCCCCAGCGGGACACGGCCGAGGAGCCCCAGCGGGACGCCGGGCAGAATTCCGGAACGCAGCTGGAGGCGGAGTCCAGGGACTCCAAGAAGGAGCTCGGCAAAGAGCTCGGGCCCGGGCTCGAGCCGGAGCCCGTGAAGGGGGCCGGCGCGGGATCGGAGGCGGAGCCCGCAAAGGGTTCCGGAGGCTCCGGGCAGAGCTCGGAGCCGGGGTCTGACCAGGTCTCAGGACGGGGCGCGGAGAAGGTTTCCGGTCACGGTGCCGAGGCCGGGTCCGCCGAGGCCGCGTCCGGGTCCGAGGCCGGGTCCGGGGCGGGGCCCAAAGCCGGGTCTGCCCGGTCCGGGGTCGAGTCCGGAGCCGGGGCCGTCGCATCCGGGGCCCGGTCGGGGGCCGCAGCGTCCGGCACCGCGCAGGGTGCTGCCAAGGCAGCCGCGGGCGGGAAGGAGTCCGGGCGCGAGGTCGAAGGGCGGCTTCTCGCCGGGCGTTACCGGCTCGGAGGCGTGCTCGGGCGCGGTGGCATGGGCACGGTCTGGCGGGCAGTCGACGAAACGCTCGGCCGTACCGTCGCCGTGAAGGAACTGCGCTTCCCCAACAGCATCGACGAGGAAGAGAAGCGCCGGCTCATCACGCGCACGCTGCGCGAGGCCAAGGCGATCGCCCGGATCCGCAACAACAGCGCGGTGACCGTCTACGACGTCGTCGACGAGGACGACCGCCCGTGGATCGTCATGGAGCTCGTCGAAGGCAAGTCCCTCGCCGAAGCCGTGCGTGAGGACGGCACGCTGACGCCGCGACGGGCCGCCGAGGTCGGGCTGGCGATCCTGGACGTACTGCGTTCCGCGCACCGCGAGGGCATCCTGCATCGCGATGTGAAGCCGTCCAATGTGCTGATCGGCTCGGACGGACGCGTGGTGCTCACCGACTTCGGCATCGCACAGGTCGAGGGCGACCCCTCGATCACCTCGACCGGCATGCTCGTCGGCGCCCCTTCGTACATCTCTCCCGAGCGCGCCCGCGGCCACAAGCCCGGGCCGGCCGCCGACCTCTGGTCGCTGGGAGGTCTGCTGTACGCGAGCGTCGAGGGCTGCCCGCCGTACGACAAGGGTTCCGCGATCGCGACGCTGACCGCCGTGATGACCGAGCCGCTCGACCCGCCGAAGAACGCGGGCCCGCTGGAGGAGGTCATTTACGGCCTGCTCGCCAAGGACCCCGATCAGCGTCTCGACGACGCGGGCGCACGGGCGTTGCTCATCGATGTACTGCACGCGCCCGAGGCGCCGGAACGGTTCGCCGAGCCGGAGCCGTCGCCGGAGGCCACCCGGGCCATCGCGCTGCCGCCGGTCCCCCCGGCGCCGCCGCAGTCGAAGCCGAAGGACCCCGCCGCCGACCGGGTGCGCGGTGCGCTGCGCTCGGTACGGAACGCGGCGGCGGCCGCGAAGCCGGAACCGAAGCCGCGGCCCACGCCGCAGGCACCCGCCGCGCGGACCGCCCCGATGCGGGCGCCCCTCACCGATGTGGTGCCGCGCCGCACGCTGTTGATCATCGCGGTCGTCGCCGCGCTCGCCGTGCTGTCCACCGTGCTCTATCTGACGCTGGGCGACGACAAGAGCGGCAAGGGCAAGCCCAAGTCCAAGGGCGACAAGTCCGCTTCGGCCGGGGCCACGAACGGCGGCACCGGCAAGGGCAAGGACACCGGCAAGGGCACCGGTAAGGGCAAGGACACGGGCACGGGTGCCGGCAAGGACAACACCGGCGGCGGCGCCGGGCAGCCGTCGGGGAAGCCCAAGACCGACCGCCCCACAGGCGGGAACGGGCTGCCGGCCGGATACGTAATGGTGTCCAACGACCAGTTCCACTTCACGATGGCGATGCCCAAGGGCTTCAGGCTCACCGACATCGCGGGCCAGAACTCCGGCGGGATTTTCAGCGTCCGCAGTGGATTCCCGCGCGTCCAGGTCGACTTCAACCCCAGCCCCAAGGACGACGCCGCCGCTGCCTGGAATGCGGCGATGCCGGGGACCGCAGGCAGCAGCAGTGGTTACAAGCACCTCGGGATCGGCAAGGTCGAGTACAACGGCTATCCGACCGTCGCCGACTGGCAGTTCGAGCGCAATCAGGGCGGTCAGCGGGTACGGGTCCTCAACAGGGGCTTCAGGGTGGATGCCACGCACGGCTACTCGATCATGATCACGTGCAAGGCCGGCGAGTGGGAGAGCGCGGAGTGCGAGACGCTGCGCAGGACGGCGTTCGCCACATTCAAGCCCAAGGACTGAGCAAGGCCACGTATCGTGAGAGCTCGCGGACGGTACGCAGCCGCAAGGGGTCGTAAGGGGCCGTCAAAAGACCGGAATTGACGGTTTGATGCGGGCCTCCGGGACCAGCCGGGGGGACAGCGCGCTCGTGGGGAGGCGTCGTGGACGACTATGCGGGACGGGTGCTCGCCGACCGCTACCGCCTGCCGCTGCTGCCCTCCGACGCGTACGAACTGGTCGAGACCCGCGCGTTCGACACGTACAGCGGACAGGAAGTCCTGGTGCGGCAGGTGCCGTTACCGGAGGTCGTGGACGCGGAGGTGCTCGACGCGGACGGCATGGCCGGGGCCGCGGTACCGAGAAGGGCGCAGGGGCGTACGACGCGGCGGCCCACGGACCCCGCGGTGCGGCGGGCCATCGACGCGGCGCAGGCGGCCGCGCAGATCCCCGACCACCCGCGCCTGGACCAGGTCTTCGACGTCTTCGCCGAGGGCGGCTCGCTCTGGATAGTGAGCGAACGTGTCGCGGCCCGGCCGCTGGCGGCGCTCCTCGCGGAGAAGCCGCTCAGCCCGTACCGGGCGGCCGAGGTCGCCTCCGATGTGCTCACCGCGCTCCGTGTGCTGCATGCGCACGGCTGGACCCACCGGAACATCACCGTCCGCACAGTGCTCGTCTGCGACGACGGGCGCGTGGTTCTGACCGGACTCGCGTCCGGCGCGGCTGAGGAGGCGCTCTGCGGGTATGCCCCGGTGCCGGCGCCGCCGGACGAGAGCGACCAGCAGGACGAGGTGCTTGACGCGGAGCTGGAGCCGCTGCCGGCGGCAGGAGTTCCCGTATCCCCGGGGCGGGCCGCGCTGGAGACCGCCCGCTCGGTGGATGCGGACGACGAGGCTGACGCCGAGGAGGACGGTCCGTACGAGGCTTCGCCCGCAGCTCCGGTCGCGCTGCCCGGCAGCGGGGCCGGTGGTGGTGTGCCGGATGTCCGCGCCGCCAGGGCGGGCGCGATCGCCGCGTACCGCGCGGGCGCCAGGGCCGCGGCACGCGCCGGCGGCGACCAGCGCCAGGACAGCGCGCCGGGCGACCCGCTGGACCGCCCGGTGCAGACCGGCTTCGACCCGGACTGGTGGGCCCAGCGGCCGGGCGATCTGCGCCCGGCCATCGATGTGGACGACATCGACGACGACGAGGACGACGGGGAGGACGAGGGCGGCTGGTATCCGGGTGACGGTCGCGGTCATCCCGGCCATGCCCGGCTGGCGGGGACGTGGCACGACAGGCCGTTCGCGGGCGGTGAAGGACCCGGCTCCGTACCCGCGGGCGGCAGCGGCATGCCCACAGGCGGCAGGCCCGCCGACGGCGAACTGCCGTACGGGGTCCGCCGGGCGGTGCCGGACAACGGCCCTCGCTCCGACCGTGACCGCTCGGACCGCGACCGCGCCGGTGGCAGCCCTTACGGCGCCCGGCCCGCCCCACGGCCCGGCAGTGGCCACGCCCCGCAAGGCAGCGGCGACCCCTACGGGGCCGGGCCCGCGCTGCCCGGCGCCCGGTCCGGCCATCGGCCCGCCGCGCCGGCCGTAGGCAGCGGCGGGAGTTGGGAGCACGGCGGTGGCGGGGACGCACTGCGCGCGGACGCCCAGCGGCAGCCCGTCGCGGCCGGCAGCGGTGCCCCCACCGGGCGTTGGGACGAGATCGTCGCGAGCGGCAGCACCCCCGCGTACCGCGGCCCCGCCACGCCACTGGCCGCCGAACGCGCCCGGCAGGCGCGCATCGCGGTTGTCGGTGCCGTCACCGAGCGGTGGGCGCCCGAGCAGGCCGGACCCGTCCACGAGAACTGGCAGTTGGCGGCCCCGGTCGGCCCTTCGACCGATCTCTGGGCGCTCGGTGCGCTGCTCTACCGCGCCGTGCAGGGCCACGCCCCGTACCCCGAGGAGAGCGCCGTCGAGCTGGTCCAGCTCGTCTGCGCCGAGCCGCCCGCGTTCGCCGAGGAGTGCGGTCCGCTGCGCCCCGTGGTCGAGTCGCTGCTGCGCCAGGACCCCACCGAACGCCCGGACTTCGAGGAGCTGCGCGGCTGGCTGCGTTCGCTCGTCCGGTCCGCGCCCGAGCCCGAGGCCGGCATGGACGTCGTGCCGCTGCCGTCGAGCGTGGTCGACGGCACGCGGTTGCCCGTCGTACGCCGCCGGGGCGAGCTGGTGCGCAAGCGCCGCGCGGGCTCGGCCGAGGTGGTCCACGGCCGCCACCGTCACACGAAGTCCAGGCGCGAGCGGCGCGGACGCGGTGAGCGCGGGCCGCGGGCGCTCGGCCGCACCCTCCTGCTGCTTGTCCTGGTCGTCCTGGTGGCCGCCGTCGCGTACGCGGTGCTGTTCATGCCGAAGTCCGGCTCGGAGCAACAGGACCAGCCGCAGCAGAAGAACGGCGGCCGCCCTTCGGCCACCGGCGCGAGCCCGGACCGTACCGCCCCGGACACCCCGCCCGCGACCTCCAACGGCAGCCCCGGAGGTGCCCAGCAGCCCCAGACATCGGCCCCGGCCGGGAAGCTCCCGTACGGCTACGCGCTGCGCAAGGACCCGGAAGGCTTCCAGATCGCCGTCGACAAGACCTGGCAGCGCCGTCCCATCAACGACAGCGGTCAAGTCCGCTACGCCGACGGAGATTTCACCCTGATAGTCGTCCCCGGCCGGGACACCGTGAAGGCCAACGGCACCGATCCGCTGGTCTACCAGCGCGACAAGGAGCGAGAGCTCCAACCGTTCCGGGACTCCTCCTGGGCGGGGGCGACCGGGCTGCGCCGTATCGACGTGGGGCAGCAGGCCATGGCCGAGGGCCAGTTCACCTGGCAGGACAGCAGCGGCCGTGAGGTCTACGTACGCAACCTCGCTCTGATCGTCGACGGCAGCTACCACGTCGTCCAGGTGATCGGCCCGGAGAACCAGCGGGACAAGGTGACGGAGGCCTACCAGGAGGCCACGAACGCCTACCGCGCGACCCGTTAGACACCTGTCCTCCTGCTGTACACCCGTTAGCGGCTGTTTTGCCTCTCGTTGCGCAGAGTCACAAGCATCACAGTGAGGTCACTTGAGCCATCCGAGGTTCCGCGCCCGTACTTCACCTCCGTAACCTGTGATCCCAAGGAACGGGGCGGGGGACGTGGAACACAGTCAGAGCACGGGCGAGGGTCTCTTGCTCGCCGGGCGTTACCGGCTGAGCGAGACGATCGGCAGCGGCGGCATGGGCAAGGTCTGGCGCGCACATGACGAGGTGCTGCACCGGGTTGTCGCGGTCAAGGAGTTGACGGCCGGTCGCTACGCCTCCGAGGCCGACCGGATTGTCCTGCATGCCCGCACCCAGAAAGAGGCCCGGGCCGCCGCCCGGATCAGCCACCCCGGAGTCGTCACCGTCCATGACGTGCTCGAGCACGACTCGCGGCCCTGGATCGTCATGCAGTACGTCGACGGGCCTTCGCTGGCCGACGCCGCCAAGGAGTCCGGACGGATCCACGCGCTCGAGGCCGCCCGCGTCGGGCTGCACGTACTGCGCGCGCTGGGCGCCGCGCACGCCGCCGGTGTGCTCCACCGGGACGTCAAGCCCGCCAACGTACTGCTCAGCCGCGATGGCCGGGTCCTGATCACCGACTTCGGGATCGCCTCGATCGAGGGTGACTCGACGATTACCCGCACCGGGGAAATCGTCGGATCCATCGACTACTTGGCTCCCGAGCGGGTGCGCGGCGCCGATCCGGGGCCCGCTTCCGACCTCTGGTCACTGGGCGCGACGCTCTACGCGGCGGTGGAGGGCGAATCGCCGTTCCGCCGCTCCTCGCCGCTCGCCACCATGCAGGCGGTGGTGGCAGAGGAACCGCGCCGCCCCGAGTCGGCAGGCCTGCTCACGCCCGTGATCATGGAGCTGTTGCGCAAGGACCCCGCCACCCGTCCTTCGGCCGCCGAGGCCGAACGGATGCTGCTGCAGGCGATGGACGGGCGGGCGCCGGCCGCGAAGCAGCCGCAGGTGCCCGCTCAGCGGGCGACCCAGCGGCACGTACGGCCCGAGACCGCCAGGATGGCCGCGCCGACGCGGCGCGCCTCTGCCCCGGTCCCCGCCGACACCGACATCAACAGCACCGCTTCCGCGTCGGCGCCACGGCGCGGCGGCCGGCTGCGCATGGCGGCGATCGTCGTCGTGCTCGCCGCCGTCGTCGGCGGCGGTGCGGGACTGGCCGCCATGAAGTACGGGGCCGTCAAGGACAGCTCGAAGCGTACGGGCACCCAGTCGACCCCGGACGCCTCAGCGCCCGCGTCCGCACCGTCCGGCTGGGACCGTGTCGAGGACCCGGAGGGCTTCAGCCTGCTGGTACCGGAGGGCTGGACACGCCAGACGGACGGCGATCAGATCGACTACACGCCTGACAACGGCCGTCATCGCATCCGGATCAGCAGTGACACTTCGCCGGACTTCGAGAATCCGTATATGCATATGCTGGACATCGAGAAGACCCTCAAGCGCCTGCCCAAGTACCAGAAATTGAAGCTGCGCCCCAACACCTTCCGTGACCAGACGAACTCCGCGCTCTGGGAGTTCACCTGGACCGAGAAGAAGGACTTTCCGGGCAAGCGGCGGGCCATCGACCAGATGTACTACGAGGACGACGGCACGGAGTACGCGCTCTACATGTCGGGCCCGGCCGAGGACTGGGCGACGACTCGCGAACAGTTCGACACCATGCTCCGCGGCTGGCGGCCTCCGGCATGATGGACGCAGGCTGATCGAGAGGGAGTTGCGTGTCCGAGGAATCGCGGCTGATCGCGGGCCGCTACCGGCTCCTGGACCGGCTTGGGCGCGGGGGCATGGGCACCGTGTGGCGTGCGGACGACGAGCTGCTGGGCCGTCGTGTCGCCGTCAAGGAGCTCCATCCGGACGACGGGAACTCCGGTCGTCCGGCGTCTCCGTACACGTCGGCGGCCGCACCCCTGCGCGAGGCCCGCGCTGTCGCCCGGGTCAAGCACCCGCATGTCATCGTCGTCCATGACGTGGTGGTGGACGACGGACTCGCGTACATCGTGATGGAATTGGTCGACGGCGGCTCGCTCGCCGAACGGATCTCGCGCCGGGGTCCCCTCGATGCGGCGGAGGCGGCGCGGATGGGGCTCGCGCTGCTCGGCGCGCTGCGTGCCGCGCACGGGCTCGGGGTGCTGCACCGGGATCTCAAGCCCGCCAACGTGCTGCTGGAGGAGTCCACCGGGCGGGTCGTCCTCACCGACTTCGGTATCGCGCAGTTCGCCGGGTCCACGACGATCACCGAGTCGGGGTCGTTCGTCGGATCGCCGGAGTACACCGCACCGGAGCGGATGTCGGGCGACACGGCCGGCCCCGAGTCCGATCTGTGGTCGCTCGGTGTGCTGCTGTGCGCGGCCCTCAGCGGTGAATCGCCGTTCCGTCGTGATTCGTTGGGTGGCATCCTGCACGCCGTCGTCGAGGACGAGATCCGCCCGCCCGCGCAGGCAGCCCCGCTGCTGCCCGTCGTCCTGGGGCTTCTCGAGCGGGACCCGGAGCGCCGGCTCCGTGCGACGGAGGCGGAGGAGCTGCTGCGCACGTACATCACGACGGGCTCGCTGCCGGTCGTCGCGGCGCAGTACACACCCACGCGCCGTGACGTGCCGCCCCCGTCCGCGCCCCGGCAGCCGGTCACCGCGCCGGCGTCCCCGTCCGCGCCCCGCCGCCGCGCGCCGCTCCTGCTCGCCGCCGTCCTGGTCGCCGCGCTGGCCGGAGCGGGAGGAGCGGCCGCGGTGCTGCTGCAGGACGACGGGCAGGGCGGCGGAGCACAGGCGGCGGGAACGCCGGGCCGTACGGTCGCGAGCAGTGCGCCTCCGGTACGTACCGCACAGTCACCCGCCCCTGCCGCGAAGCCGGATCCCACGGTGACCGTCACCACCTCCGCTCCCCCTCCCGCCAACAGGCCGGTGGCGCCGAAGGGTTACGTCACGGTGGCCGACCCGGACGGGTTCGCGCTCGCCGTCCCCGAGGGCTTCGTCCGCTCCGAGGACGACAAACGGGTCTACTTCATGGCGCCGGACAAGGGCATCAGAATCGGCGTCCGGCTGCAGAACCCCGCTTCCGACGGGCCGCTCGGCTCGATGCAACGCTCGGACGCCGACGGGCCGAACACCAATCCCGGCTACCGCGACGGCAAGGTCACCCCGACCACGCACAACGGACTGCCCGCGGCGCTCTGGGAGTTCAGCTGGAACGGCTTCTCCCAGGCGGAGGGGCCCCGGCACACATTCGACATCTGCTGGGACGAGAACGGCAGGATGTACGACGTCTGGGTCTCGGCGCCGGTCGGCCGGCTCGACGAGGCGCGACGGCACTTCGACACCGCGCTCGACTCCTTCACGCCGCACAGATGACGCGCGGACACGGTTACGTGTCTGCATCCGCTCCGCTGGGCCGGTGGTATCCACATTCACTTATGGTCAGGATGTGTTCATGACCAACGATGGGGGACGGGTGAACGAGCCCACCAGCTATGGACTCCGGCCGCCGAACGCCGCGCAGGTGCCATCGCAGAGCAGCGCGTACCAGCCCACGCAGGCGTCCGAGCTGCCCGGTTCCGGCTCTGGAGATGCCTCCGGCGCGGGTTCCGGTTCAGGCGCCGGCGTCGGTTCGGGCGCCGGGACCGATCCCGAGGTGAGCCGGCTGATCGGCGGTCGCTACCGACTCGTCTCGCGCCTTGGACACGGCGGAATGGGCACGGTCTGGCGGGCCCGCGACGAGGTTGTGGACCGCGACGTCGCGGTCAAGGAGCCACGCCTGCCGGACCACTTGAACGAGCGCGAGCGGGACAAGGTCTATCTGCGGATGCAGCGTGAGGCGCGCGCCGCGGCCCGGATCGACCACCCTTCCGTCGTCACCATGCACGACGTGGTGATCGAGGACGCCAAACCGTGGATCGTCATGGAGCTGGTGCACGGCCAGTCGCTCGCCGACCGGCTGCAGGACGGGACGCTCGACGTTCGTGAGGCGGCCAGGATCGGTCTCGCCGTACTCGGCGCGCTCTCCGCGGCCCACGAGGCCGGCGTGCTGCATCGCGATGTCAAACCGGACAACGTCCTGCTGGGGCGCGGCGACCGGGTTGTACTGACCGACTTCGGCATCGCGCAGGTCGAGGGCGAGCAGGGGCTGACGGAGACCGGGGCCTTCGTCGGGTCGCCGGAGTTCATCGCGCCGGAGCGGGTGCTGGGTCAGCACCCGGGTCCCGAGTCGGATCTGTGGTCGCTGGGTGTGGTGCTGTACGCGGCGGTCGAGGGCATGTCCCCGTACCGCCGCTCCAACAGCCCCGCGACGCTGCAGGCGGTGCTCTCCGCCGAGCCGCAGACGCCCGCTCGCGGTTCCGGGGCCTTCGGCACGCTGGTGATGCGACTGCTGCGCAAGGACCCGGCGATGCGGCCGGACGCCGCGGAGATCCGGCAGACGCTGGAGTCGGTGGTGCGGCCGCCGCAGGTCCCGCTCGATGCGACGAGGCTTCTGGCGCGCGCCCCCGGCCAGGGCGCCGACAGCCCGGCCCGGCGTGGGAGCCGGTGGGTGCCGCCGGTGCTGCAGGGCAACCGGCCGGCGCAGTTCGGTCTCGGCGGCGGGGTGCTCGCGGTGGCTGTCGCCCTGGTCCTGATCTTCGCCGATCCCTTCGGCGGCGACAGGATCCCGGAGGGCTGGGAGGTCCGCCCGGACCGTGAGGTCGTCTCGGCGAACATCGCCGTTCCGGCGGAGTACGAGCGGGTCGAGGGCGACGGCGGCAACAGCGTCACGTACTGGGATCCGAGCGGTGTCTTCCAGGTCTACATGGAGCGCATCGAGACCAAGACCGTAGAGGGCGAGGTCAAGCCGGAGGCCGACGTCTGGCGGCAGTACTACGAGAAGGGCGGCAAGGACGGCACCGAGATCAAGGACCAGGAGGTGAGGTCCTCGTCCACGACGCAGCAGGGTAGGAAGGCGTTCGACACGCTTGTCGACTATGTGCAGTTCAGCGACTCGAACGACGACCCGATCCGCTACCGCTGGCATGAACGCGTCGTCGGCACGGGCAAGGGCGCGGACGAGGTCTACTGGCGGCTGCGGGTGGCCGGGCCCGCGGAGGGCTGGGCGGCGAGGGAGGGCACCAAGCTCTTCGACGGGGTCGTCAAGCATCTGAAGATCCAGGATCTGTGAGCCCGGCGGGGCAGCCGGAGCCGGCAGGCGGGGGCGACGGCAACGGGAGTGACAGCGGCAGCGGTGAGGGCCGGCTGATCGGCGGCCGATACCGGCTGACCGTACGTGTCGGGTCCGGCGGCATGGGCACGGTCTGGCAGGCGCGCGACGAACTCGTCGGCCGTGACTGCGCGGTGAAGGAGCCACGGCTGCCCGGCGACCCCCGCGAGCCGTCCCAGCAGCGGCTCTACGAACGGCTGCGGCGGGAGGCCAGGGCCGCGGCCCAGGTCGAGCACCCGGCGGCCGTGGCCGTCCACGATGTGGTGATGGACGGTGGACTCCCGTGGATCGTCATGGAGTTGATCCGCGGCGAATCCCTGAACGAGCGACTCAAGCGCGGTTCGCTGCCTCCGGCCGAGGCGGCACGGATCGGGCTGGCCGTGGCGGGCGCGCTGGGCGCGGCGCACATGAAGGGGATCGTCCACCGGGATGTGAAGCCCGCGAATGTGCTGCTCGGTCCGCACGGCCGGGTGGTGCTCACCGACTTCGGTATCGCGCGGATCCAGGGCGAGGAGCCGCTGACGGTGAGCGGTGAGTTCGTCGGCTCGCTCGAGTTCATCGCGCCGGAGCGGATGTCGGGCGTCACGGCCGGCCCGGAGGCGGACCTGTGGTCGCTGGGTGTGCTGCTGTACGCGGCGGTGGAGGGCTGGTCGCCGTTCCGCCGTACGACTCTGGAGTCGACGCTCGCAGCGATCCTCCAGGCAGATGCCCCGAAGCCGGTCCGGGCGGGCCCACTGGCGGAGTTGATCGTCCGCCTGCTCTCGAAGGCCCCGGAACACCGGCCGCCCGTCGACGAGGTGGAGAGGGAACTGGCGGCGGTCGCGGCTGGCAGCGCGTCGACGCTGCGGCCGGCAGCCACGGCTGCCGCGCCTGAGACCGAGAGCAGTCCGGAGGCGGAGTGGCCGGGATCCGAGGTGGACCGGCCCGTGGCCGGGTCGACCGGGGCCGGCCGGCTGCCCGGGACGCGGACGGCGCAGCAGGCGGATACGGACGACTCGGGTCGGGTCGACACCGACGCCGAGGCCGACGCCGAATCCGGGACCTTACGGCTCGGGGGCCGCGCACCCGCCCCGCCCGCCGCACAAGGCCCCTCGACGCCACCGAGGCTCCCGGCCCGCGCCCGTATCGGGCTCGCCGCAACAGCCGGAGCCGTCGCCGTCGGTATCGGGGTCTGGGCGTACGCAGCCGCCCCGCCGGACACCGGCACCGGCAGCGGCAGCGGCAAGCGTGCCGGCACATCCACCCGTACCGCACCGCCGCCCATGGAGACCCCGGAGGCCTGGCAGACCTGGCGGCCCCACCTCGAGTCCCGGCTCGACGCGGAGATCTCCGTCCCTTCCACGTACAGACGTGAACCCGTCACCTCGGGGGCCGGACTCGCGAAGGACAAGGAGATCACCTACGAGGAGCGCGGCAACCCCGTCCGGGTCGAGCTCAAGCGCGCCGACAAGACGACGGGCACGGCCGTCCGGTGGGCGCGGAACGAGTTGAAGTGGCTGAAGGGCGGCGGCCCGCGCGCGGGCCAGTTCACGGCGTCGGAGGCGAAGGGCACCGTCGTGCCGGCCAACCACCACGGCGTCGACGCGGCCCTGCTCGACGTGACGTACTTCGCGCAGGAGGGCGACACCGCGCGCCCCGTCCACCGTCTGGCGTTCTACGTCGTCACCGAGGCCGGCGAGCACTACACGGTGCTCGTCGAGATGCCCGGCGGCGGCAAGGAAGAGGCCGCTGGACAGGATCTGTTCCGGGGCGTACGGAAGCGGCTGAAGCTCGGAAAAGCCGAGACAAGCCCCTGATCAGGCCTTATCTGCCAGCGATCGCTGGCGTGATGGTGAGGGGCTGGTGAAAAGCCGTTACCGACGGGTACCCAAAGTTCCGGATGCGGCATACTCTCGCCCCCATGACGGACTCGCAGGCCACCGCCGCCGCCCCCGGCACCAACCCGACAGCCGCCGCGCCGGCCGGTGCGCGCACCGCAGCCGATGTGGTCACCCCCGAGGTGGTCGCCCAGCTCACTCGTGGTGTGGTCGGCTCCGGCCGTACCGCCAACCACACCCCGTTCACCGGGGAGAAGCTGGCCGACCTGCCCGAGTCCACCCCTCAGGACGTGACGGAGGCCTTCGAACGCGCCCGCGCCGCCCAGCCCGTCTGGGCCGCGACGCCGGCCCGTGCTCGCGCGGCCGTCCTGCTGCGCTTCCACGATCTCGTCCTGGAGCGCCAGGCCGAAGTCCTCGATCTCATCCAGCTGGAGACCGGCAAGGCCCGGCTGCACGCGCACGAAGAGGTCCAGGCCGTCGCCGTCGCCGCCCGCCACTACGGCCGCAAGGCGCCCGCCTACCTCAAGCCCAAGCGCCACACCGGTGTCGTTCCCGTCCTCACCAAGACCACCGAACTGCGTCAGCCGCGCGGCGTCATCGGCCAGATCGCGCCCTGGAACTACCCGTTGGAGCTCTCCGTCGGCGATGCGCTGCCCGCGTTCGTCTCCGGCAACGCCGTCGTGATGAAGCCCGACACCGAGACCGCGCTCACCGCGCTGTGGGCCCGCGATCTGCTCATCGAGGCGGGCCTGCCCGCCGGCGTCTTCCAGATCGTCCTCGGCGAAGGACCGGTCGTCGGCCCCGAGGTCGTCAAGCACGCCGACTATGTCTCGTTCACCGGATCCACCCGCACCGGCCGCGAGGTGGCCCAGGGAGCCGCGGCCCGGCTGGTCGGCGTCTCCCTCGAACTCGGCGGCAAGAACGCCATGCTGGTGCTGAAGGACGCGGACATCGAGAAGGCCGCGGCCGGAGCGGTACGCGCCTGCTTCTCCTCCGCCGGCCAGCTGTGCATCTCCATCGAGCGGCTGTACGTTCACGAGTCGATCGCCGACGCGTTCGTGGAGCGCTTCGCCGCGCGCACGAAGGCGATGCGCCTCGGCAAGTCCCTCGCGTACGGCGCCGACATGGGCTCGCTCGTCGGCGAGCGCCAGCTGGAGACCGTCACCCGCCATGTCGAGGAGGCCGTCGCCAAGGGCGCGACGCTCGTCGCGGGCGGCGTCGCGCGCCCCGACATCGGCCCGCTGTTCTACGAGCCGACCATCCTCGACGGCGTCGAGGCGCCGATGGCCGTATGCACCGAGGAGACCTTCGGCCCGGTCGTCTCCATCTATCGCTTCACGGACGAGGACAAGGTCGTCGAGCAGGCCAACGCCACTCCGTACGGGCTGAACTCGAGCGTCTGGACCAAGGACGGCAAGCGCGGCCACGCGGTCGCGGCGAAGCTGCGCACCGGCACGGTCAACATCAATGAGGGCTACGCCCCGGCGTACGGCAGCGTCCAGTCCCCGATGGGCGGAATGAAGGACTCCGGCCTCAGTCGGCGGCACGGCTCCGAGGGCATCCTCAAGTACACCGAGGCACAGACCGTCGCCCAGCAGCGACTGATGCCGCTGGGGCCGTCCTTCGGCATGGACGACGAGAAGTACGCCGCGTTCATGAGCGCCAGCCTGAAGGCGATGAAGGCCTTGCGCCTGCGCTAGTTTCCGCTGTTTTCGTACGAGGAGAGCCATGTCCCAGGTACCCCCTGCCCAGAATCAGGCCGCCGAGAGTGGCGAACAACTGGTCTCCGCACCGGTCTCCGAACTGGTCCCTGAACTGGTCCCTGAACCGGTCTCCGAGCCGGCCGCAGACTCGGCCTCCGACCCGGCGTACGACTACGACGTCATCGTCGTCGGCTCGGGCTTCGGCGGCTCGGTCACCGCGCTGCGGCTGACCGAGAAGGGTTACCGGGTGGGGGTCCTGGAGGCGGGCCGCCGCTTCACCCCCGAGACCCTGCCCAAGAACTCCTGGGACATCAAGAACTATCTGTGGGCCCCTGCGCTCGGCCTGTACGGGATCCAGCGTGTGCATCTGCTCGGCAAGGTGATGGTGCTGGCGGGCGCGGGCGTCGGCGGCGGGTCGCTCAACTACGCCAACACGCTGTACGTGCCGCCCACGCCCTTCTTCGAAGACCCGCAGTGGAAGGACATCACGGACTGGCAGCAGGAGCTGTCGCCCTATTACGACCAGGCCAAGCGGATGCTGGGCGTACGGCTCAACCCGACGATGACCCCCTCCGACGTGCATCTCAAGGCGACTGCACAGGCGATGGGTGTCGGCGACAGCTTCCACATGGCCCCGGTCGGTGTTTTCTTCGGCGACGGCGAGGACGCCGACGGTACGTCGAAGGCCGCTCCCGGCTCGACGGTCGAGGACCCGTACTTCGGCGGCGCGGGTCCGTCCCGCAAGGCGTGCACCGAGTGCGGCGAGTGCATGACGGGCTGCCGGCACGGCGCGAAGAACACCCTCAACGAGAACTACCTCTACCTGGCAGAGAAGGCCGGGGCCGTCATCCACCCGATGACGACGGTCGCCTCGATCAGCGAGGACCCGGAGGGCGGCTTCCACGTCACGACCGTCCCGACGGACGCACGCAAGAAGGCCGAGCCGAAGCTGCTGCGAGCCGGACGCGTGGTCGTGGCGGCGGGCACGTACGGCACCCAGACCCTGCTGCACACCATGAAGGACCAGGGTCTGCTGCCACATATCTCGGCCCGGCTCGGCGAGCTGACCCGTACCAACTCCGAGGCGATCGTCGGCGCCCAGACCGACAACCGCCGCTACCGCAAGCGGCACGGCGTGGACAAGGTCGACTTCACGCGCGGAGTGGCGATCACGTCCTCGGTCCACCCCGACGAGAACACCCATATCGAGCCGGTCCGCTACGGCAAGGGCTCGAACGCCATGGGTAGTATGACGATCCTCCAGGTTCCGTACAGTGCGCGGTCGCGGGTCGCCGGCTGGTTCGGCAATCTGGCCAGGCACCCCTGGCTCGCGGCCCGCTCGCTCTCCAACCGCCGCTGGTCGGAGCGGACCATCATCGGACTCGTCATGCAGTCGCTGGACAACTCGCTGACCACGTACCGCAAGCCGGGCGGCATCGGGAAGGGCCTGCTCACCGCCCGCCAGGGCCACGGCGCACCGAACCCGAACCAGATTCCCGAGGCGACGCGCGCGGCCTCGCTGCTCGCCGAGGAGATCAACGGCTTCGCGGGATCGAACATCGGCGAGCTGATGGGGACCCCGCTGACGGCCCACTTCCTGGGCGGCTGCCCGATCGGCGCCTCCGCCGAGGAAGGCGTCATCGATCCGTACCACCGGCTCTACGGCCACCCGGGCATCTCGGTTGTCGACGGCGCGGCGGTGTCGGCGAACCTCGGTGTGAACCCGTCGCTGACCATTACGGCGCAGGCCGAGCGGGCGATGTCGTTCTGGCCCAACAAGGGCGAGGAGGACCCGCGTCCGGGACAGGGCGCGGCGTACGAACGGCTGGCGGCGGTCGCGCCGAAGTCACCGGCGGTCCCTGAGGAGGCATTCGGCGCGCTGAAGCTGCCGTTCCTGGGCATTCCGGCGGTCCCGCCGAAGAAGTGATCCGGGCTCCGTCCGTACCGGGGCCGGCAGGTACCGACACCGGACTCACGTTCGCCGGACCTGCGAGGCGCCGGATCTGCGAGGGCCGGACCTGCCCAGGCCGGACTCGCGTTCGCCGGACACACGAAAGCCGCTGCACCCCCCTCCGAGTGCAGCGGCTTTCTGGCTTGTGGGCCTGGTGTTACGCGGTGGCGTCGCCGCTGCGGCGGCGCTTCATCGCGAAGACGACACCGGCACCGGCGACGATGGCGATGCCACCGGCGATGCCGAAGGTCGGCAGCACGGAGCTGGAACCGGTCTCGGCCAGGTTGCCGGTGACCGGGATCTCCTTGGCGCCACCCTGCGGCTTGACGTCCTTCGGCTTCTCACCGCTCGGCTCGGCGTCGTCGACGTCACCCGCGTTGCTGCCGGCCTTGAGAACGTCGAACTCGTAGTAGTCGCTGTCCTCGAAGCACTCGTCGCCCTTGTCGTAACCGCCGGCGGCAAGAGCGATGCCCTTGCCCGCAGGGGCCGCCTTGTCGATGCGAACGCGCAGCTTGATCGAGCGGTTCTCGGCCTTCTTGAGGTCGATCACGTCGAAGAAGAAGCCGTTGTTCATGCCGGAGAGGTTGCCGCCCGCCTGCCACTCACCGGACGACTTGTCGAAGTACTCGAAGTGCGCGTACTTCTCGATCAGACGGTCCTGGTCGCCCTCGATCAGGTCGTCCTCGTACGAGGCGAAGGTGAAGAGACCGAAGTTCTCGATCTTCTCCTTGCTGTTGTTCTTGACGTCGAGGCTGAACTTCTTCCAGCCATCGCCCGCGACGATCTTGTTCGGGAAGCCTGAGAGCTTCACGTCGACCGCGGAGGCCTTGCACTCGAAGTCCGGGTCCTCGTCGCCCTCGCCCGGCTCGCTCGGGGTGCTCGGGATGGTGGCCGTGGCGCTCGGCGTGCTCACCGGGATGCTCGGCGTCGTCGCCGCGTCGCTCGGCGTGCTCGCCGGGGCGCTCGGCGTGGTCGCCGCGTCGCTCGGGTCGGCCGAGTCGCTCGGCGAGGCGGCCGGCGACGACTCGGTGGTGAGCGGGGTTTCCGTCGCGAACGCGGCCGGAGCCGACAGGAGCGCGGCGGGGGCTATGACAGCGGTCGCTGCAGCGACGGCCATAGCGCGGCGAAGCTTCATGAAGACCTCAGTGAAGTCTGGCGTACCGCGTGACGCGGTACGGAGTCTGGAGGGCCTACCGAGGTGGGGGTACACGGGTGTGGCCGTTGTTTCGCATGCATGACCTACGAATGGCTGGAATGGTTGCCCTGAGATTCACAGAAACTTTATGTGGCCCCCGTCACAGGCAACTCCCGTCCGGCGGTGAGGGCGTTCATCCCGACTGAGGCCTGGCATTCGTACAGCGACGCCGCGGCGTACGAAGGAGAGCGGTGCCGGGCGCCCCGCCCCGTCCAGGCCGCAGAACCCAACCGGGGCTCCTGCCCCCCGCCCGCGCCCGGCCTTCTCTCCGTCCCCACGCCCGAGTGGAGCGACGGCACCTGGAAGCCCGGCGATCCGGTCGTGGTCGTTCCCGGAGGCTGAGGCGCAGCACGGTGCAGGCTGAGGCGCAGCACGGTGCGCGCAGAGCAGAGGCCCCGCGGATGCATGATCCGCGGGGCCCCTGGCGGTCAGCACCGACGTCAGGGCAGCGCCGGTGCCGAGGTGCGGCGCCCGGGGGGTAGCGCCGCGTGGGGAGGGTCGCCGACCCGGCGCACTTGGGGCGCACGAGTGGTATCGACCTTTGGCAATGTGGTTGCTCAGAGCGGGGACGACTTGTCTTGCATCGTGCTGGACGGGCTGCGGCCTGCGCAACCGTTTCGACCGGATGCGGTCGGCCCCGGGCGTCCCCGGAGCCGACCGCCCTTGGGGTGACCGGGCTGCTGTCCCCTGCCGACCGGTCACGGGCGCCGGGGCGAGGTCCCACGACGTACCAGCGGTACGTCACACGCCCCAGCGGAGCCACGCGTGGTTTTTCCTTCCTGGCCCGCCCCTGGCTGGCACGGACATCGGTACCAACGAAGCCCCGGTGCGTGCGGTCACGCGCCGTACGGGTGAGGACGCGCCCGAACTCAGGTCCGTACCCGGATGCCTGTGCAGGCTCGGGCACGGCCTCAGATCCGGCCCCGGCAGAGCTCGAGCAGCGTCATCGCGAGCGCCGTTCCCGGCTTTCCGAGCGCGTCGCGGAAATGGCCGAGAACCTCCATTTCGCGCGACAGATTCACCCGGCGGCCGCCGGAGGAGACCCGGGCCTCCTGAATGACGGCCGAGACGGCCATCCGTTCCTGGATGAGTCCGATGATCCGGTCGTCGAGCGTGTCGATGCGGCCGCGCGCGTCGCCGATGAGGGAGGCGGCCTCGTCGGTACGGGCTCCGGTGTCGCTCGTGGCTCCGGTGTCGGTCGTGACGGTCATGCGGGGCTCCTTGTCGGGGTCGGTGCCCCGGAGCGACAAGGCCCGGAAATGACAGAACGCCCCGGGCTTTGTCGGCCCGGGGCGCCTGGGAAGTTGCTTGTCAGTGGCTCAAGCAGCACGACCATGGCAGCCGGACGGGCCGGTGCCATAGGTAAAGACGAAGGTCAGCTGCTTGTGCATGGGTGGATTATGGACCTCGCGCCGACCACCGCCAAAACCGGGTTCGGATGGTGAGACGAAAAGCGGTCCGGCCGCGCCGGTAGAATCGACAAATACCGACCCCCTCCCACCGCCGGAAGGCCGCCACCCGTGCCAGCAGCACCCTCCGCCGCCCCCGACAGCAACGCTCCGGACGTCGTCCTCGTTGTTGACTTCGGCGCGCAGTACGCACAGCTCATCGCCCGCCGCGTCCGTGAGGCCCGGGTCTACAGCGAGATCGTCCCGTCCACGATGCCCGTGGCCGAGATGCTGGCCAAGAACCCGAAGGCGATCATCCTCTCCGGCGGCCCGTCCTCCGTGTACGCGGAAGGCGCCCCGCGGCTCGACCGCGCGCTCTTCGAGGCCGGTGTGCCCGTCTTCGGCATGTGCTACGGCTTCCAGCTGATGGCGACGACGCTCGGCGGGACCGTCGACAACACGGGAGCGCGTGAGTACGGCCGTACGCCGCTGCATGTCTCCAAGACCGGCTCGACGCTCTTCGAGGGCACCCCGGCCGAGCAGCCGGTGTGGATGTCGCACGGCGACGCCTGCTCCGCCGCCCCCGAGGGCTTCACGGTCACCGCGTCCACCGACGTGGTGCCGGTCGCGGCCTTCGAGGACGACGAGAAGAAGCTGTACGGCGTCCAGCACCACCCCGAGGTGATGCACTCGACGTACGGCCAGCAGGTCCTGGAGCACTTCCTCTACCGTGGCGCCGGCATCGAGCCGAACTGGACCACCGGCAATGTCATCGAGGAGCAGGTCGCGGCGATCCGCGCGCAGGTCGGCACCAAGCGCGCCATCTGCGGTCTGTCCGGCGGCGTGGACTCCGCGGTCGCCGCCGCACTCGTGCAGAAGGCCATCGGCTCCCAGCTGACCTGCGTGTACGTCGACCACGGCCTGATGCGCAAGGGCGAGACGGAGCAGGTCGAGAAGGACTTCGTCGCGGCGACCGGCGTCCAGCTGAAGGTCGTCGAGGCCGCCGACCGCTTCCTCGACGCTCTCGCCGGGGTCTCCGACCCCGAGGAGAAGCGGAAGATCATCGGCCGCGAGTTCATCCGGGTCTTCGAGCAGGCGCAGGCCGAGATCATCGCCGAGGCCGCGCATGGCGAGGACGTCGCCTTCCTCGTGCAGGGCACGCTCTACCCGGACGTGGTCGAGTCCGGCGGCGGCACCGGTACCGCCAACATCAAGTCCCACCACAACGTCGGCGGGCTTCCGGAAGACCTCGAGTTCGAGCTCGTCGAGCCCCTGCGCAAGCTGTTCAAGGACGAGGTACGGATGGTCGGCCAGGAGCTCGGCCTGCCGGACGAGATCGTCCAGCGCCAGCCCTTCCCGGGCCCGGGCCTCGGCATCCGTATCGTCGGCGAGGTCACCAAGGACCGCCTCGACCTGCTGCGCGACGCGGACGCGATCGCTCGCGAGGAGCTCACGGCGGCCGGCCTGGACCGCGACATCTGGCAGTGCCCGGTGGTGCTGCTCGCGGATGTGCGCTCCGTGGGCGTCCAGGGCGACGGCCGCACCTACGGCCACCCGATCGTGCTCCGTCCCGTCTCGTCGGAGGACGCGATGACGGCGGACTGGACGCGGATGCCGTACGACGTGCTGGCCAAGATCTCGACGCGGATCACCAACGAGGTCGCGGACGTCAACCGCGTGGTGCTGGACGTGACCTCCAAGCCGCCGGGCACCATCGAGTGGGAGTAACCCTCTCCGCAGGGTCAACGCCGACGCCGCCGCTCACCATGTGTGGGCGGCGGCGTCGCCGTTTCCGGGGCGGCTGCGGACCTGGGAAGGCTCCAGCTCGAAGTCCTCGTAGTGGAAGCCCGGCGCGACGATGCAGGTGACCAGGACCGGTTCCTCGCCCGCCGGTTCAGCGGCCTGCCAGGTGCCGGCCGGGACCAGGAGCTGTGGCCGTTCACCGGACTCCAGCGAGGGGCCCAGCGCCAGCGTCGTTGCCTCGGAGGGCTTCTCGTCCGTGCCGCCGAGGTGCAGACGCAGCGGGCCGCCGCGGTGCCAGAGCCAGAGTTCGTCGGAACGTACGCGGTGCCAGCGCGAGCTCTCGCCGGGGTGGAGCAGGAAGTAGATACCGGTCGCGTACGGGCGCGGGCCGGGGTAGCCCGGCGGGGTCGTCGATCCCGCCGTCCTCCAGGTCTCCTTGAACCAGCCGCCCTCGATGTGCTTTTCCAGGCCCAGAAGGGAAACCAGTGGGGATGTCGGTTCGGTCATGGGCGCATTCTCGCGGAAGCCGTGCGAGGCGCGTGAAGTCTCTGGTCAGTTGCGGTACCCGGAGGTAGCTTCCCAGCCATGACTGAGACGCCCGCGCCCATCCCGGTCGAGCAGCTGCGATTCGCCATGCCGCCCGTGCATGAGTCCGTGGTCGACGAGCGGGCGTACCGGAAAGAGCGGCTCGCCGGGGCGCTGCGGCTGTTCGGGCGCTTCGGGTACGAGGACGGGGTGTCCGGTCATATCACCGCACGGGACCCGGAGTTCACCGACTGCTTCTGGGTGAATCCGTTCGGCGTGCCGTTCGCGCATGTCACGGCCGGTGATCTGATCCTCGTGAACGGGGATGGGCAGGTCGTCGTGGGGCGGTACCACGTCAACCAGGCCGCTTTCGCCGTGCACGCCCAGGTGCACCGTGCCCGGCCCGAGATCGTCGCCGTCGCGCACACCCACTCCCTGCACGGGCGGGCCCTGTCCGTGCTCGGTGAGCTCATCGAGCCGATCACGCAGGAAGCCTGTGGTTTCTACGAGGACCACGCCCTGGTCGACCGGTACACCGGAGTGGTCGTCGACGAGGAGGAGGGGCGGCGGATCGCCGGCGCCCTCGGTACGTACAAGGCCGTCATCCTGCGCAACCACGGGCTCCTGACCGTGGGCGACTCGGTGGACGCGGCGGCCTGGTGGTTCATCTCCATGGAGCGCTGCGCGCAGGTTCAGCTCGCGGCGCGGGCCGCGGGCAAGCCGGTGCTGATCGAGCACAGGGACGCGGTCGCGACGCGCGAGCAGCTCGGCACCGATCTGGTCGCATGGATCAACTACCAGCCCATGTGGCGGCAGATCAGCCGGTCCGAACCCGGCCTCGTGGAATAGGCGTGGTCAACCGGGCAGTGGCGCATTCACCCGCCGTGGCCTCGGGCGCTGCGGCGTGCTCCGCTTCCGTACGGCACAATTCCCAGCAATCAAGGGGAAGTTCAGTCGGTGCGGGGCGGGGAAGGTGGCGTCGGTCGTGGCGGTGCAGGAAGCGGGACAGTGCGGCGAATGTACGCACGGGGCGCGCGAAGGGCATCGGCGGGCAGTGGCGGCCTTCCTCGCCAAACGGGACGAGCTGGCCACCGGGCAGGGACTGCCGGTCGCTCTCTCGCACTCTTCGGTCGCCTCGCGCCAGTGGGTGTCGGACGAGCTGACGCAGTCGGCGCGCACGGTCGCCGATCGCAGCCGTGAGGTGGGCGAGGCCTGGCTCCGACTGGTCTGGTGCCGCACACTGCTGGTCCTGTGGGGCGGCCTCGCGGTCCTGGGGCTGGGGCAGACGGTGACCGCGATCGGCGCGGGCTGGACGGCTGCGCGTACGGCAGGTCTGCTGGCCGCGCTCGCCGTCGCCGGGCTGCTGACCGGCGCGGCACGCCTGCACCGCTCGCGCGGCGGGCTTCTCGCGCCGCTGATCGGCGAGGACAACCGCCTGTCGACCTCGCGCGCCATCGCCACGGCATGGGTGCTGCTCGTCGTGTTCGCGGTCCTTGTGCTGGCCCTCCAGCTGGCGTTCGCCTCGACCGCGGCCCACCGGGACAAGCTGATCGAAGGGCTCGGCCTCGCCCGTGGCGCCGGCACGCTCTCCGTCCTCGCGCTCGTGTGCGCGATCGCCGTCGCCGTACGCCGCGTGGTCGCCGTACGCGTTCTCGGCAAGCGGCTCCAGAAGGTGCGCGCCGACCGCCCGAGGCCGGCCGATCTGCTCTGCGACGACGCCGGCCGCGGCAGCTTCGCGGATGTGCAGTACACGCTGGTGAGTGCCGCCGCGGCGGTCTTCGCGCTGGTTCGGCTGGCCCGCCGGCCCGAGCAGCTGCCCGATCTGCCGTGGGGGCTCGCGCTGCTGGTCGCGGTCTCGGCGATGACGTACTTCGCCGCGAAGCACGCGGAAGGAGGACGGCCTGTTGTGTTCTCGGTCGTCCGGGCCCGCGAGGCCGGGGACCTGGACGGCCCGATCCGTACCGGCGACGACATCGAGATCCGCGGCGCCTGCTTCGTACCGCCGGGTGCCGGGGCCCCTGACCGGTTGGCCCGGATGGTCGTCCGTATCGGCGCCGTCCATGTCCATGTCCCGCTGATCCCGGTGTCGGGCGGCTTCGCCAACCCGACCGACACCGTGCTCACCGTGCCGGTCCCGGCGGAGGTCGAGCCCGGGCGGGTGGATGTGCAGGTGGTGACGGCATCGGGCGCGGAGAGCAATCGCTGCGTCATCGACGTGACGGACTGACGTCAGGGACTCGCGTCGAGGACTCGCGTCAGGGACTCACGTGACGGGAGTGACGGCTGAAGTGACGACCTACCGCCGGACCGGGTGTTGTCACAGAGTGCGCCGCATGCCTGGTGAGCCGCGCGGCTTCGTCGTACGTATGGTCAGTTGACGGGTCAACCGAAGGCGGGACCAGGAATGACACACACGTACAGCACGACAGCGGCCTACGGAACGGTCGACGGAGGGCAGCGCGGCTGGAAGGAGCGGGCGAGCCACTACGCCCTCCTGCCGCTGAGGCTCTTCCTCGGCGTGACATTCATCTATGCGGGCATCGACAAGCTCACGGACAGCCAGTTCATGGCGGCGAGCGGAGCCGGTTCCGTCGGCGACATCATGCGCAGCGTGCGCGACACCTCCGCCGTGCCCGCCCTTGTCGACCTGGCGCTCAAGAACCCCGAGGGCTTCGGTTACGCCATCGCTTTCGGTGAGCTCGCCGTCGGTATCGGCACTCTCGTCGGACTGCTGACCCGGCTGGCCGCGTTCGGCGGGGCGCTCATCTCGCTGAGCCTGTGGCTGACCGTGAGCTGGCAGACGAAGCCGTACTACTACGGCAATGACCTCCCGTACATGTTTTGCTGGGTGCCTCTCGTGCTGGCCGGAGCGTCCGTCTGGTCACTGGACGCCCTGATCAGGCGCCGACGTCATGAACGGGCGGCCTACTAGGACAGGTGCCGGTACAGCGTCGCCCTGGACACTCCCAGTGCCTTCGCTATGGCGCTGACGCTCTCGCCCTTGGCCTTCCTCGCCTCGGCCACGGTGAGGAGATCATCAGTGATGACCGTGGGTCGTCCCCCGGTGCGCCCCTGCGCCTTGGCCGCTTCCAGTCCGGCCTTGGTCCTGTCCTTGATGAGAGAGCGCTCAAACTCCGCCATGGCGGCAATGATCTGGAAGAAGAGACGGCCGTCGGCGGAGGTTGTGTCTACGGCACTGAGAGCCCCTGTCAGCACCTTGAAGCCGATACCCCGCTCCCTCAGGCCGTCAACGATGCTCACAAGGTCGATGAGGGACCTTCCAAGCCTGTCGAGCTTCCAGGCAACGAGGGCGTCTCCCTCTCTCAGGTAGTCGAGTACGGCTGTCAGTTCAGGGCGATCGGTGTTCCTGCCGGATGCCTTGTCTTCGAAGATCCGAGAGCATCCCGCTTCGGTGAGTGCATCCCGTTGAAGCTGTGCTTCCTGGTCATCTGTTGAGACTCGGGCGTAGCCGATGAGGTGACCGGTGGCAGTGTTCGTCGTCATGTCCCAAGCGTCTCATAACTCGTCTCAGAACATCAAGGCACTTCAGGTGGTTGTGAGACGGGTTTTGAACACCTCTAGGGGGCTCTGCGGGTCCCGCCGTCCACCGTCTCGTAAACCAAGGTTTCTGAGACGCCCTCCGCTGTGTCCCTGAGACACGCATCCCGGGTGTCCCGTCTCGCGAATCGTCCCTCTGTCTCACCTGACGTTCTCCGATCTCCGTGTCGGGGACACGGTCAAGTGAGACGGCAAGGCGGCGTCTCAGCTGGCTTTGTCTCCTTGCATGCCGGGGCGTCTCCTGGCGGCAAGATCGAATGAGAGGGGACACCAGTTGGGCTGACTCACCTACGAAGCCGTCCGGCGGTCGTCCTCGTCACCTCATCCCCCGCATCTCGTCCGGATCAACCAAGTCTGCTGGATCACTCCGGCGGCACCGAGACGTAGGAGAACCAGGTCGGCCCGAGTGCTGCGAGCGGCTGCCAGCAGTCGGCCAGGAGCGCGGTGACCTCGCCCTCGTCGATGCCGCGGGGCCCAATACCGCGGCGTCTGCGCGGCGCGGCGCGCACCAGGAGGGTGGCTGCTGGAGCGGCAAGGGTACTGACTGTGGTAGCCCAGCCCGGCCGACGCCCCGCCGGGATCCCGTGCAGGCAGCCGTTGTCGAGCAGAAGCGAGGTGGCGCCGACAAGTCGACTGTCGGGGTCGACCGCGCCTGGCTCTGTCACGTCCGCGACACGCCACACGACATGGCCTCTTGGATCCCTGCGGCGGGCGGCGGTGATGGCCTCGGGGGTGTAGTCGACGGCCGTGACCGACCACCCGTGCTCGGCAAGGTAGCGTGCCTGCCGGCCGGTGCCGCAGCCGAGGTCGACGGCCTGGGCGGGTGACTGCGGCGCAGGGCCCTCGACGAGGTCGACGAGGGGGGATGGCACCCCGGGCTGGTCCCAGGGAACAATGCCCAGGCGGTAGAGCGTGCGGTATGTGCGGCGCATGGAGACTCCTCGGTCGGCGGGTCAGTGGGTCAGTGGTCGGTCGGCAGCCGGCGCGGGTGGAACCACAGGAGCGCGGCGATGAAGAGCGCCGGTGCGAACGCGGCAGTGCTGACCTGGCTCAGGCTCAGGTCTCCTGCGGCCAGGTAGGCGAGTGTGGCCGTCCAGTCGATGGCCTGGATGACGATCATCGTGTCGATCCAGGCGACCCGCCGGCGCGGCGCCCGCGCCGCGGCGAACATGCCGTAGGCGTAGCCGAGGAACCGGCCGGCCATCATCGCCAACAGCCAGTTCGCCCACGGAGGCGCTGCCGGTCGCAGACCCAGCGCCGCAGCGCCCCCGACCGGTGCCAGCAGGAACAGCGCCCCGAGGGCCAGCTGGAAGAGTCCGACAGTGACAAGGGTGACGCGTAGTGCCCGCACGGGTGGTGCTCCGTTCAGCCGGTGGACGATGCCGTGACAGTAGGCGAGCACCAAGGCTGATTGTCAAAGAGTGAACTAGTATCCGTTCTTGAACTATTGGACGTGAGCAGGGAGATGCCATGGACGAGAAATGTGCCGACGACGGCTGCCCCGTGGCCCGGGCGGTAGAGATCCTGGACGGCAGGTGGACGATGCTCGTGATCCGCGACCTGCTCGGCGGCACCAAGCGCTTCTCCGAGCTGCGCAACTCGCTTGCCGGCATCAGCCCCAAGACCCTCACCGACCGGCTGCGCTCGCTGGAGGAGCACGGGCTGGTCCGCCGCGTCATCCACGCCGAGGTACCCCCGCGCGTGGAGTACACGCTGACCGACACGGGCCTCGGCCTCGAACCCGCCATTCGCGCACTGGGCGCTTGGGGTGCCACGGTGGCGTCAGCACCGGCAGGAACTCCCACGACTGGCGTCAAGTAGTTGGCGCGGGGCACCGACCTGCGCGACCGGGGCATACGCCTCCAGTCCGACGAGCAGAGATCGACAGCGACTCGTTCGGCATGCTGGCAACCTTCGCCGACCTCCCCCGCCTCCTCGGCGTGACGGACGTAGTCCCAGCTGCAACATCAAGTGAGACCGTCCGCCGGGTAAATCTCACCGCTGATTACATCAGCCCAGGTATGATCAATTGAGATGGGACGCCGGGGTGATGCAGGTGGGAATCCCTGGCAGGGACCGCAGGGGGACGTTCCTTCGACGCTGTACGGGTTTCAGGACTTGTCCCGGTCGGTGCAGTGCCAACACCGGCACGGAGGCCATGCGGACGTCATCAGAACCGGAAGGTCGTCTGAAATGAACACGGCCTGCTCGGGCTCCCAGCTTTTCCCGGAGTCGTGAGAGACCCGCATGGTCATCAAGGGTCGGTCGGCGAAGAGTTCGGGTTCCTTCTCGTGGCTCATGCCCCGTGCGCCCCGGTGTGATGCTGGCGCAGTTCGACGTTCGCGTCAGAGGCAGCGCTGTAGTCGCCTCTGGAGCGGGAGTTCTCCCGACGTACGCAGATTCCGAGACATTGACCGCACCCTGGCACCGCTTTGGGTTCCTGCGGTAGTTCGGCGAGTTCATATCCCTGGAGCTTCTGTGTGTTCGTCATCAGTCCTCCCCGGCTTCGTGGGCTTATCCATGATCGGGCCTCACCGGGTGTGAACCTAGCCTTATTGGCGTTGTCGGGTAACGATCAAGAGCGGAAGCGGTCCGCCCACTCAGTCAGTCGCTCTCTGCATTGCTCTCCGAACAAGGCATGACCCTCGTGCACCGCGAACTCATTCAGGTATGCCGAGACATCTCGATGGTCTCTGAACACCATTGCCCCTGTCTGGGTCTCCACTGTGGCTATTCGACTGTCATAGATAGTGAAGGTGTTCAACGGGCCAATCTGCATATGGCCCTCCAAGGGGATGATTCCGAGTCTGATGTTAGGCAGCAGGCGTACGTCCAGCAGTCCGGGCGTCATCACAGTTCAGAAGGGGTGTGGGTGATGTATCCGGACGTCAAGCTCAGGATAGCCAGCCGGTGTAAGTCCGGTTCGGGGAGACGCCAGGGTCCCCGGTAGCTGACTCCCGGCGTCACTCGAAATGGTGGCGTCGAAGTGGAGTGACAAGCGCCCTTCGGGGGCGTGCAACCGACCAGTCCGCAACATGAAGTGAAGCCTGCAGCGTCGTCATTTAACCCCCGCCCCCGGGCGGGCCAAGGAGGAGCCGAGCCTGTGCTTGTTTGGCGAAGGCCATGGAAGGCGATCTCGGGCCTGGAGCGGTCGCCGAAGAACCTCCCGGCGTAAGGGGCGTGGAATGGTCGGAAGGTCGTCCTGGGAACTGGAGAGGGCCTCCTCGGCCCCGGGTTTGCGGCCCGGGAAGCGTGGCCTGCCTATAACCGGCAGAACCGGGAAATGGCGGGTTGTCGAGAGGCAGTCGGAGGGGGTCGTAGTAGTGGTGATCGGCGGGACAACACAACCCGTCGGGAGCGAAGGACTCCTGCTTCATCGATGCGATTCGCGAACAGGGAGGGACCCGGATGAGTGCCGTTTCGGCTAGTTCCATCCGCCGGGAGGAAGGCGCCGCAGGACCGGGTGGCCGTCCTTTGGACAAGGTCCGAGCCTTGCAACGGACGCTTTACCGCTGTGCCAAGCAAGAACCCGAACGCCGGTTTCACGCCCTGTATAGCCATGTCCACCGCATGGACGTTCTTCGGCGGGCGTGGGTCGGTGTGTGTGCGAACCGAGGAGCCCCGGGCGTTGATGGCGTGACCGTCGACGCAGTGGCGGTCTCGGGGGTGGATGCGTTCCTCCAGGACCTGGCCGAGCGCCTGCGGACGTATACGTATCGTCCGTCGGTGCTGCGGCGGGTCCGGATTCCCAAGCCGGGGCGGCCGGGGGAGTTTCGGCCCCTGTCGATTCCCACCGTGGCGGACCGGGTGGTGATGACGGCCGCGAAACTGGTTCTGGAACCGGTCTTCGAGGCCCAGTTCACCGAGGCGAGCTACGGATTCCGGCCCAAGCGGTCCGCGATCGGCGCGTGCGAAACAGTGCGCGTCGCGGCGAACCAACGGCGGGAGTGGGTTTTCGAGGCCGATATCCGGGACTGCTTCGGGACGATCGACCACGACGCGTTGATGGCCCAGGTGGCCCGACATGTGGTGGACCGGCCGTTCCTGAAGGTGATCCGGGCCTGGCTGAGGATGGGAGTTCTGGAGGGCGGGGTGACCTCCCCGACCGGGGCGGGAACTCCGCAGGGCTCACCGATTTCCCCACTGCTGGCAAATATCGCCCTGCATGTCCTCGATGAGGCGTGGCAGGTCGAGGGCCGTCGGCTGGGAGTGCTGGTGAGGTACTGCGACGACTTCGTGGTTCTGTCGCCGACCGAGCATCGGGCCCAGCAGGCCCGGGAATTGGCGGCGAGAGTGCTCGGACGGCTCGGGATGCGCCTGCATCCGGAGAAGACCGGCATTGTCTGTCTCACGCGGGGCGGACAGGGCTTCGATTTCCTCGGATTCCACCACCGGAAAGCGGAATCGTGGAAGTGGCGGGGCAGGTTCTACCTGCGTCGCTGGCCCTCGGTCAGAGCGATGCGAGTGCTGCGGGAGAAAGTCCGCACGGCTACCGCGATCTCGAAGACCGAGCGGCCGGTGTCCGCCGTGGTCGCCGATCTGAACCCGGTCCTGCGGGGCTGGGCGGCGTACTTCCGTAACGGGAACTCCGGACGGAAGTTCAACGTGATCGACGGCTACATCCACGAACGGCTGGCGATCTTCACCAGCCGGAAACACGGCCGAGCGGGTCGGAACTGGGCCACCCGTTACACCTACGGATGGATCACCCGGCTCGGGGTCTACCGCCTCACCGGAAACGTACGCTGGGCGACGGCGCATGCCAGTCGGTGAACGATGTCGGAAAGCCGTGTGCGGGAGAACCGCATGCACGGTTTGAAGCGGCGGGGACTGGAAACGGAGCATCAGCCACCGCGCCAGTCCCCGACCCTACTGATTGATGCCAGCCGGTCGATCTGCATCGCCATGGCTGAGGCAGGGAGAAACGGCCACCTGACGGCTTGCTCGGTTAGGATAAAGGTGAAGCGTTTTGAGGTGTCGTAAAGGACGGACTGCCGTTCAATCTTCTTCGCAATGGCCTTACTGTGGTCGCCGGGGAGCTGGGCAAGACTTGTCCTGACGTATTCTGGTGTGGCAAGTAGCCCGGTCACCATAGACAGCAGAAAATATCTGAATTCTGTGGATGACTGCTCGAAACCGGCTAGCTCGTTCTGCTTCTTCTCCAAGCCGGTGCGGCGCTGTGACCAAACGTCTTGCCATTCGGTATTGGCGGTGCGCGCCAATGCGGCCACCTGGGCGACAAGATTCGGTGGGGCATCAAGGGCCCTTAGGATCAGTTCTACATCAACAAGGCTGGGTGTTAGCTTCGCTCCTTCGATATTGCTGATCTTTGTCTGTGACATATTGCAGCGAGAGGCGAGCCGAGTCTGTGTGACCCCGGCCCGCTTGCGAAGCGTCTTCAGAGTTTCAGCCAGATCCGCCCTGGACTGGCCTAGCTCTTCCGGCTCAAACGTCAAGACCCTTCACGTACTCCTCAAAGGGCACCGACTCGGCCAGTGCGATGCGCTGGTATTCGATGAACGCTGTCACGTCACCCTCGTACAGTTCCCGGCTGATCTGCGTGCCGTCCGTCTCGTAATGCATGAGGACGACTTCCCTTTTGTCGAACACCCAGAAGTCTTCGACATCGGCCAGGGGGTTGTTCCGGCCCGTCACGTCTATGATTCGGATGTCTTCTCCGGCCCACACATGCGGCAGGTAGTACATGAATTCGTACTGAAGGTATGTGGTCAGAGGGCGGGTGATGATGTGTACGCGCCCTTTGCTCTTTCCTTCACGACGCACCCTCTTCAGATCCTCGGTGTACGCGTTGGAGTGCGTGTGAGGGTCGATGCGCTCGCCAGCCAGATATGCCCGGATCTCTTCCTCTTCCTGAGGAACCCTGTACTCGGGCAGCGTTTCAAGCCGCCACGCCTCACTCTGGAAATCCCGGAACTTGGCTTGCCAAACTTCACCATCCAAGAGCACGAACGGCCTCCCTGAGAACCGATTCCGGGATCTCCACCAGGGCCTCACCCCGCGGAGGCTGGAAGGCGTTGGACACGTCGCCCTGGACGACGATGGAGCCGCTCGCTGTCCGGTATACGTTGGGGCAGTCGTTCTGATTGCACTCCCCGTTGCCGTTTCCGGTGAGTCGGGTCAGTTCCTCACGTGCCATGGGAAACCCCCTTGCCTGTGGCCCCTGTTGGGACTCCTGGAAGGCGACGATACGTAGGGTGGCCATGGTCGTCCATGCGGCAACACAAATATTCGCGTTGCCGGGTAAGGATCTTGAGTTGAGGCTCCCCGTGGGGTGTGGCGGTTCGTCAGGTGCGGTGTGTGCAAGCACCGATCACGCCGTTGGTGTGCAGTCCGCCTGTGATCGGAAGCGCTGTACGGCCTGCAGTGCCACTCGTTGAGACTGAGCGGCTTTCCCTGCCCGGCAATGTCGTTCGGAGCGCCAGGAAGCTGCCCAGGGGTCGCTTCGGCCTTGGTGGGTACATCCGCCTTGGCGAGGGGAACGCACTTCGCTCTCGTGTGACTTGCCTCTCGCTCCCTCGACATGCTGCCCCGGAACCGCTCAGAGGACACGTACATATTTTATGTGGGGGGTTGTATATACCCCCCACGAAAAGAGTCTCTAGTAGTCGCTTCTACTGGTGGGCATCCCCCTCAAGAGGGGTGCCCGCTGAGTGAGTGTTGGGTACTTCCCTTCCTCTTGCCCTGGCCTTCAATGAGGCCCGTTTGTCAGTGGATGGTGAAGGGCTGAGACAGATTTCCTAGGTCAACCTCGGCTCCGAAGTCGACGGTATTTGAAACCCCCTTGGTGTGAGGGTGCAGCCGGATACTGATTCCTGCCTTCAGTAGGTGACGTGTCCTCTCGTCTTCATTATCTTTGTTCCTCTCCCACATGTGACGGAAAGTTTCCCCGGTATCCCGGTACTCGTAACGGTCGGGCCTATCGCCTTCGGCCGAGAGGGAGTCGTGTTCCTCGTACAGGGCTGCAATCTCTTCCTCGGTGGACTGCCTGGCAAATCCAGAAGAGTTCCTTCCGCCGGGGCGGATGGACCTCTGGAGTTCCGTCACGTACTGCTCAATCTCATGGAGTCTCTGAGTGTTGTTCGAGCCCTTGACGTAGTGACGCTCATGCATGGGAAAGTCTCCGATGACTCCAAGGACCATTTTCCCTACGATCTCCCTCACCTTCTCGGCCCGGAAGGCGTAGCCCTTACCGCAGGAATCCCGATTGGCTGACTTGTTGCAGCGGTACACCGGCTTACCCTGTTGCCTCTCCGGATTGAAGAGATACAGGTTCCTGCCGCACCCGCCGCACAGTACAACTCCACGATATGCAGTCGTGTTCTTCGTAGAGCGACGGGCAACTCCGGGGCGCCGATTCATTTCATCCTGGAGCTTGGCCCATTCGTCGTCTGTAAGAACCGGATCGGCCATACGGATCTTTCCCTCGGAATTCAGAATCGGCTGTGATGCTCCGTACTTCTTTCCGGGTACCTTCACCTCCTCGCACTTCCAGCCGAGGATGGTTTCAGACCTCAGAATGGAAGTGAGAGTGCGACTCCGCCATACCGGCGGAGAATCGCCGTTGTTCTTCCGGCGATTCGACATCCTCTCGGCTCCAGGGGACGGTACGCCTCTGGCGTTGAAGTCATCACAGATGGTCGAGTAAGGCTCTCCGTCCTCAACTACTCGCTTGTAAATCTCCCGAATTACATCCTTCTGGTTCTCGCGTACCCGGAGCCTCATTGCTCCGTCAGTGTCACGGAAGGATTCGTAACCGTAGGGAGGGTTTCCCTTGGCCCATACATTCTTGGACTTGGCGTAGCTCTGGAACGACTTGACTCGCATGGAGATGTTCTGTGCTTCAGTCTCCGCGATGGCCGCAAACAGGTCGATGATGACGTGCCGGAGAGGGCCGACCATGTCGAGTACAGGTTCCTTGGCTGAAACCAGGGACTTGCCGCCGTGAGCAGTCGCCCATTTGATCATGTCCTGCATGTCGACGACTTTGCGGACGAACCTGTCCATCTTCCAGAAGAGCAGCAGATCGAATTCCGGTGCTCGGTTGTTCAGCCATTCCCCGAGTTCCGGCCTCTCGAAGGGATGGGACTTGGTGGCGGAGATGTGAGCGTCTCTGGCTACGCCCACCACCTGCCACCCGAGGTGTTGCCTCTCGGCCACGTAGGCCATGCAGTCCTGGAGCTGCCGTTCCAGTGAGGTGGATGCGTCCGTCTCGTTGCTGATCCTGAGGGCGATCAGTACACGCACAGGCTTCATGGGCGGTGACCCTACAACAGCTGTACGCCAGTGACCTCGCCTATCTGATGGCCTGGCTGCCGCTGGTACTCGCCGGCGCTTCGGTGTTCTCGCTCGACGCACTGCTGGCCAAACGGCGGCGCCGGATGCCGTAGTACGTCAGGCTCACCGCCCCGGCCAGGAACAGACCGCCGAAGACGACCGGGAACACCACATAGAAGGGTGTCTGCCAGGAGCCGGCCGCATCGCCCGCGTACAGCAGCGCTGCGGCCAGCACGGCGAGACCCGCGACCAGTTTGCCCGGCCGGAAATCATGCCGGAGTTCACGACGCGGCACGGGTTACCTCCACCTGTCCGATGCCCACTTCGAGACGTAGATCCAGCGTGCCGGACGGCTTCGCGCCGGCGGGCGCGGGCAGCGTCTTCTGCCGTTGCTGATCGGGCGAGACGTCGATGTCGTTCGGCGCGTCGCCGGGCAGACGGACATCGCCGATGCCCGCCTCGGCCCGCAGCTTCACCGTCGCGTTTTTCGGTACGACCACCTTGAGCCGACCCGCCGCGACCTCGGCCTTCGTCGACACCGTCCGGCCCGCCGGGACGGTGAGAGAGGACAGGTCGAGCGTCGCGTCTCCCGAGCCGAGCTCGTACCGCGGCTGGACGGCGGCGACCGAGGCCGGCTTCCACTCCGTACGTATCCACTCGGTGGTGATGTCCTTGGGCAGCGCGGCGGCTCCCGCCAGCAGCACCGCCGTGATCACCGTCATCATGATCGTGCCGAAGCCGGTTCGGCCGAACAGCGAGCTCACCAGCAGACCCAGCCCGAACACCGCCAGCGCGCAGACGAGTCCGATCTGCAGGCTCGTGCCCAGCGGCCGGCTGTCCCAGCTGCTCCCGGTGCCGAGGCCGCCCGCGAGGAGCGCGAGAAGGAAGACGGTGCCGCCGATTCCGCGCGGCCCGCGCGCATAGGAGGCAGCCGCGGTCCTACGGGGCCGACGCGTCGCGCCGGCCTCCGCCACCGCGCTCTCCGGACCCCACAGATAGCCGGTCGGCACCGGCCCTGTCGTCCCGTCCTTGACGATCGGGTCCCGCCACCATGAGGGCCTGTCGGTCACGGGCGGCGCCTTCGTCTCGGGCGGCGCCTCGGCCACCGCGTGCGCCGTCGCCGGATCCAGCGGTACGCCGTCGGGTGCGGTGAGACGGCGGCGCTGCGACCACACGGCAGCGCCGGCCACCGCGAGGGAGAGCAGCGCGGCGAAGGCGAGCGTCCCGCCGTTGCTCAGCATCGAGAGGAACAGCCCGCAGCCGATGAGAGCGAGGAGTACGGCGGTGAGGGAAGCGCCGTCGACCCGGCCGGACAGCAGCCGGCGCACCTCGTTCTCCTCCTCGTCCTCGGACGGGATCAGCAGCCAGGCGAAGCCGTAGAAGATCAGGCCGACGCCGCCGGTCACGGAGAGCACACCGATGACGATCCGGAATATCACCGGGTCGATGTCGAAGTACCGGCCGAGCCCGCCGCAGACGCCGGCCACGACTTTCTGGCGGGGCGTGCGGCGCAACTGCTGCGCCTCGGGCGGCGCCACAGCGGGCTGCGCCTCCGGCTGCGTGTCATGCGCCGCCGGTGGTGGGGTCGGCTGATTCATATGTCCATGGTGACGGGCGCCGCGCTGTGATGGCACCCAGGCCGACCCTGGCCCTTCCCTGATATCGCGGGCGGCTTTCAGGGTCGGTTTAAGGGACGACCCTGATACCACGGCCTGTCCCTACATGTGACGATCGGGGCATGCCAGTCGCCACGCCCCGACCCGTCGGTCCCTCTCGCGCCCCCGTGCCGGAGGAGCAGCCACTGCGCAAGCTGTACCGCAGCGCCGACGGCCGGATGCTCGGCGGCGTGGCGCGCGGGCTGGCCGGGCATCTGGGTCTGCCCGTCATCTGGGTACGACTGGTCTTCCTCGGCCTCTTCATGGCCGACGGCCTCGGCGTGCTGCTGTACGCCGTCTTCTGGATCGTCGTACCGCTCGGCGTCGGCGGCAGGACCCCCGAGCCGCGCTCCGTCTTCGAGACCACGCCCGACGGCCGGCGACGGTTGCGTAAGCCCGACAAGGGCCAGGTTTTCGCGACAGTCGCGTTGATGGTCGGCGCCGCGATCTTCGTCGGCAATGTCGAGATGGGCAGCAGCGCGAACCGTTATGTCGGGCCGATACTGCTGATCGGTGCCGGTGTGGTGCTGGTGTGGCGGCAGGCGGACAACGCCCGCCGGGCACGCTGGGCCACCCTGTCGACGGGCAGCCGGCGGCGCCGGCTGCTGCAGCTGGGCCGGGCGCTCGCCGGTGTGGCGCTGGTCGGTATGGGCCTGACCGTCTTCATGGTGGTCCGCGGCTCGGCGGCCCAGCTCGGCAACGTACTGACCGCCGCGATCGCCGTCATCGCCGGTGTCGCTCTGCTCGCGGGGCCGTGGCTGGTGCGGATGACACAGGACCTCTCGGAGGAACGGACCATGCGCATCCGGGCCCAGGAGCGTGCCGAAGTCGCGGCCCACGTCCATGACTCCGTACTGCACACCCTCACCCTGATCCAGCGGAACGCCGACGACGGCGGCGAAGTGCGCCGTCTCGCCCGCGCCCAGGAGCGCGAGCTGCGGAACTGGCTCTACAAGCCGGGGGGCACCGGGAAGGACGAGGGCGAGGAGCCGGACACGCTCGCCGAGGCGGTGAAGAAGGCCGCCGCCGAGGTGGAGGACAAGCACGGTGTCCCGCTGGAGGTCGTGGTCGTCGGCGACTGCCCGCTCGACGAGAAACTGTCCGCGCAGATGCAGGCCGCGCGTGAGGCGATGGTCAATGCGGCCAAGTACGGTGGCGAGGGGGGCGCGGTCCAGGTCTACGCGGAGGTCGAGGGCCGGACGGTCTTCGTGTCCGTGCGGGACAGGGGACCCGGATTCGATCCGGATTCGGTGCCCCAGGACCGGATGGGCGTAAGAGAATCGATCATCGGCCGGATGCAGCGCCACGGCGGAACGGCGCGACTGCGCTCGGTTCCCGGCGGAGGCACCGAGGTCGAGCTGGAGATGGAGAGGGCGGGCGAATGACCGAGACCGAGGCTGCTGGAGAGACCACCGAGCGGCGTGTGCGGGTCGTGCTCGTCGACGACCACCGGATGTTCCGTACCGGAGTGCAGGCCGAGATCGGCCAGACCGACCGCACCGGCGTCGAGGTGGTCGGCGAGGCCGCCGATGTCGACCAGGCGGTCAACGTGATCACGGCGACCCATCCCGAGGTCGTCCTGCTGGATGTGCATCTGCCGGGCGGCGGCGGGGTGGAGGTGCTGCGCCGCTGCGCCTCGCTGATGGCGGCCACGGAGAATCCCGTCCGGTTCCTGGCGCTGTCCGTGTCCGACGCGGCTGAGGATGTGATCGGGGTGATCCGGGGCGGAGCGCGCGGCTATGTCACCAAGACGATCACGGGCACGGATCTGGTCGACTCGGTCTTCCGGGTGCAGGAGGGCGACGCGGTTTTCTCCCCGCGGCTCGCGGGCTTCGTGCTCGACGCGTTCGCCTCGACGGACGCACCGCCGGTGGACGAGGACCTCGATCGGCTCACTCAGCGGGAACGGGAAGTGCTGCGGCTGATCGCGCGGGGTTACGCGTACAAGGAAATCGCGAAGCAGCTGTTCATCTCGGTGAAGACGGTGGAGTCGCATGTATCGGCCGTGCTGCGGAAACTTCAGCTCTCCAACCGGCACGAACTGACCCGATGGGCGACCGCCCGACGCCTGGTCTAAGGTCCGTTGTGAGGTAACCGGTACATAGCCGGGCAACCAGATGTGCCGAGTTCACCTCTTGTTTTGCGTGATGAATTTGACGGGGAACACCTTCTTCGTGATCACGATCGTGTTGGTCGTGATCGCCGTCCTGCTGCCGTTGCTGCTGTGGAGCCGGCTGCGCGGCCCCGCTCTGGTGCGGGGCGCCGGTCGGTTGTTCATGGTGCTCTTCGCGCAGGCCACCGCCGTGCTCTTGGTCTTCGTGGCGGTGAACAACGCAAATGGTCTCTACGACAGCTGGGACGATCTGCTCGGCACGACCGACCATGTCGACTCGGCGATCGACCTCGGCCCGAGCGGCACGGGCGGCAGACAGATTTCTTCGCTGCCCAAGGTTCCTCTGAAGTTCGCGAAGGTCAACGACCCTCAGCTCGGCAGCGGCTTGCTGCGCACCTCGCTCAAGGGCTCCATATCGGGTGTGCAGGGCGAGGTCTACGTCTGGCTGCCGCCGCAGTACAACGATCCCGCGTACCGCAACAAGAAGTTCCCGGCCGTCGAGGTGCTCTCCGGCTTCCCCGGCTCGTCGAAGAGCTGGTTCAGGGCGCTGAAGTTCCAGAGCAGGGTCCAGCCGCTGATCGAGTCGGGCAAGGTCGCGCCCTTCATCCTGGTCTCGCCGCGGACCATGCTGCTCGGCAAGTCCGACGCCGGGTACGCGAACATACCGGGTGAGGTCAATGCGGACAGCTGGCTGAGCGTCGACGTACGCAAGGTGGTCACCGACAATTTCCGGGTCTCCCCGAACCCGGAGAACTGGGCCATCGCGGGCTACTCGGCGGGCGGGCACGGCGCGGCCAAGCTGGCCCTGGCCCACCCCGACCGCTTCAGCGCGGCCGTCAGCTTCTCCGGGTACAACGATCCGGCCGTCGAGCGCGGCTCGCTGACGGGCGCCGACCCGAAGCTGCGGCGCGAGAACGACGTCCTGAACATCCTGAAGTCGGCGAGGACGCCGCCACGTGTGTCGCTGCTGGCGATGGGCGAGGGCGCGGACGGCTACGAGCCGGGGCTCGCCCTGAGGCGTGCGTCCAAGGCGCCGACGCTGGTGGAAGTACGGCAGACGTGGGGCGGGCATCTGCCGGAGGTGTGGAGCAGGGAGCTGCCTTACGCGTTCAAGTGGCTGACGCGGCAGATGCAGCCGCAGCACCAGGGCGGCGTGGACGGCGGGACGCCTGCGGACGGGGGAGGGCCCAGCGTTGGCGGGGTGTCCCACGAGGCCCAGGACGGTCAGAGGTCCGCCGACGGCCAGGCGGCAGCCGCCGGTGGTGGGCTGCTGGAGTGACAGTGTGGCCTCTGGAGCGGCAGCGGTGACCTCCTGAGCACGGTGACCTCCGGAGCGACTGCAGCGACCTCCGGAGTGACTGTGGCGGCTTGCTGGAGTGACAGCGATCGCCTACTGGAGTGACATGTCGGTCTTGTTGCCGACCCGCCGGTAGCCGATCCCCGCATAGATCCGCTCGATGTCCGCGTCGCCCGGCTCCAGCCACACAACGCTGCAGCCGCGGTCGAAGGCGGTGGCCGTCAGATACGCGGACAGGGCCGCGCCGATGCCGCGGCGGCGGTGCGAGGAGGCGACCGCCAGGCCGCACAGCTCGCTCAGCCCGTCGACCGGGACGGAGCAGCCGCCCGTGGCGACCGGTGTGCCGTCCTTGTCGTCCGTGGCGAGGCCGGCGACTCCGCCGCCCTCGGCGGCCCCGCGCAGCCAGGCGATTTCCCCCTCGGTGGGGCCGCCCGTCTCGCCGTACGCGAGATGCTGCACGCCCGCCGCGGCGGTGTACCCGGCTTCGTCGGAGGGCTGGCAGAGGCTGATCCTGTCGACCGGCGGCGGAGCTATGAGGGTTCCGGGCGTGCAGGCCAGCAGTGGCGCGCGGTGCTCGACCCTGAATCCGGCCGCGAGCAGGGCCGGCTCGACCTCGGGCGCGCACGACGGCAGGAACTCCAGGCGCGGCTGTCGGTCGCGCTCGCGGAAAACGGCGATCAGTGCGTTGACCTCTTCGGTGGTCGGCTCCGCGCCGTGGTCCGGGATGGCGTAATTGGCCGGCGGGATGGCCCAGTCGGGGTTGTAGCGCACCGTGAAGGGGCCGACGCGGACGTGATCGGGCGAGCGGAGCGTGAGCGTGCGTACGTAGTTCTGGACGTCGAGGTCCACGAGGGCTCCTGCCGCGATCGGGATCTTGGGACGCCGGGGATGGTGTCACTCCCGTGCGCGGCCGGGCAAGCGGATTTCGAGCGCATTGCGGTGTGTGTGGAGGCGTGGTCCGTGTGGTGGCTGGGCCGTGCGGTGGCTACGCGGGGCGGGTCGCACCCGCGAAGGGCATCTGGTCGATGGGCGCGATACGGACGGGGGCGCCTGGACGGGGTGCGTGGATCATCTGTCCGCCGCCGATGTAGAGGCCGACATGTGAGACACCGGAGTAGAAGAACACCAGGTCGCCAGGGGCTAGTTGAGAGCGGGACACGCGTTCGCCGGTGCTGATCTGGGTGTAGGTGGTGCGGGGCAGCGAGACGCCGGCGGAGCGCCAGGCGGACTGCGTCAGACCGGAGCAGTCGTACGCATTCGGGCCCGTCGCACCCCAGACGTAGGGTTTGCCCAGTGCTCCGTACGCGTACGCAACGGCTTGCGCGGCACGGGGATTGGGGGCCCGGAGCGAGCCGCGGGGGCCGGCGGAGCGGTCGGCGCGGGTATCCGTCGCACCATCCACGCCGCCGTAGGAGGAGTCGTACGCCGTGCGCTGCTCGGCTGTCATCCGGTTCAGCAGACGCTCCGCGGCGGCCAGCTTCTCCTGGACGGTCGCCTTGTGCTCCGCCAACTCGGTCTGCCGGGCCCTGAGGGCACTCATCCGCTCGCCCGCCCGTGCCTTCAACTGTGCGATCTCCACCAGCTGTCGGTGTACGCCGGAGATCGCGTCCGCATGCCGCTCGCCGACCCGCTCGGCGAGGGCGGCGCGCTCCAGATACTGGTCGGGGTCGGAAGTGAGCGCGAGCTGCAGACCGGGGTCGATACCGCCGGCGCGGTACTGGGCGGTGGCGATCGAACCGAGTGCATTCCGCGAGGTGTTGAGCCGCTCGGTCCTGCGCACTGCCTCGTCGCGCAGCGCGTCGAGTGACCCGCGCGCCTCGGCAGCACGCTCCTTGGCCCCGTTGTACTTCTCGGTGGCTGCCTCCGCCTCCTGGTACAGCCTGTCGACCTTGGCCTTGACCTGTGCGGGGCTCAACTGGGGCTCGGCCTGCCCGGTGCCTTCCAGTGCGGTGGCGGTCGCTGCGCCGGCGAGCGCGAGGGTGGCGGCGGTACGGGCGGCGGGCCCGGTGAGGGGATGCTGCCTGGGTTTCCGGTGCGCTGCCACGACGGCGTCCACGTCCTTCCGTTCCCTGCCGGTCCGAGTCGGAGTCCGACGGCGGACCGCACAGGGGGAGCGGCCCGCCGCCGGATCCCTCGGCGGTGGTGACCGGCGGCCGCCCGGGAGCTCGGCAGCGGTGGAAAGTCGGTCACCTGAGGGAGGACGCTAAACGTGGCGGTCACGGCGAAGAGGCGTAAGGACCGATATTGGCCAAAGGTGGACACGAGCGTGCGCCTTGTGAGAGCCCTGCTCATGGTGCCGGACCGCATTCCCCTACCGGTGTGACCGATGAGGCGAACGAGGCCTACCTGCCCGGCGGGTGGTGGTATGGGGACGGTTAGGCTCCGCCTCATGGACGTACTCATCAATGTCTTTGTCGCCCTTCACATCATCGGCATCGCGTCGCTGCTCGGCGGCTTCCTCACTCAGATGAAGGCGATGGGCGCGGGAGAGGCGCGCTTCATCCCGGCGATGCTGCACGGCGCGCTGACGATGCTGGTCACGGGCGTGGTGCTGGTGGGCCTGAACCAGGCCGACGACCAGCCGGTGAACAACCTCAAGATCGGCATCAAGATGGCGGTGCTGATCGTGATCCTGGGCCTGGTGTATGTGAAGCGGGACGAGGAGAGGGTGGACAAGGCGATGTTCGGGGCGGTGGGCGGACTGACGGTCGTGAACATCTTCATCGCCACGCTCTGGACGTGAGAGCGCCGCTTCTGATGTGAGAGCATCGCTCCCGATGTGAGAGCGGCGCTTTCCGTACGTGACAACGCCCGGGCGCGGTCGGGCCCGGGCGTTCCACTTGGTCCGCTATGCCGGACGCACGCTGCCGTAGATCGGCATGTAGTAGATCGACTCCTCGCGGACGTTCGCGCCGGGCTTGGGCGCGTGGATCATCTTGCCGTCGCCGATGTAGATGCCGACGTGGCTGATGTCGTCGTAGAAGAAGACCAGGTCACCCGGGAGCAGATCCTTCGTCGCGACCCGCGTGCCGACCTTCACCTGGTCCCAGGTGGTGCGCGGCAGATCCACGCCGGCCGCCTTCCAGGCGGCCTGGGTCAGTCCCGAGCAGTCGTACGAGCTCGGGCCCGTCGCGCCCCAGACATACGGCTTGCCCAGCTGCGAACGGGCGAACGACAGGACCTTGTCGGCCTTGGCCGCGTACCTGCTGTCGGCGGTGCCGGATCCCGTGCCCGCGCTTGCGCCCGTACCCGTGCCCGGCTGCTGCTCCTGCTCCTGGCGCTTTCGTTCCGCCTCCGCGTCGGCGCGGGCCTGCGCCTCCTCCTTGGCCTTGGCCTCGGCCTTGCGGCGGGCCGCTTCCTCCTTCTCGCGCTCGATCGCCGCGAGCCGCGCCTTCTCCTCGGCGGTGAGCTTCGACAGCAGCGAACGCGCCTCGCTCAGCTTCGCCTGGACTTCCCGCTTGCTGGTGCGCAGCGCCTGCTGGGAGTCCGTGAGCGACTCGAGGCTCTTCGTCGCCTCCGCCCGCTGCTTGGCCGCCGCGGCCCGCTGGGTCTCGTAGTCGTCGATGACGGTGCGCTGACGGTCGGTCATCCGGTCCATCAGCTGGGTCTGGTCGAAGTACGCCTGGGGGCTGTCCGCGAGCAGCAGCGCCGCGGTCGGGGTGACCGCGCCCGTCCGGTACTGCGCGGCCGCGTAGTTGCCCAGGGTGCGCCGGGACTCGTTCAGCTTGTCGGTGCGCTTCGCGGCGTCGTCGAGCAGCTGGTCGACCTCGCGCCGCTTCTCGTCGGTGGATTCCTTGGCCTTGTTGTACTTCTCGGTCGCGCTTCCGGCCTGCCGGTACAGGTCGTCGACCTTCTTCTGCACCTCTTCGACGGAGGGCTTCGGCTCGGCGGGCGCGGCGTTGGCGCTCTGCGTCGACAACAGGGTGACGGAGGCGAGGGCAGCCGTCGTGAACCCGACGGCGGGGGAGTTGGCGCGTAGACCTGCCATTCCGGCAATTCCGGTACGGGCACGCGGTTTGCGATGCGACGCCAAGGCCGGCATCTCCTTCTTCCGTGGACCGCCTACCGGGTTAGCTGTCGGGTTCGGGCGGAACGGAAGATCGCCCTACGGACCGAGAAAGACAGGTCCGATTCACCCCGGTTGTGCATGGTGGGTCCCCGGTTCCGAACTCCCGTGAAGGAAGTCCGAATTCGGCGCAGGCCGCCCGATTCGGCGTGAGTCGCCAGGGGGGTACGGGCCGCCTGATCGAGCACGGTAGCCAACTCGTGTGGCTGCTGTGAAGGTTGATGTTCGATATGTCCGATACATTTTCGTGACCTTGGCGACTGAGTGGGGAGTCGCCCAGGGGCCGGCGCCGTGCGACATCGCAGCGGAGTGGCCCGGTCGCGCTGTGTCGCCGGTGTTGCCGCGAAGTCGCTGCCCAGATCGCCGCCGGAGTCGTATCCCGATGCGGCCGCGGGCTGTCACTGCGGCGGCCTAGACTCGTAGAGCGATGAGCAGCCTCTTTGACGACAGCTTCCTGGCGGACCTCCAGCCCAGCGCGGAGCAGCACCCGCCACCGCCCGAGGACTCGGCCCCGGAGGAGATCCCGGACGATCTCTTCCAGGGTGCGTTCGACGTGCCTCCGGCCCGGGACCCGTACTACCGCGACGGCGCCCCGCGCACCGTCGTGGATCCTGCCGCCCTGCTCGAGGGGCTGAACGAGCAGCAGCGTGCCGCCGTCGTGCACACCGGGTCGCCGCTGCTCATCGTGGCAGGGGCGGGGTCCGGCAAGACCCGGGTGCTGACCCACCGGATCGCACATCTGCTGGGGACCCGCAGTGTGCACCCCGGCCAGATACTGGCGATCACCTTCACCAACAAGGCCGCCGGCGAGATGAAGGAACGCGTCGAGCAGCTCGTCGGCCCGCGCGCCAACGCCATGTGGGTCATGACCTTCCACAGCGCGTGCGTCCGCATCCTGCGCCGGGAGTCCAAGAGGCTCGGCTTCACCTCGTCGTTCTCGATCTACGACGCCGCCGACTCCAAGCGCCTGATGGCACTGGTCTGCCGCGATCTGGACCTCGACCCGAAGAAGTTCCCGCCGAAGTCCTTCAGCGCGAAGATCTCGAACCTGAAGAACGAGCTGATCGACGAGGAGACCTTCGCCGACCAGGCTGCTGGGGGTACCTCCCAGGACGGAGGCGCTGGGGGAGGTTTTGAGAAGACGCTCGCCGAGGCCTACCGCATGTACCAGGCAAGGCTGCGCGAGGCCAATGCCCTGGACTTCGACGACATCATCATGACCACCGTCCACCTCCTCCAGGCCTTCCCTGATGTCGCCGAGCACTACCAGCGGCGCTTCCGGCACGTGATGGTGGACGAGTACCAGGACACCAATCACGCTCAGTACACGCTCGTACGCGAGCTGGTGGGGACGGGTCACGAGGACCTGCCGCCGGCCGAGCTCTGCGTCGTCGGCGACGCCGACCAGTCGATCTACGCCTTCCGCGGCGCGACCATCCGTAACATCCTCCAGTTCGAGGAGGACTACCCCGACGCGACGACGATCCTGCTCGAACAGAACTACCGCTCGACGCAGACGATCCTCTCCGCCGCCAACGCCGTCATCGAGCGGAACGAAAGCCGCCGGCCCAAGAACCTGTGGACGAACGCCGGCGCCGGCGCGCAGATCACCGGCTATGTCGCGGACACCGAGCACGACGAGGCGCAGTTCGTTGCCGACGAGATCGACAGGCTGACGGACGCGGGCGACGCGAAGGCCGGCGACGTCGCCGTCTTCTACCGTACGAACGCCCAGTCCCGTGTCTTCGAGGAGATCTTCATCCGGGTCGGGCTGCCGTACAAGGTCGTCGGCGGAGTGCGCTTCTACGAGCGCAAGGAGGTCCGGGACGTCCTCGCGTATCTGCGGGTCCTCGCCAACCCCGAGGACAATGTTCCGCTGCGCCGGATCATCAATGTCCCCAAGCGGGGTATCGGCGACCGCGCGGAGGCGATGATCGACGCGCTCGCGCTGCGCGAGAAGATCACTTTCCCGCAGGCGCTGCGCCGCGTGGACGAGGCGTACGGCATGGCGGCCCGCTCCGCCAACGCCGTCAAGCGCTTCAACGTGCTCATGGAGGAGCTGCGTACGGTTGTCGACTCGGGCGCGGGTCCGGCGGTGGTGCTGGAGGCGGTCCTCGAGCGGACCGGATATCTCGCCGAACTGCAGGCGTCCACCGACCCGCAGGACGAGACCCGTATCGAGAACCTTCAGGAACTGGCCGCCGTGGCGCTCGAGTTCGAGCAGGAGCGCGGCGAGGAGGACGGCGCGGGCACACTCGCCGAGTTCTTGGAGAAGGTGGCTCTCGTCGCCGACTCCGACCAGATCCCGGACGAGGACGAGGAGGGGGCCGGTGTCATCACGCTGATGACGCTGCACACTGCCAAGGGCCTCGAATTCCCGGTGGTGTTCCTGACCGGCATGGAGGACGGCGTCTTCCCGCACATGCGCGCCCTCGGCCAGGCGAAGGAGCTGGAGGAGGAGCGGCGGCTGGCGTACGTCGGAATTACGCGCGCCCGCGAGCGTCTCTATCTGACACGGTCGTCGATGCGCAGTGCGTGGGGTCAGCCCTCGTACAACCCGCCGTCGCGGTTCCTGGAGGAGATCCCGGGCCGCCACCTGGAGTGGAAGCGGACGGGCCCGATGGCCGCGGCCGCCGGTCCGACGTCCGGCATCGCCTCGTCGCTGTCGTCGTCGCGCTCGCGGTCGGGCGGCGGTGCTTCGGGATTCGCCACGCGGCGTACGAGCGACAAGCCGGTGATCGCGCTGGTGGTCGGCGACAGGGTCACGCACGACCAGTTCGGTCTGGGGACCGTGGTGGAGGTGAGGGGCTCGGGCGCGGACGCACAGGCGACGATCGACTTCGGGGACACCAAGCCGAAGCGGCTGCTTCTGCGGTACGCGCCGGTCGAGAAGCTGTAGCCGGCTTCGGCGTTACGTCGGTGGTCGCTTCGGCTGAGTCGCCGTTACGACGCACTGGCGTTACGCCGCGCTGTTGTTGCGTCGCTCCCTCGTTACGCCGCGCTTTTGCTACGTCGCGCTGTTGTTACGTCGGGTCGAGGCCGTGGCTGCGAAGCCACGGCAGCGGGTCGATCGCCGAGCCGCCGCCCGGCCGGACCTCGAAGTGGAGGTGCGGTCCGGTGGAGTTGCCGGAGTTGCCCGAGTATGCGATGACGTCACCGGCCTTGACTGATCCGGAGCGGATCTTGGTGCTGCTGAGGTGGCAGTACCAGGTCTCGGTGCCGTCGGGTGCGGTGACGATGGCCATGTTGCCGTAGGCGCTGTTCCACTGCGTACGAACGGTGCCGTCGGTCGCGGCCATCACCTCGGTGCCGTACGACACCGGGAAGTCGATGCCGGTGTGCACGGACATCCAGTTGACGCCGGCCTGGCCGTAGTACGCGCTCAGGCCCTGACGTTCCACCGGCAGTACGAACTTGGGGCGCATGGCCTCGCGGCGCTTGGCCTCGTCCTCGCGCTTCTTCTTCTCCGCCTCCTGGCGCGCCTTGAGATCGAGGCGTTCCTGGGTGCGCGACGCACGGTCGCCGAAGTCGCGGGCGTCGGCGCTGAGAGCGGCGAGCTGCGTGTCCATCTTGTTGTTGGCGGCGACGGGCTTCACTGAGGCCGGATCGGCGGCCGCCAGACTGGTCGTGTCCTTGGTGTCGCTGTCGCTGCCGGCGAGGCCGCCGACGGAGGCGGCAGCGATACCGGCGACGCCCATGACGCAGGCGGAGGGCACGGCGACAGTGAGGAGCGCCGAGCGCTTGGCGGGGGTACGGCGGCGGCCTCGGCTTCCGCCGGAACGGCGGACCGGGCGGGGCGTGACGGGTGCGACGGGGGTGAGGGCTTCCGGCTCGAACTCGCCCTCGGGGTCGAGTTCGGCTGCGGGCTCGGCCTCGGTGTCGAACTCCGTCTCGAACTCGAACTCGGCGTCGATGCCGGTGTCGGCCTCGTCGGCGGTGCCGTGCTGAGGCTCCGGCTGGAAGTGGGCCTCGGCCTGGAGGTCCGGCTGGTACTCGGCCTGGAGGTCCGGCTGGTACTCGGCCGGGCTGTCGTAGCCGGTCTCGTATCCGGCGTCGACCGTGAACTCGGGCGCCGGGCTGAACTCCTGCTCCGGCGTGAACTGTTGTGGTACGTGGGCCTCCGCGCCCGTGTTCCAGGCGGTGGCGTCGTACGAGCCGGTATCGAAGGCGGGCGCCGCCCACTGTCCGGTCGCGTCGTAAGCGAAGGTGGCCGCGGCGGTCTCGTACTGACCGGTCTGCGCGGTCTGGTTCCAGGCGCCGGCGTCCCACTGGCCGGTGGCGTCGTACTCACCCGCCGTGTCGTACTGACCGGTGGTTTCGTACTGGCCGGTGGTGTCGTGCTGCCCGGCCGTACCCCATTGGCCCGTGGTGTCGTACTGGCCGGTGGTGTCGTACTGACCCGTCATGTCGTACTGCGGGAATTGCTGCGTCTGCTGAGGCTGTTGTGCCTGCTGCGTGGCGTAGACGTCGTAGCCGGCGGTCTGATGAGACCCGGTGTTCCATTGGCTGCTGTCGTGCTGACCGCTGTGGCCCGCCTCGTAACTGCCCGGAAGGGCGCCGAAGAGGGGATCGGCGTCGAAGCTGCCAGTGGAGTACTCGTCGTATCCGACGTACCCGGCGTGGGCGTGCTGGTCGTTCACCAACTTCTCTCTCGCCTCGGCAGCAGGACCTGGTTTCCGGGGCCCGGGAGAGCGGGGGAGCCCCAGAGGGAAAGCAGTGGCGCGACTGTACCCGGCGGTATGCGACGGCGACAATCTTCGGCAGGTTTTAGGCAATCAGGAAACGGGCATTCGGCCGTCTTTCGGGGGACTGCGGGCACAGCTTTGGCCCTACGTTCGAAAAGTGTTCGACATTGGCTGTCCGGCCGGACGCTGAATCGGGCGCCGAATCAGGCGACGGAGGCGGCTCCCGAAGTGCCTGCCGCCGACTCGCTCGATTCGAGCGCCTGGCGGATTCCGGTCGCGACGGCGGAGTGGACGGGAAGGGCGAGATGCCCGATTCCGCTGACGCGCACGTTCTGCGCGATGAGGTCCGGGTGGTCGATGCAGGCCGTCTCGACCGGGACCATCACCTGGTCGAGGTCGCTCCAGAAGCTGACGAACCGGGTACGGCAACCTGGTGCGGGCGCGCGCAGCTCCTCGAGCACGGCGGATCCCGGACGCATCTGGCGAACTATGGGATGCGCGCTCGCGAGCGGGGCGACGGTGGTGCCCGAGTGCGGAGTGCCGAGCGTGACCAGGGTGCGTACCCGCTGGTCACCGCCGAGGCACTGCACGTAGTAGCGGGCGATCAGGCCGCCGAGGCTGTGCCCGACGATATCGACCTCGCGGTGTCCCGTACGTGCGCAGATCTCCTCTATGTGCCGGCCGAGCAGATCGGCGGCGGCGCGGATGTCGCACGTCAGAGGGGAGTAGTTGAGGCACTCGAGATGGCGCCAGCCGTGCCGGGCGAGGGAGCGGCGGAGCAGGACGAAGACGGAGCGGTTGTCGACGAAACCGTGGAGCAGGACGGCGGGCGGGTGCGACAGGCCCGTGCCGGTCGGCAGGGTCGCGGTGTGGGGCGGAAGCTCGGCGCTACTCGGTCCGGGGTGGTCGGAGGCGGGGCGGTCGGGGGTGCGGCGCTCCGGGGTGAGGCCGGAAGGGTAGAGGAGCAGATGCCCGGCGAGGATCGCCAGCTCGAGGGCGGTGGCCCGCAGCAGCGCGGCCGAGATCCTTAGGTGTCGCACGGAGCGCAGACACAGCGGAAAGGGCAAGACCTTCATGGCCGACCTCCCGAATGGCACGCTGGAGACGGCTCCGTCCCCCGTTGTGCCCTCATGGGGCGCCGCTCAGGCTCTTGTACGGCTCTGTGCCCGTGCCGGGCCGGTGTCGAAGGGGTCGCAGCACCGCGCCGTGCGGCTGACGGCGCGGTGCTGCGACGACCCTGTAGCGGCTCCCCGTGCGACCTCCCCGCGCGGCTTGTGTGCCGCGTGATGCGGGTACGACGCATAGCGAACATGTCCCATGTGTGATTTCCCCCTCGCTATCCACCGTGAAACGGCGGGTTGCGGGATGCTGGAGATAACGTTCGTTCACTTGCCCGGACCTTGGTCGGTACGGGACCCGTGCCCGTGGCGGCGCAGTCGGTATGTGGAGGCAGTGATGGGTGTGACTGGTCCAATCCGCGTGGTGGTGGCCAAGCCGGGTCTCGACGGCCACGATCGCGGGGCCAAGGTGATCGCGCGGGCCCTGCGCGACGCCGGTATGGAGGTCATCTACACCGGGCTCCACCAGACCCCTGAGCAGATCGTGGACACGGCGATCCAGGAGGACGCCGACGCGATCGGCCTGTCCATCCTGTCCGGGGCGCACAACACGCTGTTCGCGAAGGTGATCGAGCTGTTGAAGGAGCGCGAGGCGGAGGACATCAAGGTGTTCGGCGGCGGCATCATCCCGGAGGCGGACATTGCTCCGCTGAAGGAGAAGGGCGTCGCGGAGATCTTCACGCCGGGAGCGACGACGGCGTCGATCGTCGACTGGGTCAACGCGAATGTCCGCCAGCCTGCGGAAGCGTGACCGACGCGGGTGACTGTTGCCGGGTGCGGACCCCTATTGCCCGGGCCCGGGTCATCCGGCTCCTTGCAGGTGAAGGCGAGGCGTGTTGCCCGGGCCGGGTCTTGCCGGGTGCGGTCTCCGGCGCCCGAGGCCTGCTTGGCCAGCGACCGCCTCACCGGAGCGGCGTAAAGCTGCCGCATGGCGGGGCACGGGGTGTCAGCCGCGCGGTCTGGCGCAGCTACCTCCGGCCCGTGCCCATGGCCCCGCACCTCCGAGCATGCCCAGCGGCCCAGCGGCCCAGCGGCCCAGGTGCCCGTGGCCCGGCCCGCGCCCCGCTGGTCCCGTATCCCTGCCCCGGCCCCTATTCCGCCGGACCCCGCAGCTCCGCCCCCATCGTCGCGCGCAGCCGCAGCGTCGAGACCAGGCGCTGGAACGCCTCCGACCAGTAACCGCCCGCGCCCGGTGACGCTCCCTCCGGCTCGTCGGGCGTGGCCGTGAGGATCTCCAGGCGGCCGGCCTCCTCCGGCGCCAGGCAGCGCTCGGCCAGGCCCATCACTCCGCTGAAGCTCCACGGGTAGCTCCCCGCGTCCCGCGCGATGTCGAGCGCATCGACCACCGAACGGCCCAGCGGCTCCGACCACGGCACCTGGCAGACCCCCAGCAGCTGGAACGCCTCCGACAGCCCGTGCGCAGCGATGAATTCCGCGACCCAGCCCGCCCGTTCACCGGCCGGCAGCGCCGCGAGCAGCTTCGCCCGCTCGGCGAGCGACGTCGTGCCGGGCCCGGTCTCCGGTGGGGTGCCCGGTGGGCCGAGGAGGGCCCGGGACCACTCCGCGTCCCGCTGCCGCACCGCCGCCCTGCACCACGCCGCGTGCAGCTCGTCCCCCCAGTCGTCGGCGACGGGCAGCGCGACGAGCTCGTCGGCCGTGCGCCCGCCGAGCCGCACCGGCCAGGTCGCCATGGGCGCCGCCTCGACCAACTGGCCCAGCCACCAGGATCGTTCGCCCCGTCCCGACGGCGGATTCGGCACCACGCCGTCGCGCTGCATATCGGCATCGCACTCGTGCGGCGCCTCCACCACGATCGCCGCGTCGGCTCCGTCACCACTGCGGTCCAGGCTTATGCACGAAGCCGCCCGCGCCGCCATCCGCCCGGCGAGCGCGGAATGCGGCAGTGCCGAGAGCAACTCGGCCGCCGTGGCGCGGACATTGCGGCTGCGGTCGGAGAGGGCCTTTTCCAGGAACGCCTCGTCCGCGTCGGACAGTCCCGTACGCAATGAGTCCAGGAACATCAGCCGGTCCTCGGCACGCTCCGTGGACCAGGTCGCCGCCAGCAGCGCCAGCGCCTTGTCCGCGTCGTGCGCCCGTACGGCGGCCAGCAGCGCGACCCGCTCGGCGAACAGCCCTTCCTCCCAGAGGCGTCGGACGGCCTCCGCGTCATCCGTGTCCAGCGTGGGGCCGCCGGACGCGCCGCGCAGCGCGAACTTCCACTCCGGGTTGAGCCGGGCGAGCCACAGCCCGCGCGGCCCGGCGAAGGTGAGAGCCTGCGGGCGCAGATCCGTACGCGCACGGGCCGCGTCCAGCAGTGCGGGCAGCACGGACGCCGGCGCCTGGTACTTGTGATCGTTGGCCGCGGCCAGCCACTGGGGGAGCAGTTCGGTCAGATCCGGCGCCGTACCGCGCCGCCCCCCGGCGGACGGGGCGGACCGGTCTGCCAGCAGCTGGGCGAGCCGGCGCCGGGCGGGCGGGGGCAGCCGCGGCCGCGCGTCGTGCGGCGCGGGCTCAGGTAGAGCGGCGGCGGGTGCGGGCAGCAGTCCCGCCCTGCGCCGTACGGTCTGCACGGCCGCGGCGTCCAGCAGCCCGGCTGGCGCGTGCTTGCCCGGTGTCAGGACTTCGGCCGGCGGCGTACGGCGGTCGGTGCCGAGAAGAGCCGAGGTGACGAGCTCTTCCCAGAGTGAGGTGCTGGTGGTGCCAGTCATGGGTCCTCCGTACGTTCAGATGAGCGGGACCGTCTCCGACCCGTCCTCGGACCAGGCGGCGAGCGGCGAGAAGCCCTGGTGGCCGCACTCGCCGAAGACGGTGACCGGCCCGCCGCCGGAGAGCGCCACGAGCTTCAGCAGCCCGGAGCGGGCGAGCGCGGCGGGCGCGATGGGCAGCGCGGTCCCGCCGTCGCCGTCCGCCAGTTGCCACCCTGGGCTCGTGGGGACGGGTATGACTCCGCTCAGAGTCACCGGCCAGGAGTCCAGCCAGGGATCGTCCCGCAGCGCCCGCCCGTACGCATCGAGGGCCGCCGCGGTACACCCTCCCGGCGGAGGTGACGCGATCGCGACGGGGGCGCCGAACTGCTCGCCCAGGTCCGCCCGCAGCTGCCCCGCGCCCGCGTACGGAGTGAGCTCCGCGTCGATCGTCAGCCCCACCGGAAGCGCCTGCTGCGGGGACCGGCCTGCCGCGCCGAAGGAGAGCAGCAGCGCCGCGCGCCCGGATTCCCACCCGTACAGCCAGATGCGGCGGGTGGTGATTTTGCCGTCCGAGGAGTCGTACTGGGCCAGGATCAGCCAGCGGTCCCGGACCGGCGGGCCCGCGGCCGGCGAGGTGAGGCCGACCCGGGTGCGGACCGTTGCTGCCAGCGGCTCCGGCAGCCGCTCGATGCCCAGCCAGGCCGCGTCCAGCAGATGGATCAGCGCGCACTCCTCCAGCAGCCGCACCGGCCAGCCCGGCCCGGAGCCCGGGATCGTGCCCAACTCCCGCACCCGCGCGGCCAGGCCCGGTGCCTGCGCGTCGACCATGCGGGCCGCGGTCTCCTCCCACAGCCCGTACCCCGACTGCTCGGCCGCGGCCAGGCCGCCGCGCAGCAGATCCGCCAGCCGCCGCTCCAGCTCCGTCGCTCCCGCGGTGATCCGCCCCGCCCGGCGTTCGGCCCGGCGCCTGGCCGCCTCCGGGTCGGCGGACTTCGCGGACTGTCCCGTGCCCGCTTCGCTCTGTTCCTTGTCCGTGGCGCGTTTTCGGCGCCCTTCCAGCCACTCCTCGGCCCAGTCCGGGGTCGTGGAGTCCCGTACCGCCTCCTCGTCCGCCGCCCAGAGCAGCAGCAGCCCCAGCGCGTGCTTGCACGGGAACTTCCGGCTCGGGCAACTGCACTTGTAGGCGGGGCCCGTGGTGTCGACAACCGTCTGGTACGGCTTGCTGCCGCTGCCCTTGCACAGGCCCCAGACGCCCCCCGAGCCGCTGCTCCCCGCACCGGACCACGGCCCGGCCGCGCCGAGTTTGTTTCCCGCTCTGCGTGACGCGTCGTCAGGAGCCAGAGCCAGCACCTGTTCCGACGTCCAGCGCACCCCCTGCTGATTCATGGGAACGACGCTACGGGCCACCACTGACAATCGGCTCCGACCTGCGGAAACGGTCGATTGTCAGTGGCATGGTGCACGGTGGAACTCACATCGGGTCGAACGATCTGGAACCGATCTGGAGGGGGATCCATGACCGTGTCCGAAACCGGCGCAGCCACCGGCGCCGAGGCCCTGCGGCCGCACGCCGAGGATGCTTTCGCCGACGAGCTCAAGACGCTCGCCGCGGCCGACGACCGGCCGCGGCCGGCCAGATGGCGGCTGTCGCCGTGGGCCGTAGCCACCTATCTGCTCGGCGGCACGCTGCCCGACGGCACGGTGATCACACCCAAGTACGTGGGGCCGCGCCGGATCGTCGAGGTGGCCGTCACCACTCTGGCCACCGACCGGGCACTGCTGCTCCTCGGCGTGCCGGGCACCGCCAAGACCTGGGTCTCCGAACATCTCGCCGCGGCCGTCAGCGGCGACTCGACCCTGCTCGTGCAGGGCACGGCGGGCACGCCGGAAGAGGCGATTCGCTACGGCTGGAACTACGCGCAGCTGCTCGCCCACGGCCCAAGCCGGGACGCGCTGGTGCCGAGCCCCGTCATGCGCGCGATGTCAGAGGGCATGACCGCTCGGGTCGAGGAGCTCACCCGTATCCCCGCGGACGTGCAGGACACTCTGATCACGATCCTTTCCGAGAAGACGCTGCCCATCCCTGAGCTGGGGCAGGAGGTGCAGGCGGTCCGCGGGTTCAATCTCATCGCCACCGCCAATGACCGCGACCGCGGGGTCAACGACCTCTCCAGCGCGCTGCGCCGCCGGTTCAACACCGTCGTGCTGCCGCTGCCCGCCACACCGGAGGCCGAGGTCGACATCGTGTCGCGCCGCGTCGACCAGCTGGGGCGCTCGCTCGATCTGCCGGCCGCGCCGGAGGGACTGGAGGAGATCCGCCGTGTGGTCACCGTCTTCCGGGAGTTGCGGGACGGGGTCTCGGCAGACGGTCGCACCAAGCTCAAGTCGCCCTCGGGGACGCTCTCCACGGCTGAGGCGATCTCCGTGGTCACGGGCGGTCTCGCGCTCGCCGCGCACTTCGGGGACGGCGTGCTGCGCCCTGGTGATGTGGCGGCCGGCATCCTCGGCGCGGTCGTACGCGACCCGGCGGCGGACCGGGTCATCTGGCAGGAGTACCTGGAGACGGTGGTCCGAGAGCGCGACGGGTGGAAGGACTTCTACCGCGCCTGCCGCGAGGTGAGCGTATGACCGGCCCCCTGCTGCTTGGCGTCCGCCACCACGGGCCGGGCTCGGCACGGGCGGTGCGGGCCGCGCTGGAGGCGGCGTCGCCCGCGGTCGTGCTGATCGAGGGACCGCCGGAGGGCGACGCGCTGCTGGCGCTCGCCGCGGACGAGCAGATGCGCCCGCCGGTCGCCCTTCTCGCGCACGCGGTGGACGACCCGGGGCGGGCGGCGTTCTGGCCGCTGGCCGAGTTCTCCCCGGAGTGGGTGGCGCTCCGCTGGGCGCTCGGACGCGGGGTTCCGGTCCGGTTCATCGACCTCCCCGCGGCGCATTCGCTGGCGCCGGCGGCGGAGGAGGAGTCGGCGAGCCCGGAAACCGCCGACGGCGAGCCAGGTCCACCTGCCGGGGCCGAGCCGCCCGAGGGTGGCGGTGCCGGGGCTGGTGCACCCGGAGCGGGGGCGGACAGCGTCGACCCCGGAGGCCCGGGGCCGGTCGGACCGAGCGGGGTCGCACCGCTTTCGGGCCAGCCGCCCGAGGGCGGCGGTGCGGGGGCCGCCGGGGGTCCGGAGGCAACACCGGGAGCGGCCGGGCCCGCAGGAACCCTGGCGCCCGACGGGGGGACGCCCGGTGCGCAGGGTGGCGACGGCGCGGGGCCGCACACGGTCGGGCCCGAGCACGAGCGCGGTGCGCCCGACCCCAGTGGGCTGCGGATCGATCCCATCGCCGTGCTTGCCGAGACGGCCGGATACGACGATCCCGAGCGGTGGTGGGAAGACGTCATCGAGCATCGCGGTACGGCAGCCCACGCGGCGGACGCCCGCGCGCCCTTCGCCGCACTCGGGGACGCCATGGCCGCGCTGCGCGAGACGTACGGGCACGGCGGACACGACCGTGATCTCGCCCGCGAGGCACATATGCGGATCCAACTCCGGGCCGCGCGGAAGGAGTTCGGAGACGAGGTCGCCGTCGTCTGCGGCGCCTGGCATGTGCCCGCGCTCGAGGAGAAGACCACCCTCGCGGCCGACAAGGCCCTTCTCAAGGGGCTGCCCAAGGTCAAGACCGAGATGACCTGGGTGCCCTGGACCTACCGCAGGCTCGCCCGGCACAGCGGATACGGCGCCGGCATCGACTCGCCCGGTTGGTACGGGCATCTCTTCGGCGTGGCCGACCGGCCCATCGAGCGCTGGATGACCAAGGTCGCCGGGCTGCTGCGTGACGAGGACAGGCTGGTCTCCTCCGCCCATGTCATCGAGGCCGTACGGCTCGCCGAGACTCTCGCCGCCATGCGAGGCCGGCCCCTCGCCGGGCTTACCGAGACGACCGACGCGATACGGGCCGTGATGTGCGAGGGCTCCGACGTGCCGCTCGACCTCATCCGGGACCGGCTCGTCGTCGGGGATGTGCTCGGCGAGGTGCCGGACGCCGCGCCCGCCGTGCCGCTGCAGCGTGACCTGACCCGGCTTCAGCGAAGCCTGCGGATCAAACCGGAGGCGCTCGAGCGGGAGCTGGAGCTGGACCTGCGCAAGGAGACAGACGCGGCGAAGAGCCGGCTGCTGCACCGGCTTCGGCTGCTCTCCATCGGCTGGGGCGAGCCCGTCACAGGGCGGGGGAGCACCGGCACATTCCGGGAGAGCTGGCGGCTGCGCTGGGAGCCGGAGCTCTTCGTCAAGGTGGCGGAGGCCGGAGTGTGGGGCACGACCGTGCTCTCCGCCGCCACGGCCAAGGCCGAGTCGAGGGCGGTGTCCGCCACCGCCCTCGCCGAGGTCACCGCGCTCGCCGAACAGTGCCTGCTGGCCGAACTGCCCGACGCGCTGCCCGTGGTGATGCGGGCGCTGGCCGACCGCGCCGCACTCGACGCGGACGTCGGTCATCTCGCCCAGGCACTGCCGGCCCTTGCCCGCTCGCTGCGGTACGGGGACGTGCGGTCGACCGACACGGTCGCGCTCGGTGAGGTCGCGGCCGGTATTGCCGAGCGGATCTGCGTCGGCCTGCCCCCCGCTTGCACCGGACTCGACGCGGACGGCGCGGCCGGGATGCGGGGCCATCTGGACGGCGTGCACACCGCGATCGGGCTGCTGCCGAAGGGCCGTGAGCTGATCGAACGCTGGGGATCGGTCCTGCATCGGCTCGCGGCCCGCGACACCGTGCCCGGAGTCATACGCGGCAGGGCGGCACGGCTGCTGCTGGACGACGGACGGCTCGAGGAGGACGAGGCCGCACGGCTCATGGGCCTCGCGCTGTCGGTCGGCACACCGCCCGCCGACGCGGCCGCCTGGATCGAGGGTTTCGTCGGCGGTGCTTCCGGCGGCGGAATGCTCCTGGTCCACGACGAGCGCCTGCTCGCACTCGTGGACGCCTGGCTGAGCGGCGTGCCCGCGGACGCGTTCACCGACGTGCTGCCGCTGCTGCGCCGCACCTTCTCCGCCTACGAACCGGGCGTGCGCCGCACCCTGGGCGAGCTGGTCCGGCGCGGACCCGCGGCGGCGTCCGGTCCCGCACACGCCGAGTCCACGATGCCCGGTTTCGGCGCCGGCCTCGACGGGCAGCGGGCGGACGCGGTGCTGCCGGTGCTGCACCTGCTCCTCGGAATCGACGACAACGACCTCGCGGGGGTGGCCCGATGAGCACGGCGACAGAGAACGAGACCGCCGGCGAGAGCGCTGCCGCGAGCGCGAGTGGAACCGGGGGCGAGCGGCTGCGGCGGTGGCGGCTCGTGCTGGGCGGCGACGCCGCCGACGGAACCGGCTGCGCGCTCAGCGGCACCGACGCGGCGATGGACGGCGCCCTGAACGCCCTCTACGGCACCGGCAAGGACAAGGCCGGCAACCGCACCGGCAACCGCTCGGCCGGGCTCGGGGCGTCCGCACCGTCCGTCGCGCGCTGGCTCGGCGACATCCGCACCTACTTCCCGAGCTCCGTCGTCCAGGTCATGCAGCGTGACGCGATCGACCGGCTCGGGCTGTCCACGCTGCTGCTTGAGCCGGAGATGCTGGAGGCCGTGGAGGCGGACGTCCATCTCGTCGGCACCCTGCTCTCCCTCAACAAGGCGATGCCCGAGACGACCAAGGAGACGGCCAGGGCCGTCGTACGCAAGGTCGTCGACGATCTCGAGAAGCGGCTCGCGACGCGCACCAGGTCCACCCTCACCGGCGCACTCGACCGGTCCGCGAGGATCAGCCGCCCGCGCCACCGGGACATCGACTGGGACCGGACCATCCGGGCCAATCTCAAGAACTACCTTCCGGAGTTCAACACCGTCGTCCCCGAGCGGCTCATCGGATACGGACGCGCGTCCCAGTCGGTCAAGAAGGACGTGGTGCTCTGCATCGACCAGTCGGGCTCCATGGCGGCGTCCGTCGTCTATGCCTCCGTCTTCGGCGCGGTCCTCGCATCCATGCGCTCCATCGCCACGCGTCTCGTCGTCTTCGACACCGCCGTCGTCGACCTCACCGACCAGCTCGACGACCCGGTGGACGTCCTCTTCGGCACTCAACTCGGCGGCGGCACCGACATCAACAGAGCGCTCGCGTACTGTCAGTCGCAGATCACCCGCCCCGCCGACACCGTTGTCGTGCTCATCAGCGACCTCTACGAGGGCGGTATACGGGACGAGATGCTGAAGCGGGTCGCGGCGATGAAGGCGTCCGGTGTGCAATTCGTCGCACTGCTGGCGCTCTCGGACGAGGGGACGCCGGCGTACGACCACGAGCACGCGGCGGCGCTGGCGGCCCTGGGCGCACCGGCGTTCGCCTGTACGCCGGATCTTTTCCCGGATGTGATGGCCGCCGCGATCGAGAAGAGACCATTGCCCATATCGGACATGGTGACTCATCAGTAACAGGGGGCTTGCGTCCCCCCGGGAGGCTCGTGCGAGCATCGTCCCGATCCCCCGCGGAAGGTCCACTTCCGCCGACCGAGAAGGTTCCTCTCACTGTGACCGTCGCAGCCGCTCGTTCCGCTGCCGTCCTGTGCGCACTGCGCCGGGCGGCGGGCGAGCGGCGTGCGCTGCAAGTGGTGCTGTTCCTCGGGGGACTTATGGCCCTCGGGTGTCTCTACGGCGGCCAGGCGCACGCGTCGGAGTCGGCGGGTATGCCGGAATCGACGGTGTCGGCCGAGACCAAGGTGAGCGTCGCGCCGCCGACCCGGCCGGCCCCGGCGCGGGAACTGCGGCGCGTGGCGGCGGACTCCGCCGACGCCCGCCCCGCCGACACGGTCGACGCCGCGAAGTCCGTGCAATCCGTGCGTCCGGGCCGACCCGGCCGGGCCGCGCAGCCCGTCCAGACCGTTCGCCGAGTGGTGAAGCCGGTCGCGGACACTGTGCGGGGCGTCGTACTGCCGGTGGCCCGGCCGCTGACCGGGGCTCTCAGCGAGACACTGAACGGGTTCCTCCCTGTGCCGCTGCCGCCTCCGGGCGACGACGCGGACCAGGGCCTCACGCCGCAGTACCCCGCCGACAGGCCCGTGGGAGACTCCGCGGACCGCTTCACGGCCGACAACCTCGCGGAGTTCGCCGTCCCTGCCCGGTGGTCCGGCGCAACAGCCACCACGGCCGGTCCGGTCGGCGGGTACGACGGTGCCTCTGGTCTCAGACAGGCCGAAGTCCGGTACGAGGGGCCCGCAACGGCACCCGCGCCGGCTCAAGTCCCCGGCAAGCCCTGCGACTCCACCCACGGCGTCCTGCAGCAGTCCGGCGAGAGTCACACACCGCGTACGGGAGACCAGCACGCGGCCACGAGCGTCTACGGCACGCCGTTCGCGCTCGTACCGGGCGCGGGCTGGGTCGCAGCCGAAACGCCGACCCGCGAACGACCGCGCGACATCCTCGAATTCCCCGGCTAGGGCAGTCCTTTCCCCCGCTCAAGACCTGCCGCGCGGGGGCGGGACAGGTCTGCCCGCCAACCGGATAGTTCCGGACAGCCGAACGAATTCGAAGGATTTGACGTAAGCATGCATAAGAACATCCGCCGATCCATAGCCGTCGCTGCCACGGCCACCGGCATGTGGGCTCTCGGGACCGCCGCGGCCAGCGCCGACGAGGTGCACGTCTCCGTTCCGCACTCCACGCCCGACGAGGCGGCCGACGCCGTCGAGGACGTCAAGGCCGTCGACGTGGTCAAGGATGCCAAGGACGCCGCCACCGTCCAGGGCGCCAAGGACGCCGCCGCCGACGCCAAGGGCACCGCAGCCGGCAGGACCGCTCAGGCCAGGGGCACGGCTACCGGCACCGCTGCCCAGGCCCGCCACTACGCCGAGGCCGGGCTCCCGGCGTACCAGGTCCCGGCCACACCCGACGCGGCCGACGTCCAGGGCGAGATCGACTACCTCTTCGGTCCGCTCGCCGACTTCGCGCCGCAGCTCGCCGAGCAGGCCCCGTCCCAGGTCCACTACGAGGCCCAGGGCGCCGTCGCCGCCGCCACTCCGCTCGCCGCCGCCGCCGCGCAGGACACCCTGCCGCCCATCGCCTACCGTGCCGTGAGCGGTGTGCTCCCGGTCGCCGGTCAGGCGGTCGGCGACGTCGACGGTTTCGCCCAGGGCGTGGTCGGTGACGTGACGCCGTTCGCAGGTGGCGTCGTGGGCGAGGTCCAGCCCCTCGCCGGTGGTGTCGCCTCCGAGGTCCAGCCCTTCGCGGGCGGGGTCGTCGGTGCGGTCCGGCCGCTCGTCGAAACCGTCGTCGACCACGCCCAGCCGGTCGTGCACGGCATCGGCGGCAGCACCGGCACCCTGGCGCAGGGCGTCGTGGCCGATGCCACGCCGTTCGCCGGTGGAGTCGCCTCCGAGGTCCAGCCGTTCGCGCAGCACGTGTACGGCACGGTCGGCTCGACGCCGCTCGCCGGCAACGCCGTCTCCGGCGTCCGGGGCGTGGCTTCCTCGACCACCCCGGGCTATGTGTCGCACCTGACGCAGGGCATCTGACCCAAGCCGGGCGACACAGACAAGCGACACGTGTGACGAAGGGCATCTGACAGGCGGGTCCGATGTTCCCGGGCGGTCCTCATTGGGGTGGGGGCCGCCCGGTCCCGTTCGCAGCCGCAATCCTGCCGCCCGTACCCAGCGGCAAGATGACCCGTGTCCGCCCCCGTGTCCACGTCCGACGCGGCCGCGCGTGCGCTCTGTGACAGGTATCACCGCTCAGGTGTGATCTGCGATTTAGGGACCTCGGGCCCACGGGGATAACCTGCGAGACGGACATGCCGCGTACTCGGACACCGTGTACGCCTCCCTCAGTGACAGCGCAGTCACGTTGCCCTTCGCGGCACGCCCACGCAGAAAACGAACCGCGAGACCACTGAAAAGGGACGGACGCGCGTGGACCTGTTCGAGTACCAGGCGAGGGACCTCTTCGCCAAGCACGGTGTACCGGTGCTGGCCGGTGAAGTCATTGACACGCCTGAGGCGGCGCGCGAGGCCACCGAGAAGCTGGGTGGCAAGTCGGTCGTCAAGGCGCAGGTGAAGGTCGGCGGCCGCGGCAAGGCCGGCGGCGTGAAGCTGGCGGCCACCCCGGACGAGGCTGTCGCCCGTGCGACGGACATTCTCGGCATGGACATCAAGGACCACACGGTCCACAAGGTGATGATCGCCGAGACTGCCCCCGAGATTGCCGAGGAGTACTACGTTTCGTACCTCCTCGACCGTACCAACCGCACCTTCCTCGCCATGGCGTCCGTCCAGGGCGGCATGGACATCGAGGAGGTCGCGGAGAAGACCCCCGAGGCCCTCGCGAAGGTTCCGGTCAACGCCGTGGACGGCGTGACGATCGAGAAGGCCCGCGAGATCGTCGCCCAGGCGCAGTTCCCGGCCGAGGTTGCCGAGCAGGTCGCCGAGGTTCTGGTGACGCTGTGGGACACCTTCGTCGCCGAGGACGCGCTCCTCGTCGAGGTCAACCCGCTCGCGAAGGTCGCCGACGGCCGCATCATCGCGCTGGACGGCAAGGTGTCTCTCGACGAGAACGCCGACTTCCGCCAGCCCGATCACGAGGCGCTCGAGGACAAGGACGCAGCCAACCCGCTCGAGGCTGCGGCCAAGGCCAAGAACCTCAACTACGTCAAGCTCGACGGCGAGGTCGGCATCATCGGCAACGGCGCGGGCCTGGTCATGTCGACCCTCGACGTCGTCGCGTACGCCGGTGAGGCGCACGGCGGTGTGAAGCCCGCCAACTTCCTCGACATCGGTGGCGGTGCCTCGGCCGAGGTCATGGCGAACGGCCTCGAGATCATTCTCGGCGACCCGGACGTGAAGTCCGTCTTCGTCAACGTCTTCGGTGGCATCACCGCGTGCGACGAGGTCGCCAATGGCATCGTCCAGGCCCTGGCACTGCTCAAGTCCAAGGGCGAGGAAGTCAACAAGCCGCTGGTCGTGCGCCTCGACGGCAACAACGCGGAGCTGGGTCGCAAGATCCTGTCCGACGCCAACCACCCGCTCGTGCAGCGCGTGGACACCATGGACGGCGCGGCCGACAAGGCCGCTGAGCTCGCGGCTGCGAAGTAAGGGACGAGGGACTCCAACACCATGGCTATCTTCCTCACCAAGGACAGCAAGGTCATCGTCCAGGGCATGACCGGCGCCACCGGCATGAAGCACACCAAGCTCATGCTCGCTGACGGCACCAACATTGTCGGCGGTGTGAACCCGCGCAAGGCCGGCACGTCCGTCGACTTCGACGGCACCGATGTGCCCGTCTTCGGCTCCGTCGCCGAGGCGATGGAGAAGACCGGCGCAAACGTCTCCGTCGTCTTCGTGCCGCCGGCCTTCGCCAAGGCCGCCGTCGTCGAGGCGATCGACGCGGAGATCGGTCTCGCGGTCGTCATCACCGAGGGCATCGCTGTCCACGACTCGGCCGCCTTCTGGGCGTACGCCGGCTCGAAGGGCAACAAGACCCGGATCATCGGTCCGAACTGCCCCGGCCTGATCACCCCCGGCCAGTCCAACGCCGGCATCATCCCGGGCGACATCACCAAGCCGGGCCGCATCGGTCTCGTGTCCAAGTCGGGCACGCTGACCTACCAGATGATGTACGAGCTCCGTGACATCGGCTTCTCCTCGGCCGTCGGCATCGGTGGCGACCCGGTCATCGGCACGACGCACATCGACGCCCTCGCGGCGTTCGAGGCCGACCCCGAGACCGACCTGATCGTCATGATCGGCGAGATCGGCGGCGACGCCGAGGAGCGTGCGGCCGACTACATCGCCAAGAACGTGACCAAGCCGGTCGTCGGCTACGTCGCGGGCTTCACGGCGCCCGAGGGCAAGACCATGGGCCACGCCGGCGCCATCGTCTCCGGCTCCTCCGGCACCGCGCAGGCGAAGAAGGAGGCCCTCGAGGCCGCGGGCGTCAAGGTCGGCAAGACGCCGACCGAGACGGCCAAGCTGGCACGCGCGATCCTCGCCGGCTGACCTTCGCGACAACGCAGTACGCACAGCAGTGCGCAGTACGTACGAGTGGGCCCGCTCCTCCTGGTGAGGTGCGGGCCCACTCGCGTACCGGCGGCTATCGGGTCTGGGGTGCGAGTCGACCGGGACCGTTCGCGAGCGCGGAGCGGAGCTTCTTGCGCAGCTCCGTGTCCAGGTGGGACAGCGGCTGCGGTCCGCCGCGCCCCGGTACGCCGTCGACCTGCCGGCCGGGAGCGATCGGCGGCTCGTACCGTGTCGGCGCGGTGACCAGGGTGAAAGCCGTGGCGCTCACGATCAGCGTGGTCACGGCGATGGCCGCCCGCGTCCAGAACCGGGCCCGGCGCTCACTGCCCGTCCGCACGGTATCGGCGGGAGGCATCTGCGGTACCAGCCCTTCGCGGGCGAGATCGGTGAGCCGCTCGTGAAGCACCGACCCCTTGCTGAGCTCCGGGAGCAGCTCGGCGATGGCCGCCCGTGCGTGAAGCACCCGGCTTGCCGTGGCCGGGGTGCTGGCCTCGGTCTCGGCCGCGGTTTCCGGCAGGCCGAGGCCCAGTCCGTCGTAGAGCAGCAGCGTGCGGCGGTACGGCGGCGGCAGCTCCAGCAGCGCGTCGAGCAGGGCGCGACGGCCCGGCTCGGTGGGCGGCCGGCAATCGGGTCGGCTGTGGGTGCGCAGGAGCCGGTGCCAGGGCGACATGGCGTACTCGTACGCGACGGCCCGCACCCAGCCCGCGGGGTCCCCGTCGCACGCGACCTCGGGCCAGTGCTGCCAGGCGAGGTGGAACGCGCGCTCGACCGACTCGTGGGAGAGCCGGCGCCGACCGGTGAGCAGGTAGGTCTGGCGTACGAGAGCGGGGGCGACGTACGAGTACAGCGCGTCGAATGCTTCGGCGGGGGTGAGCTCGACGCGCGGCGGTGGCGGGGGCGGCGGCGGGCCCTGCTGGGGGGCGTCGCCCGCGGCGGGTGCCGAGCTGAGGGTGGTGCCGGCTCCGTCGCCGCCGTCCCGGGCCGGGTCCCAGGACAGGGCTTCGGCGGTGAGCGCCGGTACCGGGATGTGCGCCTCGGGGCGGGGCGGCAGCACCGGCTGCGCCTCGGCCGCGCGATGGCCGACGGGCACCGGCCGGGTGCCGGCGCCGGTCCGCTCGGTGAGGTCCGGGGCCTGAGAGGCGGGTTCTGCCCCGGGGGCCGTCGTCGTGGCGGACCATTCCTCGGGCTCCGCGCCAGGGGGTGCCAGCAGCTCTGCGTACACCTCGCGCCTGCGCCCCCGCGGGCTGGTGCGGCCGGCCTCCCAGGACCTGATCGTCGCGCTTCTCACGCCGACGGCCACGGCGACCTGCTCCTCGCTCAGGGACTTCGCCTCGCGCAGCGTGCGCCGTTCCTCGGGGGTGGGCAGTGGGGCGGCGGAAGTGGAACGTGGGGTGCGCTCAGTCATCAGGGGCTCTCCGCAGTGCTGCACTCGGCGGAAAAAGTACATAAACGTATATTGAGCGACACAGCGGCTATTCGCCTGTTACGCGGTTGAAGCGCGTGTCGTTGGCAGCATGGCCGCGTGACCCCGATGACCGATCACAGCCCGTCGCTGCCGCAGACCCCCGCTGCCGTGCAAGGCGGCCGGCTGGAAGCGCTCGCCGCGTCCTTCGTGCGCGGCGCGACCGCGGCGGGGCTCGGGCTCGGCGCGCTCGCCGTTCTCGTGATGGTGCTGTGGGTCAGCTCCCCGTACCCGGACAGCGGTCCGGCAGGGGCGCTGCATGTCGCGGCCGGGCTGTGGCTGCTGGCACATGGCACGGAGCTCGTACGGTCCGGCACGCTGTCCGGGAGCCCGGCGCCGGTGGGTGTGGTGCCGCTGTTCCTGGTCGTGCTGCCGGTCTGGCTCACACACCGGGCGGCTCGGGACGCGCTCGACCAGGACAGGGGACGCCCGCGACCGTCCGCGCGGGGTGCGCTGTGCGCGGTGACCGCGGGATATCTGCTGGTCGGCGCGGGGGCGGTGCTGTACGCGGCGGGCGGTCCGCTGGCGGCTGACCCGCTGAGCGCGCTGTTCCATCTGCCTGTGGTGACTGTGCTGTCGGCGGTGGCCGGCGTGTGGACGGCGAGCGGACGGCCGCTCCGGCCGCTGCCCGCAGGGCTGCCGGAACGGGTACGGCTGGAACTCGCCCGCCCCCGGGTGGCCGTCGCGCTGCGGTCCGCGGCGGCCGGATCGCTGACCTTGCTGGGCGGCGGCGCGCTGCTGGTCGCGGCATCGCTGGTGTGGCACGCGGACGCCACGCAGGACTCGTATCTGCGCCTCGCGGAGGAGTGGTCGGGCCGACTGGCGGTGCTGCTGCTGGGGCTCGCGCTGGTCCCGAACGCGGCGGTCTGGGGCGCGGCATACGGCCTCGGTCCCGGTTTCGCACTCGGTACGGGCGCGACGGCGATGCCACTGGCGCTGGCCGGGGATCCCGCGCTGCCGTACTTCCCGCTGCTCGCCGCGGTCCCGTCGAAGGGGCCTGGCACGCCGCTGAACTGGGCGGCGGTGGTGGTGCCGGTCGCCGCGGGGGCGGTCATCGCGTGGTTCACGGGGAGGGCGGCGGCGCTGCGGTACGCGGAACGGGAGGAGGTGTGGGGCTGCCGCGAGACCGCGCTGACGGCACTGCTCGGGGCGACTGGATGCGCGGCCTGCACAGCGATCCTGACGGCGGCGTCGGGCGGCTCGATGGGTACGCGGGCACTGGTGGAGTTCGGCCCGGTGTGGTGGCTCACGGGCCCGGCGGCGCTGCTCTGGTCGGCGGGGATCGGAGTGCCGGTGGCGCTGGGGCTGCGGGCGTGGCGGTTGCGGGGGCGACGGGGCGAGGCGGATGCGCCGGTTTCGGTTCCCGCTCCCGCTTCCGCTCCGGTCTCGGTTGCGGTTCCGGCGGAGGTGATGCCTGCCGCGGAGGTCCTCGAGCCGACGGAGCCCGAGGACCCGGCCTTGGAGGCGTACGACGTCCTGCCGACGGGCTCGTGGAGTGAGAGGGGCGAGCGGGAGGCGCGGCGGGCGGCGCTGAAGGAGGCGTCGGGGGGTCTGCTGGCGGAGTTCCCGCCGATGCGGATGCCGGAGCCGCCGGCCGCACCGGGGGATGTGCCACCAGCCGCAACGGAGCCGCCGGATAAGCCGGAGCGGGGTGCAACGGAGCAGCCGGAGCGGGGTGCAACGGAGCAGCCGGAGCAGCCCGAGAAGCCGGAGAAGCCGGGCGCAACGGAGAAGCCGGGGGAACCGGGGGAGTCTGAGAAGCCCGGGGAGCCGTAGCACGGCGTCCCCAGCCCTGCCCCCTTCCGGAGGCTGGGGGCAGGAGTGCCCGGCCGCGGCGGCATTGGCGCCGCAGCGCGACAAGGCGGGCACACGCGTGGCCCCCACCCCCGACAGGGGGCAGGGGCCAAAGAAACCGCGCGGTCGGCGGCCGCTACTCCTGGATGCCGATCACTCCGCGGAGCGGGTCCGGAAGGAGATCGTTGCAGGCCAGTTGGCCCGACTTGGTCAGCGCGTCGTTCACGCAGGTGTAGTAGTCGCGGTAGACCAGCTGTGCCGTGAACGACGCCGCGACGAGCACCAGCGCGATGCTCGCCATCACCAGACCGCTCACCGCCGCCGTGATCTGCGGTTTGCCCGGAGTCGCGGATGGTGCCGGCGCAGAAGGTCCAGGAGATGTCATGGCGTCCGGCGCGCGGCGCTGGGGCTTGGCGCGCAGGGAGCTGATGCTCCAGTACAGCGCCAGCGCGCCGAGCAGCAGCGCGATCTCCGGGAGGTCGAACAGCGCGAAGAAGAACGCCCACATGCCGGACAGCAGGGCATAGCGCGCGCGGCGCTGGGCCGGGTCCGTCGGGTCCCACTTCAGGCCGCCGGGGGAGCCGCCGTCAGGGCCCTGCTGGCCGCCGCCCTGGCCGTTCTGGCCGTTCTGGCCGCTCGGGCGGCCGCCGAAGCCGCCGCCCGAAGAGCGGCCGGGCTGGCGGCTGCTCCACCGGCTGCCCCAGCCGGAACGGTCGGAATCGTCGCCACGGTCGTCCGGCGAATCGGAGGAGGACGAGGAGGAATCGTCGGACGAGCCGTCGGACGAGCCGTCGTTCGCCGGCCGCCGCGGCTGCCAGGGCTGGTCCGGCCTGCCCTCCGGCGGCGGCGCGAAGGGATTGTTGTCATCCGTGGACTGGCGCTCCCGCGGCAACAGGAGGTCCTTACGGCGGCGTCGGTCCGGCATCTGGTGAATGTCTTCCCCTCAGACCCAGCGCACATGGGGTCTTGTGTCGTCTTCCCCGTCAAGGGACGGGGCCTGTCCCCTGACGCTACCTCCCGGCCACGCCCCCGTCCCGTGGGGGCCGTTCTGTGTGCCGGTATCGTTGCTGACGGTCGGCCCCTTCGTAGAGTTCCCCGTATCCGGGAGCGCGATTCGTTTGTACGACCACACAAAGACGTACAGCAACGCGAGAAAGAGACCCGCCGTGGCCTCCCCGCCCCCCTCCGCCCGACCGGCCCGCCTCGTGGTCCTGGTCTCCGGCTCCGGAACGAATCTCCAGGCCCTGCTCGATGCGATCGCCGACGATCCGCAGGGCTTCGGCGCCCGCATCGTCGCCGTCGGTGCCGACCGGGGCGGGATCGCCGGTCTGGAGCGCGCCGAGCGCGCCGGGCTGCCGACCTTTGTGTGCCGGGTCAAGGACTACGGGACGCGCGACGCGTGGGACACCGCACTCACCGAGGCAACCGCGGCGTTCGAACCGGATCTCGTCATCTCGGCCGGCTTCATGAAGATCGTGGGGAAGGAATTCCTCGCCCGCTTCGGTGGCCGCTGTGTCAATACGCATCCCGCCCTGCTGCCCAGCTTTCCCGGAGCCCACGGAGTGCGCGACGCGCTCGCGTACGGCTCGAAGGTCACCGGGTGCACCGTCCACTTCGTCGACGACGGCGTCGACACCGGCCCGATCATCGCGCAGGGCGTGGTCGAGGTGCGGGACGAGGACGATGAAGCCGCTCTCCATGAGCGGATCAAGGAAATCGAGCGACGGCTGCTCGTCGAGGTCGTGGGGCGTCTGGCCCGTAACGGCTACCGCATTGAGGGACGAAAGGTAGTTTTCCCGTGACTGTTGAGGCTGCGAAGCGGGCCATCCGGCGAGCGCTGGTCAGTGTTTATGACAAGACGGGTCTGGAGGAGCTCGCCCGTGGGCTGCACGAGGCGGGTGTGGAGCTGGTTTCCACCGGCTCGACCGCCGCGAAGATCGCCGCGGCCGGAGTGCCGGTCACCAAGGTCGAGGAGCTCACCGGCTTCCCCGAGTGCCTGGACGGCCGGGTCAAGACCCTGCACCCGCGCGTGCACGCCGGGATCCTCGCCGACCTGCGGCTCGAGTCGCACCGCGAACAGCTTGCCGAGCTCGGCGTGGAGCCATTCGGCCTCGTGGTCGTCAACCTCTACCCGTTCCGGGAGACCGTCGCCTCGGGCGCCTCTCCCGACGAGTGTGTCGAGCAGATCGACATCGGCGGCCCGTCGATGGTCCGCGCCGCCGCCAAGAACCACCCCTCCGTCGCGGTCGTGACCAGCCCCGCGCGGTACGCGGATGTCCTCGATGCGGTCAAGGAGGGCGGCTTCGATCTGACCGCCCGCAAGCGGCTCGCCGCCGAGGCCTTCCAGCACACCGCCGCGTACGACGTGGCCGTCGCCTCCTGGTTCGCCTCCTCCTACGCGCCCGCCGACGATTCGGTCCTCCCCGACTTCCTGGGCGCGACCTTCGAGCGCACGAACGTGCTTCGCTACGGCGAGAACCCGCACCAGGCCGCGGCGCTGTACTCCAACGGCAATGGTGGCCTCGCCGACGCGGAACAGCTGCACGGCAAGGAGATGTCGTACAACAACTACGTCGACACGGAGGCGGCCCGGCGCGCGGCGTACGACCACGACGAGCCCTGTGTCGCGATCATCAAGCACGCCAACCCGTGCGGCATCGCGGTCGGCGTGGATGTCGCCGAAGCGCACCGCAAGGCGCACGCCTGCGACCCGCTGTCGGCGTTCGGCGGGGTCATCGCCGTCAACCGGCCGGTCACCGTCGCGCTTGCCGAGCAGGTCGCCGAGATCTTCACCGAGGTCATCGTGGCTCCGGCGTACGAGGACGGCGCCGTCGAGGTGCTGGCCCGCAAGAAGAACATTCGCGTGCTGCGTTGCACGGGCTCCCCGGCGGCCCCCGTCGAACTCCGGCCCATCGAGGGCGGCGCGCTGCTGCAGATCAAGGACCGCCTGCAGGCGGACGGCGACGACCCGGCGAACTGGACGCTGGCGACGGGTGAGGCGCTGTCGGCGGACGAGCTGGCCGAGCTCTCCTTCGCGTGGCGGGCCTGCCGCGCGGTCAAGTCCAACGCGATCCTGCTGGCCAAGGACCGCGCGTCGGTCGGTGTCGGCATGGGCCAGGTCAACCGAGTCGACTCCGCGAAGCTCGCGGTGGAACGGGCCGGCGCCGAGCGCGCGGAGGGTTCGTACGCCGCGTCCGACGCGTTCTTCCCGTTCCCGGACGGCCTGGAGATCCTGACCGCCGCGGGCATCAAGGCAGTGGTGCAGCCGGGCGGTTCGGTCCGTGACGAGCAGGTCGTCGAGGCCGCGAAGAAGGCGGGAGTGACGATGTACTTCACGGGGACGCGGCACTTCTTCCACTGAGCAGCCGACGTCCACTGAGCAGCCGACGTAAAAGGCCGCGTCCCGAAGTGGGGACGCGGCCTTTGCCGTACAGCTGGTCAGCAGGTGGCTCAGGCGCGCTGACGGGTGAACCAGGCGCTGCCATCGGACTTGCCGACGAAGACGGCGATCAGGATGGCGAGGACGGTGTGCACCAGACCGACGAGGACGAACGGGTAGATGCCCAGGATCGCCGTGATGACGCCGAAGACCAGTGCGGTGATACGGATGCCGTTGCCGCCGCTGCTGAACTTGACGCCGAGCACGATCGCGAGGATTCCCCACGCCAGGATGAGGAAGGCGATGGCCCACACCGCACCGACCGACATGTCGGCGATCTGCTGGAACTGGACGTCGTCCCGCAGCGCGGGGTCGTCCTTCGCCTTGTTGAGGCCGACGGCGCCCATCGCCGCGAAGATCGCGCCGATCACCTGGAAGCCGGCGATGATGAAGAGCATCACGCGGGCCGCCTTCACGCCGCCCGGCATCTCCGTCGGACCGGCCGCGAAGCCGCCGGCGCCGTACGGCTGGACCGGCGGTGCCTGGGGGTAGCCGTAACCGGGCTGGCCCTGAGGCTGCTGACCCTGGGGATAGCCGTAGCCCGGCTGACCGCCCTGCTGCTGGCCGTAGGGATTGTTCGGGTCGCCGAAGCTCATTACGGGATTCCTCCGTTGAAAAGTGCGGGGACGATGCGGTCCGAGCGGAGGAACGTAACGAAATATGCGGTTTGCCCCCCAACACTGCCGCGGTACTGCGCGGCACATCGTGGTCTTAACATCGACTTTTTGTCCAGTCGGTATTCGTATGTGTTGTGCAAGTGCAATCTCCCGGTCGCGTCGGCCGGGGGGTGGGGCGCCGGTGTGATGCGGGCCGCAGCGGCGGAGCGATCAGGACCGAATTGGAACAGTGGCGGGTCCATCCGCGAGGATGGGTCCATGACCGCCCAGATTCTCGATGGCAAGGCCACCGCAGCCGCGATCAAGTCCGACCTGACCGCCCGCGTGGCGGCGCTCAAGGAGAGGGGCATCACCCCCGGTCTCGGGACCCTGCTTGTCGGGGACGACCCGGGCAGCCGCTGGTACGTCAACGGCAAGCACCGCGACTGCGCGCAGGTCGGCATCGCCTCGATCCAGCGCGAACTGCCCGACACCGCCACGCAGGAAGAGATCGAGGCGGTCGTCCGGGAACTCAACGACAACCCCGAGTGCACGGGCTACATCGTCCAGCTGCCGCTTCCCAAGGGCATCGACGCCAACCGCGTCCTGGAGCTGATGGACCCGGCCAAGGACGCGGACGGGCTGCACCCGATGAGCCTCGGCAAGCTGGTGCTCGGTGTGGAGGGCCCGCTGCCGTGCACTCCGTACGGCATCGTCCAGTTGCTCCGGCATCACGGCGTCGAGATCAACGGCGCGAATGTGGTGGTCGTGGGCCGCGGGATCACCATCGGGCGGCCGATGCCGCTGGTGCTGACCCGTAAGTCCGAGAACGCGACGGTGACGCAGTGCCACACCGGTACGCGCGATCTGTCCGCGCATCTGCGGCAGGCGGACATCATCGTGGCCGCGGCCGGCGTCCCGCACCTGGTCAAGCCGGAAGACGTCAAGCCGGGTGCGGCGGTACTCGACGTCGGTGTCAGCCGCGACGAGAACGGCAAGATCGTCGGAGACGTCCACCCGGGCGTCGCCGAGGTGGCCGGCTGGGTCGCCCCGAACCCGGGCGGCGTCGGCCCGATGACCCGCGCGCAGCTGCTGGTCAACGTTGTCGAGGCGGCGGAGCGCGCCGCGGTCGCCGTCGCGGGCTGACCGGGAAGGCTGAGCCCATGGGCGTACGCACGAACGACGGAGCCGACGCGGCGGAGCCGTGGGGCGCCGGCGCGAACCCGAACGGGGCAGGGATGCGTGGGGACGAGGTGGATACGGCGGCCGCCCTCAGGAGGGCGTCCTCAGCAGAGGACGGGACGTCCCGGCCGGACGCCGACGGCGCCGGCCCACAGCCGGCGGCCGACGCTGCCGCCGCGGACAGCGGACCCCGTCCGGACATCGACGCCGCCTCCCCGAAGCCGGAGGCCCCGGACGCCGCTGCCGCCGCCGTGATCGCCAATGCCGTCCACCCCCGCCATGCCGGCCCGGACACGAGCGGCCCGGAGTCGAGCGGCCCTGACACCTCCGGCCCTGACACCACCGGCCCGGTCGCCGACACCGCGTCCGCGACAGGGGCCGCCGACCAGGGGGTCCGCCCCGACGCCGGCAAGAAGCCCTCCCGCCGGCCCCCCTCCCTCACCCGCGACACCGCACGGCCCGAGGGCGGCGGACGGGCGGCGCCCGGGGACGCTTCCGCGCCCGCCCGGCAGTGGCCCCTGCTCACCGTCCTGGCCCTCGCCGGTCTCGGCCTGGTGATCGTCGGCAGCGACGGCTTCGCCGACGCCTTCCGGGTGGGGACCATCCTGATCGGCGTGGCGCTGATCACCGGCGCCGTGATGCGCCGCACCCTGCCCTCCGTCGGCATGCTCGCGGTGCGCTCGCGCTTCACGGACATGGTCACGTACGGACTGCTCGGCACCCTGATCGTGCTGCTCGCGCTCGTGGCCCAGCCGAAGCCGTGGCTCGACGTCCCGTTCCTCGAGGACGCCGTCCACTTCACCGTCCGTTAGTCGCGACGTTCGAGTATCTTGATGACGAGATAAATCGGCGGGGCCCCAGACGCGACATCGCGGGCATCGCCGACCCCAGCCGATGCGCGTGAGAGGGACGTTCCACCTCATGGCCAAGATCAAGGTAGCCAACCCCGTCGTCGAGCTCGACGGCGACGAGATGACCCGCATCATCTGGTCCTTCATCAAGGACAAGCTGATCCTGCCGTACCTCGATGTCGAGCTGAAGTACTTCGACCTGGGCATCGAGCACCGCGACGCCACCAACGACCAGGTGACCGTCGACGCCGCCAACGCCATCGAGAAGTACGGCGTCGGCGTCAAGTGCGCCACGATCACGCCGGACGAGCAGCGGGTCGAGGAGTTCAACCTCAAGGCGATGTACCGCTCGCCGAACGGCACCATCCGCAACATCCTCGGCGGCGTCATCTTCCGTGAGCCGATCATCATGGAGAACGTGCCGCGGCTCGTCCCTGGCTGGACCAAGCCGATCGTCGTCGGCCGTCACGCCTTCGGCGACCAGTACCGTGCCACCGACCTGAAGGTTCCGGGCCCGGGCACCCTCACCATGACGTTCACTCCGAAGGACGGCTCCGAGCCGATCGAGCTGGAGGTCCACGAGTTCCCGGGCCCCGGTGTCGCCCTCGGCATGTACAACCACGACGAGTCGATCCGCGACTTCGCGCGCGCCTCGTTCCGGTACGGCCTGGCCCGTGAGTACCCGGTCTACATGTCCACGAAGAACACGATCCTCAAGAAGTACGACGGCCGTTTCAAGGACATCTTCCAGGAGATCTTCGACGCCGAGTTCAAGGCCGAGTTCGACGCCAAGGGCCTCACCTACGAGCACCGCCTGATCGACGACATGGTCGCCGCGGCGCTCAAGTGGGAGGGCGGCTATGTCTGGGCCTGCAAGAACTACGACGGCGACGTCCAGTCCGACATCGTCGCGCAGGGCTTCGGCTCGCTCGGCCTGATGACCTCGGTTCTGATGTCGCCCGACGGCAGGACCATCGAGGCCGAGGCGGCGCACGGCACGGTCACCCGCCACTACCGCCGGCACCAGCAGGGCAAGGCGACCTCGACCAACCCGATCGCCTCGATCTTCGCCTGGACCCGTGGTCTCGCCCACCGCGGCAAGCTGGACGGCACCCCCGAGGTCATCAGGTTCGCCGAGACGCTCGAGCAGGTCTGTGTCGACACGGTCGAGAGCGGCCAGATGACCAAGGACCTGGCGCTGCTCATCTCCAAGGACACCCCGTGGCTGACCACGGAGCAGTTCCTGGACGCTCTCGACGCCAACCTGCGGAAGAGGATGACGTCCGGCTGAGCCCTCAGGTCCGGCCGAGCCCCGGGCAGCCGGCACCGAACACCGACGGCGCCCGTCCTCTCCCCCGAGGGAGGACGGGCGCCGTCGTGCGTCAAGAGTCATGGACGCGCCAACCGCGTTTCAAGGGACGCCTGGCGCCTGTGGCATGGAAGTGACCATTCCGCCACGGTGCGATCGTTGGGCTACGGATGCGAGACTGAAGCGGCATCCGGGGCGGGGCGTGCAGGGGGGCGCGCCAACCGCACCGAGTGCTCCCGTGCACACCAAAAACAGGAACTGACATCCTGGCTCTGCGCATCCCACTGGGTAGTCCGGAACACGGACGCCCGAAGGGCACGGCGGGGGGCCGGGACAGCGCGGGGCATATCAGGCACGTTCGGGGGACAAGGGGGAGGCAATGCCTCGTTGGAAGGCACTACCGGAGGAGCTGGACCCGCAGGTCCGGGAGTTCACCAGCCAGCTCCGTCGGCTCGTCGACCGCAGTGGGCTGAACCTTGCCGCGGTCGCGGACCGCACCGGGTACAGCAAGACGTCGTGGGAGCGGTATCTGAACGGCCGGCTGCTCGCGCCCAAGGGGGCGATCGTCGCGCTGGCGGAGGTGACCGGTACGAACACGCTCCATCTGACCACGATGTGGGAGCTGGCGGAGCGTGCCTGGAGCCGCTCCGAGATGCGCCACGACATGACCATGGAAGCGATACGGATCTCTCAGGCGCGGGCTGCGCTCGGGGAGTTCGGCCCGGCCCCGGCGGGCACCGCGAACGGCCGCTCGGGCGGCCGGACGGCCGCGCCGGCGGATCCGGCCGGCCCGGAGGCCGGGGCGTTCAGGACCGATGAGCAGCGCCGTCCGCGGGTACCGGTTCAGCCCGGCCCCGACCATCACGGCTCGCCCGGCCACCAGGGACCGCCCGGCCACCAGGGCCCGCCGATGTCACCGCCGAGCGCACCTTCCGGCCCCACCGCATCCCCCGACCAGGGACGCGGAAAGCGCAGGGTGACCATGTTCCTGGCCGGCGTGGTCGGCGCGCTGCTGGTGATAGCCGCGGCCGTGCTCCTGACCGACCTCGGCGGCGACGGCGACGGCAAGAGCGCGGCCAAGACGCCGTCGGCCACGCCGACTACCAGCAGCCCGCCGCTGCCGGCCGGTGTGAAGTGCAGCGGCGACGACTGCACGGGCCAGGACCCGGAGGCCATGGGCTGCGGTGGAGAGTTCGCCAAGACCGTCTCCAGCGCGACCGTCGGCAAGGCGCTGGTCGAGGTCCGGTACAGCAAGACCTGCCAGGCGGCCTGGGCCCGCATCACTCAGGCGGCCCCCGGCGACACGGTGCAGATAACCGTGGGCGGCAAAGGCGCGCAGAACGGCCTGGTGAACGGGGACAAGGACGCCTACACGCCCATGACCGCGGCCGCGGCGCCGGCCGAGGTGAAGGCGTGCGCGACGCTGAAGACGGGGACGACGGGCTGCACCGGGCAGCAGTGAGCGCTGGGGTGAGCCGCGCGGGACTGCACAGCGACTGCGGGCGCTTCAGCGGCGCCTGAGCCTGCGTGTGAGCGGCTGTGAGCCGTGCGTGAGCCGCGCCACAAGGGGGCGGGGGATCGCGGGGTCGCGGGTCCGATAGCCTGACGCTGGATGTCTCTTCACGTCAAGATTCAGAAGACGGGCGAAGGGGTGTCCAGCACCAGGGGCAGGGCCCCACCGCCAGCTGTCTTACGGAGATCGCCATGACCCGCACTCCCGTGAATGTCACCGTGACCGGCGCGGCCGGCCAGATCGGCTACGCGCTGCTCTTCCGCATCGCCTCCGGCCACCTGCTCGGCGCGGATGTGCCGGTCGCCCTTCGGCTCCTCGAGATCCCGCAGGGCCTGAAGGCCGCCGAGGGCACCGCGATGGAGCTTGAGGACTGCGCCTTCCCGCTGTTGAGCGGCATTGAGATCACGGACGACCCGAACGTCGCCTTCGACGGAGCCAACGTGGCCCTGCTGGTCGGCGCCCGTCCGCGTACGAAGGGCATGGAGCGCGGCGACCTCCTCTCCGCCAACGGCGGCATCTTCAAGCCGCAGGGCAAGGCCATCAACGACAACGCCGCGGACGACATCAAGGTCCTCGTCGTCGGCAACCCGGCCAACACCAACGCGCTCATCGCGCAGGCCGCAGCCCCGGACGTACCGGCCGAGCGCTTCACCGCGATGACCCGCCTCGACCACAACCGCGCGATCTCCCAGCTCGCGAAGAAGACCGGCGCCCCGGTCTCCGAGATCCGCCGCCTCACCATCTGGGGCAACCACTCCGCGACCCAGTACCCGGACATCTTCCACGCCGAGGTGGCGGGCAAGAACGCCGCCGAGGTCGTGAACGACGAGCAGTGGCTCGCCGACACCTTCATCCCGACCGTCGCCAAGCGCGGCGCCGCGATCATCGAGGCCCGTGGCGCGTCCTCGGCCGCCTCGGCCGCGAACGCCGCGATCGACCACGTCCACACCTGGGTCAACGGCACCGCGGAGGGCAACTGGACGTCCATGGGCATCCCGTCGGACGGCTCGTACGGCGTCCCGGAGGGCCTGATCTCGTCGTTCCCGGTCACCACGAAGAACGGCAAGTACGAGATCGTCCAGGGCCTGGAGATCAACGACTTCTCGCGTGCGCGCATCGACGCGTCGGTGAAGGAGCTGGAGGAGGAGCGCGCGGCGGTCCGCGAGCTCGGCCTCATCTGATCCGTACGCCTCACGTACGTATCTGACGCCCCCGGCAGCCGACTGGCCGCCGGGGGCGTTTGTTCTGTCGGTGGAACCCACCGGGGGCACCACATCCGGGCCCGCGGCGTCCAGGCGGCCATGGGCGGCCCGCATGTGACGTCGCTCTCCCCTGGGAGGCGGCGCGGACGCGCTGATCCGCAGACGCCGGGTGGTACGAGCGATACCGATGCTGGAGCGGACGCCGGCGGCGTCCAGGAAGCCGGACCGACCGCCCCCCGGAGGAGTCGCGGCCGTCGAGCCGACCGCCCTCCGGGGGAGTCGCGGCCGGCGGGCTCACCGCATCTTTCAAGGCCGGAGTACACCTGCCCAGCCGCGGCAAAGTGATACGGGCAACTTTGAGACATCCAATGCGCATGCTTTCCGATCCCCTGGGCAGGCGACCCGTCCGCCGGCTATCACCGGCGTGAAACATTTCGGGAACGGAAGGCGAAACGCGACGTGTCGGCACAACAGACCATCCACGTGGGCGGAGAGTGGCGCGCAGCCGCATCCGGCGCCACGCGCGAGATACTCGACCCCGCTGACGCGACCGTCTTCGCCGTCGTGGCGGAGGGCGGGACCGAGGACACCGACGCCGCGATCGCCGCCGCGCGTACCGCATTCGACCAGGGCGAGTGGCCGCGCACCCCCGTCGCCGAGCGTGCCGCGCTGCTGCGGCGCGTCGCCGAGTTGCTCCAGCGCGACCGCGAAGAGATCGGTCTGCTGGAGAGCCGGGACGCCGGAAAGACCCTCGAAGAAGGCCGCGTCGACGTCGACTGCGTGAGCGACGCCTTCCGTTACTTCGCCGATCTCGTCATGAACGAGAGCGGCGGACGGGTCGTCGACGCGGGATCCGAGGAGATACACAGTGTGGTGGTGCATGAGCCGGTCGGTGTCTGTGCGCTGATCACGCCGTGGAACTACCCACTCCTGCAAGCGAGTTGGAAGATTGCCCCGGCGCTGGCCGCGGGCAACACTTTTGTGATCAAACCCAGCGAGATCACCCCGCTGACCACCGTCGCGCTCATCGAGCTGCTCGTCGAGGCCGGACTGCCCGCCGGGGTGGCGAACATCGTCACCGGCGCGGGCGACCCCGTCGGGGCCAGGCTCGCCGAGCACCCCGATGTGGATCTGGTGTCCTTCACCGGCGGACTGTCCAGCGGTACCAAGGTGATGCGCGCCGCCGCCGACAGCGTCAAGAAGGTCGCGCTCGAGCTCGGCGGCAAGAACCCCAACCTCGTCTTCGCCGATGCGTGCGGGACGGAAGAGGGCTTCGACACTGCCGTCGATCAGGCACTCAATGCGGCTTTCATCCACAGCGGGCAGGTCTGTTCCGCCGGGTCGCGGCTCATCATCGAGGAGTCGCTGCGCGAGCGCTTCGTCGGCGAACTGGCCCGCCGCGCCGAGAAGATCCGCCTCGGGCGCGGCACCGAGACGGGCGTGGAGTGCGGGCCCCTCGTCTCGCGGCAGCAGCTCGTCAAGACCGAGGATTACGTCGCCTCCGCCCTGGCGGAGGGCGCGGTGCTGCGGGCCGGTGGAGCAAGGCCGGAGGGCGAGGGGTACGAGGGGTACTTCTACCGGCCCACCGTCCTCGACCAGTGCCACCGCGATATGCGCGTCGTACGCGAAGAAGTCTTCGGCCCCGTCCTGACCGTCGAGACCTTCCGTACGGAGGAGGAGGGCGTCGCCCTCGCCAACGACACCGAGTACGGGCTCGCAGGCGCCGTGTGGACCGCCGACCCGGGCCGGGCGCGGCGCGTCGCCGGGCGGCTGCGGCACGGGACCGTCTGGATCAACGACTTCCACCCGTATCTGCCGCAGGCCGAGTGGGGCGGATTCGGGAAGAGCGGCATCGGCCGGGAGCTGGGGCCCGCCGGGCTCGCCGAATACCGCGAGGCCAAGCACATCTACCAGAACCTGGCCCCGCGCCCCGTGCGCTGGTTCGCGGGCTGAGCAGGGGTACGCAGAAATGACCGAACAGAACATGACCATGTACGACTATGTCGTCGTCGGCGGCGGCACCGCGGGATCGGTGATCGCCTCCCGGCTCACCGAGAACCCGGACATCACCGTCGCCGTCATCGAAGGCGGCCCGAGCGATGTCGACCGCCCCGAAGTCCTCACCCTGCGGCGCTGGATGGGGCTGCTCGGCGGCGAGCTCGACTACGACTACCCGACCACCGAGCAGCCTCGCGGCAACTCCCACATCCGGCACAGCCGGGCCAGGGTGCTCGGCGGCTGCTCCTCCCACAACACCCTCATCGCCTTCCGGCCGCTGCCGTCCGACTGGGACGAGTGGGCGGCGGCCGGCGCCGAGGGCTGGGACGCGGCCACGATGGACCCGTACTTCGACCGGCTACGGAACAACATCGTGCCCGTCGACGAGGCGGACCGTAACGCCATCGCCCGTGACTTCGTCGACGCGGCCCAGGCGGCGGTGGCCGTCCCGCGCGTCGAGGGCTTCAACAGGAAGCCGTTTTACGAGGGCGTCGGCTTCTTCGACCTTGCGTACCACCCGGAGAACAACAAGCGGTCCTCCGCCTCGGTCGCGTACCTGCACCCGTTCCTGGACCGCCCGAACCTGCATATCGCCCTGGAGACCTGGGCGTACAGGCTGGAGCTGGACGCTCCCCCTGTCTCCGGCGGAACGAACCCCAGGGCGACCGGAGTGCATGTCCGTACGAAGGACGGCGAGGAGCAGTTCCTCGGGGCCCGTCATGAAGTCCTGGTCTGCGCGGGCGCGGTGGACACTCCGCGGCTGCTGCTGCACTCCGGCATCGGGCCGCGCGCCGATCTGGAGCGGCTCGGCATCCCCGTCGTACACGATCTGCCGGGCGTCGGCGAGAACCTGCTCGACCATCCGGAATCGGTGATCGTCTGGGAGACGCACGGGCCGATCCCCGAGAACTCGGCGATGGACAGCGACGCGGGCCTCTTCGTGCAGCGGGATCGGGACGCACAAGGGCCCGACCTGATGTTCCACTTCTACCAAATACCGTTCACCGACAACCCGGAGCGGCTCGGCTACCGGCGGCCCGCGCACGGGGTGTCGATGACGCCGAACATCCCCAAGCCGCGCAGCCGCGGCCGGCTGTATCTGACCAGCGCGGATCCGGACGTAAAGCCTGCGCTGGACTTCCGCTACTTCACCGATGAGGACGACTACGACGGCCGTACGCTCGTCGACGGCATCAAGATCGCCCGTCGGATAGCCGAGACCGAACCGCTGGCCGGCTGGCTGAAGAGGGAGGTCTGCCCGGGGCCCGAGATCACCTCCGACGAGGCGATCGGTGAGTACGCGCGAAAGGTCGCGCACACAGTGTACCACCCCGCGGGTACCTGCCGAATGGGTGCCACCGCTGATGAACTTGCCGTAGTTTCCCCGGACTTGAAGGTCAGGGGTCTCGACGGCATCCGTATCGCGGATGCGTCCGTATTCCCGACGATGCCGGCCGTGAACCCGATGATCGGGGTCCTCATGGTCGGAGAGAAGTGCGCGGAGCTGCTGTCCGTGGCTTCCGAGGAGAGGGGCATGACCCGATGAAGACCGAGTCCGAGGCCGAGACCAGCGCGGAGACGAAGCGAGTGGATGTGAACGAGGAGACTGCTTCCGACACCGGTCAGCCGCCCGTCTTCTCCGTACGCGACCTGTGGAAGGTCTTCGGTCCGAAGGCCGGCCGCATCCCCGGCGACGCCGAACTCGGCGCGCTCTCCCCGGCAGAGCTGCGCGAGCGCACCGGCTGCACCGCCGCCGTACGCGATGTCTCCTTCGATGTGCGCAAGGGCGAGGTCTTCGTCGTCATGGGCCTCTCCGGCTCCGGCAAGTCGACGCTCGTACGCTGTCTGACCCGGCTGATCGAACCGACGTCCGGGGCGATCGCCATCGACGGCGAGGACGTGCTGTCCATGGACACGGCGCGGCTGCGCGAACTGCGCCGCCACCGGGCGTCCATGGTCTTCCAGCACTTCGGCCTGCTGCCGCACCGCTCGGTGATCGACAACATCGCGTACGGCCTCGAGATCCAGGGTATGGGCAAGGCCGCCCGCCGGTCCCGGGCCGCGGACATCATCGCCAAGGTGGGCCTCGAGGGCCTCGAACACCGCCGTCCCGGGCAGCTGTCGGGCGGTCAGCAGCAGCGGGTCGGGCTTGCCCGTGCGCTTGCCGTCGACCCCGAAGTGCTGCTCTTCGACGAGCCGTTCAGCGCGCTCGACCCGCTGATCCGCCGCGATATGCAGGAGGAGGTCATCCGGCTGCACCGCGAGGAAGGCCGGACGATGATCTTCATCACGCACGATCTGAGCGAGGCGCTGAAGCTGGGCGACCGTATCGCGCTGATGCGGGACGGCCGGATCGTGCAGCTGGGCACGCCGGAGGAGATCGTGGGCTCGCCCGCCGACGACTATGTACGCGACTTCGTCCGCGATGTCGCGCGCGAGCAGGTCATGACGGTGCGTACGGCGATGCGCCCCGCGGATGCCGGCGAGGCCGATACCGGACCGGCGGTCGCCGCCGACGCGACCGTCTTCGAGGCGATCGAGGCGGTCGCCCGCAGCGGTATGACGGCGCGTGTCATGCAGGACGGGCGGTGCCTGGGGGTCGTCGACCACCGTGGGCTGCTGGATGTCGTGGCGGGCCTCGACCGGGGTGCCGACACGGACAAGGTGGCGGCCGCATGACAGCCGTCGTCACCGCCCCCGCCAAGGAAGCGGCCGCACCCGAACGCACTCTCCGGTCCCTGCTGCGCCACCGCGTCAAGGGCAAGCTCCTGCTGATCGCCGTTGCCGCGCTGGTGCTCATACCCGCCGGCATCGCGCTGTGGGGCAGCGGGAGCTGGCCCGGCGAGCTGACGGTCAATGTCTCCGGGCCGCTCGACGACGCCAACCAGTGGGTCATCGACAACCGCGATACCCACCCTGTCTTCCTCTACTTCCTGCTCCACTTCTCCAACACGGCCGTGGACGCCGTCGACGTGGTCTACCGGTTCCTGGACGCCATGGGCTGGCTGGGTGTCGTGGTCGCCGGTGTGCTGATCGCCTGGCGGGCCGCCGGGCTCGGGCGGCGCGGGGTCAAGGTCGCGGGGACCGCGTTCGTGGCCTTCGCCGTGTGCGGGCTCCTCGGGATGTGGGACGCCACGCTGCTCACCATCGCCTTGATGGTCGTCGCGGTGGCCGTCGCCGCGCTGCTCGGCGTCCTGATCGGTCTCGCGGCCGGATTGTCCGACCGCGTCGACCGGGCACTGCGGCCGGTGCTGGACACCATGCAGGTGATGCCGGCTTTCGCGTATCTGCTGCCGTTCGTGCTGGTATTCGGCACCGGCACGCCGGCCGCGCTCTTCTGCACGGTGATCTACGCGGCCCCGCCGATGGCCCGTCTCACCGCGCTCGGACTGCGCGGTGCCGACCCCGCCGTGCTCGAGGCGTCCGCGTCGCTCGGCGCGAGCGGCTGGCAGCGACTGCGGACCGCGCGGCTGCCGCTCGCCCGCAGGCAGATGCTCCTCGGCCTCAACCAGACGATCATGATGGCGCTCTCGATGGTCGTCATCGCGGCCCTCGTCGGCGCCGGCGGACTCGGTGAACAGGTGTACTCCGCGCTCTCCACCGTCGACGTCGGCAAGGCACTCGCCGCCGGCATCCCGATCGTGCTGATCGCCGTCTGGCTGGACCGTACGACAGCGGCCGCGGGCGACCGTATCGGCGAGAGCGCACCGGGCGGCGGGCTGCTGCACGGCCGGTCCGCGTGGGCGCTGGTGTTCGCCGGTGTCGTGGCCGCGGTGCTGGGGCGGCTGGCGATCGGCACCGCCTGGCCGGAGGGCTGGACATACGACATCTCCACGCCCGTCAACAAGGCCCAGAACTGGATCACCGAGCACCTCTCCTCCGGCATCCCGGTCCTCGGCGGTACGGAAGTGTGGTCGGAGCACTTCACGCTCTGGATCCTCAACCCGCTGCGCGACGTCCTGACCTGGCTGCCGTGGTGGTCCCTGCTGCTGCTGGTGGCGGCCCTGGCCTGGCTGGTCGGCACCTGGGTGACGGCGCTGACCGCCACTGTCTCGATGGCGGCCATCGGCGTACTCGGGGTCTGGGCGAAGTCGCTGGACACGCTCTCGCAGGTGCTCGCGGCGCTCGTCCTGACGCTCTTCCTCGGCGTGCTCGCGGGCATCTTCTGCGCGCGGGCCGGTCGTCTGGAGCGATGGCTGCGGCCCGTACTCGACGCCATGCAGACCATGCCGCAGTTCGTGTATCTCATCCCGGTGGTCGCGCTGTTCGGCGTCACCCGTGCCTCGGCGATCATCGCGGCTGTCGTGTATGCGCTGCCGGCTGTCGTACGCATCACGACGCAGGGTCTGCGCGAGGTCGACCCGGCCGCGCTGGAGGCCTCCCGCTCGCTCGGCGCGTCGCCCCGGCAGCAACTCCTCCAAGTCCAGCTGCCGCTTGCCCGTCCGGCGCTCCAGCTCGCCGTCAACCAGGGTGTGGTGCTGGTCCTCGCCGTGGTCGTCGTCGGCGGCCTGGTCGGCGGAGGCGCGCTCGGCTACGACGTCGTGAAGGGCCTCTCCCGGGGCGAGATGGGCATCGGGATGACAGCCGGAGTCGCGATCGTCTGTCTCGGTCTCGTACTGGACCGGATCACGCAGCCCACCACCCGCAAGACCGACTGAACCCGTCCTTCCATGTACAGGAGCACCATGCGCACCCTCCGTATCACCACCGCTGTCGTCAGTGCCCTCGGTGTCCTCACTCTCAGCGCGTGCGGCGCCGCCGACACCGGCAAGAAGAACGACGTGGGCGGTAAGAAGTCCGTGACGCTGACCGTCCCGTCCTGGGTCGGCGCCCAGGCCAACACGGCCGTCGCCGCCTACATCCTGAAGAAGGAGCTGGGCTACACCGTCAAGACCCAGCAGATGGGCGAGGTCCTCGCCTGGGACGCGCTCGCCAAGGGCGACGTCGACGCGATCATGGAGGACTGGGGTCACCCCAAGGAGGAGAAGCAGTACGTCGCGACGAAGAAGACCGTCGTCAAGGGCGGCGACCTCGGCGTCACCGGACACATCGGCTGGTTCGTGCCGAAGTACTACGCGGACGCGCACCCCGAAGTCACGGACTACAAGAACCTCAACAAGTATGTGAAGGACCTGAAGACCGCGGAGAGCGGTGGCAAGGGCGAGATCCTCGAGGGTTCGCCGGACTACGTCACCAACGACGACGCGCTCATCAAGAACCTGAAGCTGGACCTCAAGACCAACTACTCGGGCTCCGAGGCCGCGCAGATCACCGCGATGAAGAAGTACGCCAAGGCGAAGAAGCCGTTCCTGACGTACTGGTGGACCCCGCAGTGGCTGAACGCCCAGATCGACATGGTCGAGGTCAAGCTGCCTCAGTACAAGGCGGGTTGTGACGCGGACCCGAAGAAGATCGCCTGCGCCTACCCGAACACACCGCTGCAGAAGTACTTCAACGCAGACTTCGCCAAGAACGGCGGCGAGGCGGCTCAGTTCCTGAAGAACTTCAAGTGGACGACCGAGCAGCAGAACGAGGTCGCGCTGATGATCGCCGGCGAAAAGATGTCGCCGGAGGCCGCGGCCGAGAAGTGGGTCAAGGAGAACGAGTCGACGTGGAAGGCGTGGCTCCCGAAGAAGTAGCCTCAGAATTCCCTCAACTCTCTTGAGGGGGAGGGGTCCTGCGGCCGAGGATCCATACATGTTCGGACTCGGCAAGCAGGAACTCAACGTACTCGTACTGCGTGACGCGGACGGCATCGGCGATGCCGTCCGCGCCGCGTTGGACACTGCCACGCCCGAGGAACGCCCCGGTCTTGAGCGCGCCGCCGCTCTCGTCGCCGAAGCCGCCGCGGCCTCGGACGCCGAGCTGCGCGGCCGCTGGGTGCGCGGGCATCTCGCCGCGGCCGGCATCGAAGGGCCGGCCGACTCGATCACCGCGATCAAGGCGCTGCGCCAGGCCGAGCGGGGGCTGAGTCTTATCGCGGCGGTGGACCTGGCGAAGGACGCGGAGGCGACCAGGCCCGGAGCCGGGAAGGCCGGCCCGGCGGACCAGGCCGGTTAGTCCGCGCGCTGTGTGTGCTCCGCGCGCAGGTTCTCGGCGATGGTTCGTACCGCCGCCATCGCTTTCCGGTGCAGGCCGGGCCCGAAGGTGATCCGGGTCGCGCCGAGGCGGCCCAGCTCAGCGATGCTCGGACTGCCCGGCAACGGCGCGACATTGATCGGGCCCTCGATCCCTTCGCGCAGCAATGGGATGTGCTCCGGCGGTACGGCGAACGGGTAGACGCAGTCCGCCCCGGCCGCGACATAGAGCCGCGCCCGGGTGATCGCCTCGGCCGGGTCGCTCACGCCGCGCAGGAACGAGTCGACCCGGGCGTTGATGAACAGCCGGTCGCCCGCCTCCGCGCGTACCTCCGCCAGCCAGTCCGCGTGCCGCTGCGGGTCCTTGAGGGCTTTCGTGGCCGAGTCGGAGTCCTCCAGATTGCAGCCGACCGCGCCGGTGTCGAGGATCCGGGCCACCAGTTCCTTCGGAGACAGGCCGTAGCCGTCCTCGACGTCCGCGGAGACGGGCACGTCCACCGAGCGGGCGATGCGGGTGACGGCCGCGAACATCTCGTCCGCGGGCGTCTGCCCGTCCTCGTGTCCGAGCGCGGCGGCGACACCGACGCTCGGCGTGGCCAGCGCCGGGAAGCCCGCGTCCGCGAAGGCGCGGGCGCTGGCCGCGTCCCAGGGGCCGGGCAGCACCAGGGGATCGCCGGACGAACGGCCGTGGTGCAGGGAGCGGAAGACGGTCACGGTCATTTCTCTCCTGGATCTGCTGGATCTGCTGGGACTGTGGGCGGCGGTCAGTGCTTGAACTGACCGGGCGTGTAGTGGCCGGGGACCATGCGGGTCGACACGCCGAAACGGTTCCAGGCGTTGATGACCGTGATCGAGGAGATCAGGTGGGAAAGCTCCTTCTCGTCGAAGTACTTCGCGGCGTTCTCGTACACCTCGTCCGTCACAAAGCCGTCGGTCAGGACGGTCACGGCCTCCGTCAGCTCGATCGCCGCGATCTCCTTCTCGGTGTAGAAGTGCCGCGACTCCTCCCAGGCGCTGAGCTGGATGATCCGATCCACCGACTCGCCCGCCGCCAGCGCGTCCTTGGTGTGCATATCGAGGCAGAAGGCGCAGTGGTTGATCTGCGAGGCGCGGATCCTCACCAGCTCGAGGAGGACCGGGTCCACGCCCTGCCGGGCGGCCGTGTCCAGCGCGACCATGGCCTTGTAGACCTCGGGGGCGAGCTGTCCGATCTGGAGACGGGGGGTGTGCTCGTGGGCGTAGGACTCGTTTCCGTTCGTCGTCATGGCGACGAAGCTACGCGGCTGGTG